>JBPCWA010000425.1:0-20117 GCA_051009975.1 Hyphomicrobiaceae bacterium
CCGCATTCGTGCGCCTGCCACTCATGACGCGCCAGGTATGCCACCAGAGGCATCGTCCTGTCGGCATCATCCCAGAGGCATCATCCCAGAGGCATCATTGATCGTCCGCTGCTCCTTGGGCCACCACTGGTCTTGCCGGTCCAGGCACGCCAGAATGTCAGGCATGGGAACATGAGGACTAAGGCGCGAGTCGTGAGGAATAGTCGTGATCGAGAACTACAACGCTGATCTTGTGGTCAGAAGCCTCAATCGCAATCAGACCAAGGGGTGGCTAACAATCGACCATATGCGTTTTCCTTGCGCACTGGGGCGAAACGGATCTGGTGTTTCGAAACGCGAGGGAGACGGCATCACGCCCATCGGACGCTGGGCATGCCGTTCAGTCTTTTTTCGCCATGACAAAAGACTGCCCTTGCCTCACCCCACCGTGTGGCACGCCAGATCCGTGCGCCCGAGCTACGGTTGGTGCGATGCACCTGGCGACAGAAACTACAATCGTGCCGTCCGCCATCCCTACTCGGCCAGCGCCGAGAGCTTGTGGCGAGAGGACGGCCTATACGATGTGGTGGTGATCCTCGGCTACAATGATCGCCCTCGCATTCAAGGACTCGGAAGCGCAATCTTCCTGCACATCGCGCGCGAACGACCCGACGGGGAGCTTCAGCCGACGGATGGTTGCGTCGCGCTAAACATGAGAGACTTGCTGCTCGTCATTCGCCATTTTCGACCAGGACGATATTTGCGCATCTTGGCATAGGCCATTCGAGCAAGGCCCAACTTCTTGTTAGGCATAAGGAGCCAGCGCGAAGCGACCCGCGCTGGCTGATCCCGTTAAATCCGCTGGCTGCCAGAGCCAAACTCGGGATAGGCCTCCAAACCGATTTCAGCCTTGTCCAGCCCTTCGAATTCTTGCTCTTCGGATGGACGCAGTCCCAGCGTGCTCGCCAAGGCGAACCACGTCACCAGGCTGGCGGCCGATACGAATATTCCAATGCTAACCACGCCAATAATCTGCGTAACAAAACTGGCATCCGTGTTGGTCCAGGCGACAATGATAGTCCCCCAAATGCCAGCCAAAAGATGAACCGGTATTGCGCCGACGACGTCGTCAATTTTTAGCTTGTCAAGAGCCGGTACTGCTGCGACGACAATCAAGCCACCGACGCCACCAATGATCACCGCCTGCCAGATCGCCGGCGTCAGTGGCTCGGCCGTAATGGAAACAAGGCCCGCGAGTGCACCGTTCAAAGCCATCGTAAGATCGACTTTGCCGTAGATGATTTGATTGAGGACAATAGCCACAATCACACCAGCTGCTGCAGCCATATTCGTGTTTACGAAGATCTTGGACACTGATGAAGCATCCGCGATCGTTCCCATGGCCAATTGAGAAGCACCATTGAACCCAAACCAGCCCAGCCAAAGTATGAAAGTGCCAAGCGTTGCCAACGCCATATTCGAACCCGGCATCGGGTTGATCTGGCCCCCGGGGCCATACTTGCCCTTGCGAGCTCCAAGAACGATAGCACCAACGAGCGCGGCCCAACCACCAGTCGAATGCACCAATGTCGAACCGGCGAAGTCAGAAAAACCCATATCATCGAGCCAACCCGTGCCCCATTCCCATGATCCCTGAATCGGATAGATGACCCCGCAAAGGACAACGACGAAGATCAAGAACGGCCAAAGCTTGATTCGCTCGGCCAATGTTCCGGAGACGATGGATGCGGTCGTTGCACAGAACACCATCTGAAAGAACCAGTCAGAGCCCGTCGAATAGGCATTGGCAGTGTCGCTGGCCGGATCGGGTATCGTTACTGGCGCGACCTTGCCGATGACATTTTCGACAATCCAGTTGCCGTCGCCCGGATACATGAGGTTGTAGCCGATCAGCCAAAACGCCAACCCTGCCAAGGAGTAGAGCGCGATATTCTTTGTGCATTGCATCGCCACGTTCTTGGTGCGCACCATCCCGGCTTCGAGCATCGCGAAGCCTGCGGCCATCCACATCACAAGAAAACCGCCGATCAGAAACAAGAGCGTGTTGAAGACATACTGGACCTCCTTTTGAAGCGCGCCGGGCTCGACGGTCGCCTCCTGAGCGAATCCAGGTGCTGTTGCGATGACGGTCGCAACCACTAAGGCGGCTGCGAGCCGAAGATTGTGAGACATTCTTTTCACTGGCTGATCTCCCAACTAGATAGCGCTGATGTCGGCTTCACCCGTCCGAATGCGGACGGTGTGCTCGATGGTCGAAACAAATATTTTGCCGTCACCGATCTGACCGGTCTTCGCAGCAGTGCCAATCGCTTCCACGGCTTTGCTGACGTCATCCGACGCTACGACAACCTCGATTTTGATTTTGGGAAGGAAATGAACGGCGTACTCGGCACCACGGTAGATTTCGGAGTGCCCCTTTTGACGCCCGTAACCCTTCACTTCCGTGATCGTCATACCTTCAAACCCAAGCGATGTGAGACACTCGCGCACTTCGTCGAGTTTGAACGGTTTGATGATCGCCGTTACAAGCTTCATACCTGACCTCTTTCTTAGCGTCCTACCGTTATTGCGTTGTTGCCGGCAATGAACGCGCGAATCCTTTCGCCCTGAGCGTGCGGCGGGACAATGGTAAGTCGGTTATCAAGCTGCGTGCCAACTCCACATCGCACCGGCTAATGATCTGATTCACAATGACAAAATCAAGGATCTGCCAAAATATTATGCAGCCCAAGTCCAAGGGTATGGCGTTTTTTTAGGCAGTTACGTTGACTTGACTGATTTTTAATCAGATGCGCGATCGATGCGCCGTCGAATTAGTCCCTCTTGGGTTGTAGACGCGACAAGCCGACCCTCGCGGGTGTACACGCTACCGCGACAGAAGCCGCGCGCGCCGAAGGCTGAGGGGCTATCTTGCACGTAGAGCAACCAATCGTCCGCACGAAACGGGCGATGCAGCCACATCGCATGATCCAGGCTAGCCAACTGAATATCGCCATCAAACAGCAGTTTTCCGTGGGCGATCAAAGCTGTGTCCAACAATGTAAAATCCGAGGCATAAGCGAGCACGCACTGATGTAGCCTTGGATCGTCCGGTAGCGCGCCATTTGCGCGCATCCAGATGTTCTGTTGCGGTTGCGCGGTAGTGCGCTCAGCATATCGGCTGGGGTTGACGGGACGCATTTCAATGGGTCGCTCGCGGTTCCAATAATTTCGCATGGACTGCGGCAAGTGTTCTAGGAATCGGTCTCGAATTTCCCGTTCGTTCGGCAGCTCTTCCGGCGGCGGAACGCACGGCATATCCGACTGGTGGTCGAACGACTCCTCGTATCGTTGAAACGAAACGCTCATCACAAATATTGGTCGACCGAGCTGAATGGCTCGCACGCGACGTGTGGTAAAGCTCCCACCGTCGCGAACCCGCTCGACGTCATAGACTATAGGATGGTCTGGATCCCCACCGACAAGAAAGTAGGCATGAAGCGAGTGGGCCGCTCGGTCGGCCGCGACGGTCCGAGCTGCGGCGACGAGCGCTTGCCCCAAAACTTGCCCCCCATAAACGCGCTGCCAGCCGATTTGCGGGCTCACGCCTCGAAAGAGGTTGACTTCCAGCTGCTCCAGATCAAGTAAGTCCAAGAGAGCAGAAAGGGCGCCACTTGTTTCGGGCGGCGAATGCGACATAGTTGATCTCGGCTCCACTCGAATTGGGGCCACCGTAGACCATTAAAACCCGCATGCCCATCCCGTCTCGTGCTGCAATGACGTCCATCGTCAAACAGACTAGGCAACAAGACAACATAGGCGACACCACAATAAGCGAAACCATAACCCTTCCGCCGAACGCAAACTTCGAGGTATCAAGTGTCACCACCTCGCTCTGACTACAGTGACATCTGCATTGTCGGTACCGGCTACAGCGGCTTGCTGCTCGCTTTGGCCCTTGAGACGGTCTTCGAAGGCGATATTAGCATTACGGTGGTTGGACCTGAGTACTCACACCTGAAAGACCGCACCAACCCGCGCGCCTTCGCTATTTCCGCCTCCTCTCGACGGTTCCTGGACAATCTCGGGATTTGGCAACGAATTGAGGACACGGCTCAGCCCGTCATGCGGATCGAGTTGAGCGATTCGCCCCTTGAAGCGGGAGTACGGCCGGTCTTATTGACCTACAATAATATCCTAGATACTGGCCTGCCGGCATCGTACATCGTTCCAGCTGCCGAGCTTGGTCGCGCTATCGCGGACGTTCTGCATCTGAGATCCAGCGTCAGCATAATCCAAAACGGGCTGGTCAATGATGTGTCGTCTCGCCCTGGATACACCGACGTCGCTATCAATGGACAACAGGGGTGTCATGCGGGGCTTGTGGTCTGTGCCGACGGACCACGCAGTGCGTTGCGAAAGCGCCTCGGCATCGAGACCGTTGGCTGGAACTACGATCAGATCGGTATCGTCACTACGGTCCGACATGCGCAGCCGCACCACGGCCTCGCTGTCCAACACTTCTTGCCAGCTGGGCCGTTTGCAATTTTGCCCTTGGTTGGCAATCAATCGTGCATCACCTGGTCGGAGCAGACCGCCCGGGCCAAGAAAATTCTTACATTGGATGATGACGACTTTTTGAACGAGATCGATTTGCGATTTGGTGGCAGGCTCGGACCACTGTCCTTGGCCGGCTCGCGCAAAAGCTTCCCCTTATCGCTAAGCGTGGCACGCGTCTTCGTTGGCACCCGATTAGCACTTGTTGGCGACGCCGCTCATGTAGTCCATCCGATCGCCGGTCAAGGATTGAACCTTGCCATCCGCGATATTGCATCTCTTGCTGAATGCTTAGCAGATGGTGCCCGATTGGGCCTTGATTTGGGTGATCATATCGTCCTCGATCGCTACCAGAAATGGCGTCGGTTCGACTCAACGTTGTCGGCCGGCGTCTTCGACGGGCTCAATCGAGTCTTCACTATCGATCAACCGCTAGTCCGTTCCCTGCGGGAGATCGGTTTGGGAGTTATCGACCAATTGCCCAGTGTCAAGGCCCTGATTGTCAGTGAAGCAGCGGGTGTGACAGGCCAACTGCCAAAACTTCTCACAACCATGCCGCGCTGACCTAGCCATTTTAGGCCGTCAGTACGAAAATTTCGTGGTCCAATCAGTTGAACCAAAATTGATCCAGCAGCTCAGCGCCAGGCAGGTTGAGAACGCACCGAAAATACACCTTGCTCGGGCCCGTCGCGCCGCTCAACCGTAGATAACAGTTATATTCTGTAACAAACAGCTCGCCTTAGTGCACCAGACGGTCTAGAAACGATTCGTGGTAAGCAGTGTCAAGTGTCGTTCGACGCGATTCGCGAGCCAGATGGCGCCGTCAAGGGTACGCGCGTTGGTTTTGCGAGCGGAGTCGAGCTGGGGGTGCTGGTGGCTGACCGCATTGCAGCCAACAGCTAATGCAACTGATCGCAAGTGCACCACCCCCGGATGTAAAGTCTGTTGAGAGCGAAACTGGGAAAACGGCCGGGCTGCGCGAGCTGCAATGACAGGACTTAGGCACACAAACAAGCCCTTGGTGGCCATTTTTATTGCAGCATTCTGGCTGATTGCCGGATTTGGTGTCACACTTTTTCTTGACACGAGTCGCTTACGTTTCGATCTCGATTCGACTGGCGTGAACGCTGCCCCGCGTGACAGTTTCCAAATAGGCCTGCCGATCCTATTACATCAGCACACCAACACTATTGTAACATCCGGTCGTCTCATCCAGATCTCGCCTAAGGGCAAGCACCTGACCGGTGCCGAGGCGCGCCGACTTTTGGAGGCTGGGGAAGCGGACCTGGTTCTCGAGCGTGTACATATTGAGACCGGCGCGGAACGCACGATGGTACGTGGCCGTCAGAACCGCCGGCATTACACACTTTCTGCGCCCATACTAAAGGCGTTGATCCGATTGAAGTTTGCGACATTGTCCGTCCGCAACGCACGCATCTCTCTCGTTTTGCCGAGCGGACACGTTGAGCAAATTCTCGACGTCAACCTGAGCGTATCTCGTCGAGGCGATCGCGCAATCAGCGGAGAGGGTACAGCCTACTGGCGAGGCCAAACAGCCAGACTGTCATTTTCGACTGCAGCGGTGGAAAGCGATGGAACCCTCATGCCGGTTCAACTCGCATTGGAGAGCCCGCTCTTGCGAATTGCCTTTAACGGCCACGTTGCACGTAAGGAAGTGTTCTCACTTGAAGGCGACAGCAAAATTGAAGTTCCTTCCATTGTCGATCTCGCGCGCGCGCTCGGCGCGATCGTGCCTGACGCTCCAAGGGCTTCGGGCGTCGCGCTGTCTGGTCCGCTGTCATGGACAGACAGGGCTCTATCTTTTGATCGCGCCACGGTTGACGTTGGCGCCCATAAGGGCGTCGGAGCGGTATCGCTCAAGCATACGAAGGACCTGCCGCAGCTGTCCGGTACCCTAGCGTTCGAAGAACTCGACTTGTCCAATCTGCTTAATGCCGAGCAAACTCAACAACAGAATTACCTAGAACGGTGGTGGCGCGCGGCATCCGAAGTGTGGTCATTACCACTGCTCAGCCACATCGAATCGGACTTGCGTCTATCGTCAAAGCGGACGACCGTCGGCGGCATAGCGCTTGGCAAAGCTGCTGCCACCATCTCCGTCAAATCTGGCAAAATATCCGCGCAACTTGCAAGTCTGGCTTATACCGGCGGCTCAGCTCACGGGCAAATGACAGTCGATTTCAATGGACGGGTACCTCAAACTACCGTGAGAGGTAAGTTGGTAAATGCGCCGCTTGGCGATATTTTCAGCGCCCTGTTCGGGGTACGCGGCATTGAGGGACGCGCCACACTGACTGCAGACCTCGATGCGACGGCGAGCCCTTTGCAACCAACACTGCAGACTTTAAAAGGGCGGATCAAGCTGATTGCTGACGAACCGACAACAGTTGCGCTCGACCTCACATCCCTTTCCAAGCAGAAGATTCCGTCTGGTCAGGATGGTGCGTATCAGATCTTTCTCGATGCGTCGCAGCGCACATCACAACTCGACTCGCTCGAGGTCGATCTGAAGTTAGACAGGGGAGAGGCCACTTGCCAAAATCTGATCGCAATGTTTGACGATCAGATTATTAGGCTCGCCTGTCGCGCCGACCTTGCGACCCGCAAATGGAACTTGCGTGCCGCAATTCATGCGCAGGAGAAATTGACTGATCGACAGACCAAGCCGGCCCTTGTTGAACCTATTCAGGGTCGACTAATTTCCCTCGATGGATATTGGGCAACCCCACAGATATCAATTGAAGACACGGTCGCAAACGCGGAGGAATTCGCAGAGATACTGAGCGAGCAGACGTTTGGCATGCATAGCAAAGAAATCGACGCCCAGTTCTACTCGTCCGACGTTTTTAGGCCCTAGGCCACGCTTTTGCACAATCGGGGGTTTGTGAATGAGTCTCACCACCAGAGCCTGTCGCCAAGCCTTATGACTGTATCCCGCAACAGGTAGCGTTTTCCGTTGGGTCCCGACAACTCGACCCGTTCGAAGTTCATCCAGATTGGAGTGGTGACAGATGGATAAGATTTGGGTCAGTTTGTCAGAAAAAATGTGTGAAACATTTTTTTGTCGCCCTCAGCCGCACATAGCCATGATGCACTATTGCTTCATAAGGGACCGTATCGTGATCAGCCCGAAGTCCGCAATTTTTTGTACAGCAGCTGCCCTACTAATGATCGTGTCCCACTCTGCGTACGCGGAACCGGGCAGGGAGCGCAATCACGAGAACGCAACAGCTACGCATTCGGAGCAGAAGGCAGAGGCAGAGGCAGAGGCAGAGAACGGTCTGGAGAACGCTCGACGCTCGCACAACAGTAAGCAGTTGACGGCAACTATAGACCAAGAAAGGTCCAAGATCTCTTCTGAGAATGCCTTCGCAGCATCCGACGAGGCGACCGCAGAATTATCGCAAAAGGACCTTCCTCGGTCCATCGAGGATCAACGCCAAAGCGTGGGCGAAAGTGCGCCCGAGGAAAAAGAGACAAATGGCCAAGTAAGTCGATCAATGCCAGTTGCACGAGACGCCGCAACGCAAGCTGGCGACGAAGTTGAAACACGCCAGTCCAGCACAGCTGATGGTGCTAGTGAAGCGAATGGAGCACGCAATGCCAGTCGTGAAGTAATCGGCGAAACTGCGACGGCTCGCAGCCAATCCGAACCCTCCTCAATTGTCGCGAAAGAAACCCTTGCCAACATCGGCAGCGACACCCGCAACCACGCTGCCACTGATACCGATCATGCTGAGCGAAAATTGCGCATCTCCAGCTGGGGCGGAGCCTACGGCCAAGCACAATCACAGGCCATCTTCAAGAGTATCGAGTCACAGCTCGGGGTGAAGTTGGAGAGGATAGCAGCCGCCCCGGCCGAACAGGACAACGGCGCATTCGATATTGTCGAGGTGGACCAAGAAACGCTTCTTAACGGCTGCAAGACCGGCACTTATTCACCAATTCAGCCCATCGACTTGCCGCGAGGCGCCGATGGTGAAGGCGGTGCCCAGGATTTCATCGAAGGTGGGCTCACGAAATGCGGCGTTGGAAGTTTTGCTTGGTCATCATTAGTTTTGGTTGACTTGACAAAGTTCGAGAAGTCCAAGCCCAAAACACTCGCCGACGTGTTCAATACAAAGCGCTTCCGCGGCAAGCGCGCAATTCCAAGGCGGGCCGAGAATCTTCTCGAGGCGTTGGCTATGGCTGCAGGAACTCCGCGAAATGAGGTTTATGCCACGCTCACAGATGAAGCGCGATTGGATGATTTGTTCAAGCGTCTTGAACAGCTTTTGCCGCACATCGTTTGGGTGGACGATCCCATCGACGCCATTGCGCAACTCGAGTCCGGTGCAGCCGCGTTCGCGTTCGCTTACAGCGGCAGAGCCTTCCGCAAGACAATTGCGGGTGGGGTAACTGCTCTTTGGGACGGACACATTTTTGATTATGGATCTTGGGCGATATCGGCCGAAGCAAAAGACAAATCTATGGCAAAAGATTTCATCGCGTTGGCAACGTCCGCGCCGATGCTGGCTCGACAAGCGCGCCTTTGGCCCTACGGACCGATGCGCAAGTCAGCGGCCGCGATGGTTGGCCGTCACGCCCTACTGGACATCGAACTGGCATCCTTCATGCCAACCTCTCAGATTCGCCTAAGAGCAGGACTTAGGCGCGATCCACAGTTTTGGTCGGATAACACCAAGCACCTCAATTTGCGGCTAACGCAGCTCTTGGAGGGCTATCCGCTTGGCCTCCGGCCGCCGCCCCCACTACGTAGACCCGCCCCCCCAAGCTCCGAAGAGGACGCCTCGGACAATTGAGCTATTCAGACTGCCGGTGCTTCGGCGCGTCCCGACCCGCAGTTCAGATCGTTCTCGAAGAGAGACGGAATGCTAGGGCGTCGAGTTTCGTCCACTCTGACACAGGAACGCGCGACCATCATCCGTGACCACCACCATTTCGCGACCATCGCACAGCAGGCGGGTAAGCAGGCCACGATCGACCGCATCTTCCCAGACCGTCAAACGAGGGCACGACGTTCGCCAGGTATCAAGAACGTCTCGATAAGGTCTTGGCTCGCGCGCTACCCACTCTACAAGATCCAGTACCAGCGGATCCAAGGTCTCTGACATATCGCATACTCCCTCATCGTTAGTGCCATTCAACATGTACTAAACACCAACGGTAACGATCTGGGTCCGCGGACAGCACCCTGAGACCATGTGGTCTTACCTGCCAATTGGAAGTTGGGCACGCGCTTCAAAAGCTCCTGAAGCGCGACTGTGAGCTCCATCCGCGCCAAGTGCATTCCCACGCAGCGGTGTATGCCAATACCGAACGCAACGTGGCGATGACTGTCTTGCCTATCAAAGTCCACACTATCCGCATCGGCGAAGCACGTCGGATCTCGATTGGCGGCTGGAAAAGGCAAGAGTGCCATTTCTCCAGCCCGCATAGCACAACCATTTATATTGATGTCCTTAGCAACGAAGCGGGCCATCGTAACCGGTGCGTAGACCCGCAGTAGCTCTTCGACCGCAGTGCGGGCGAATTCCGGATCTTGCGATAGTCGCTCCCGATCTGACGGCACATGAGCCAAATGCCAAATCGACGAGCCAATGGCACTCCACGTCGTATCGATACCGGCAACCAGTATAAGCCGCAGCGTGCCGAGAATGTGCTTGTCCTTAAATGGTTCTCCGTCCTCATATGTTTGCCGGGCAAGATGGCTGATGAAATCTTCGCCGGGTGCACGTCGCCGGGCCTCTACGTGACCTCGAAAATACTCGGTAATCTCCAGCAACGCAGTGTTCAAGACTCGTTCGTCATGAACTCCTGTAATGAGTATTTGCTTGATCCAGGTTCGGAATTGCTCATCGTCAGAGTGTGGAAGTCCCAGCATATCCGCGATGACATGCACGGGAATGTGCTGCGCATAATCTGACGCACCGTCGAAGTTACCATTGTCGATGAACGCATCGATCAAAACGTTGCAGATTTCTCGTATTCGCGGGATCTTCTTTTTGATGTGATAGGGCGAAAACGGCTCCATGATAGCACGCCGTGCTAGTTCGTGTTTTGGAGGATCGGTGGTGATCGGCGGCGCGCCACCAAGATCAATGGGGTGGTGTTCCCGCAAGACCACTTGCCGAGAAGAAAAATGCTCGGTGTTCAGGGCAATATCGCGGATGTCGTCAAACGTTGTGGGGAGGTAGGCACCGCCGTAACGCGCAGTACGCGCGATCGGACAAGTCGCCGATCTGACCTCGCTCCAAACCGAATAAGGGTCATTGGTCCAGCGCGCGTCCATGTGATCCCAGTCGGACATCCAATCAATGACGGGCGGGCGCTCGCTCATGGTGATACCCTCTGTCGATTAGTTCTGCGATTTACTCTGTAGTTTACTCTGTAGTTGATTGTCGACTAATGGGTTTACAGAAGTTATTTCTTGCCGTCGTTCATTGACTTTACATCTTGACGACTCAAGAAGCCGCAAAATCGGTCAGGTGCTCAAGGCAGTCACGATGGCGTCGCGCGTAATTGGCATTTCACAAATTCGTACCCCAAGTGCGCGGCACACAGCATTTCCAATGGCCGCCGCCGCAGGACCAATCGACGTCTCACCGACGCCCAAGGGCGGAAGATCAGGATGGTCGATCAATGCAACCTCAATTTCGGGTACTTCTGAGAATCTGAGAATGGGATAGTCGGACCAAGTCGCCGTTGTTACTCGGTCACCCGCAAATTGAATAGCCTCCTTGAGCATCCAGCTGGTCGCCTGAATGATGCCTCCTTCGACTTGGTTGACGATGCCATCGGGGTTGATCGCCTCGCCAGCGTCAACGGCCGACCACATGTGCGTGACGCGAACATCATCGCCCAGCTCCACCCGAGCAATCACTGCACAATAAGCGCTCTTGTTCTTATACTGACCGAAACCAATGCCATGTGCGACAGAAGCATCGAGTGGACCTGGCCAGTCCGCCATGTCAGCGGCGCGCGAAATCACAGCCCTGGCCCGTCGGTCTTTCAGATGATCCAACCGAAAGCGAACAGGATCAATGCTCGCTTTAGCAGCGGCATCATCCATAAACGCCTCGATCGCAAATAAATTGATGCAGGCACCAAGTCCACGAAGCGCCGATGTACGGATCGGCAAATCCTTAATAATGCGCTTCGAAACACGGAGATGAGGGATGGCGTAGAGTGGCACAGCGTTGCGCTCAGCGCCACCGCCGCGTGCCAGCGGAACGTCATCACTCGCTCGCCATGGAAAAGACTTCTCGATCAGACTGGCAGACGTCATCCCAACAAGCCCTTCGCGGCCGGGGCGCTGCGCATGGGGTTGGCTATGAGAAGAAATACTCATGCTGACAATCTTGCCTGCCCCATCAACAAGCCCTTCAACTTGTACAGCCATACCGGGACCGAGCGGTGCTGCTACGAAGTCATTTGCCCGAGACCACACAACTCTGACCGAGTGGCCCGGGACGGTCCGTGCCAGTAGCGCTGCATCCAGCGCAACATCATCCTGTCCGCTGTGGCCATATGTTCCTGCGCCCGGCTTGTGCCTAACAATCACATCCGTCTTTGGATCGAGGCCAAACGCGATTGCCAACCCGTCGCGCAATCCATGAGGCCCCTGCGAATGGCTAAGAACCTCCAGGCGACCAGAATTCCAAGTAGCGATGGCGCAAGAGGGTGCAATGGAGGCATGCGCCATGAACGCTTTTCGGACGCTGACCGCAAGGCGTTTTCCGGCCGGGACAACCTCGCTTCCAGTTTCTAAAACAACGTCTTCTGGTGCTTCGGTTTCAGCAATGGCCTGAAGAATATCGGCCGGGATTGCCTCACTGCTATGCCACGTCGTAATCTGGTCAGCCGCCGCAATTGCAGCGGCCGCTCTCGCTTCGTCGTCGGAAATGACACCGATGAATGAGCCATCCTGCACGATCCTGTCATTTGGAAAGCGCTCTGCAAGCGCGGCCCTGTCGAAACTGACGACCCGGCTCCCAAATGACGGTGGCTGCAACACCCGTCCATGCAGCATCCCGTCGAGCGAGATGTCCTGGATGAACGCCGGGGTCGCCGCTTTGCTACGCAGATCAACCCGCGGCATCGAAGTCCCGATAAGGCGTCGCGCGCTGACCGAATTCGGCGCCGCGAAATTCAAGATCGGCACTTCAAGGTTGGTTTTCGCGGCCAGTGACCAGGTGGTCAGTGGGGTCTCTCTTTCACCGACGCGAACGTGCCCGTCGTCGAACGAGATGTCCTCGACACGGGCTTGCAACAAGGTAGCGGCTTCTTCTGTCAATCGTTCTCTGACGGCCGAAGCCGCGTATCGAACAGCCCGGCCAGTCACCTCGATCGATAAACTGCTGGAAGTCTGAGCTTCGATCGGGCCGAATTTGGTATCACCTGACACCACGTCGAACCGCGAGGGATCGATTCTTAATTCGTCGGCAGCAATCTGCACCAGTGCCGTCAGTATGCCTTGACCAATTTCGACCTTTGCGGTCTTTAGCAACACACGACCGTCGACCGAAAGGTCAATCCAGTCAGTGCAATTGGGATTGTCCACCAGGCTAGGCGAAGGGAGAAGCTCTGTTGTCACTTGTCGCCTCCCGCCGCCATGATCTGACCGGCCGCCATAATAGCACGCATAATCCGATTGTGGGTTCCACAGCGACACAGAGACTGATCTAACGCTGAAGCCAAATCACTTCGGCTGGGGGACGCATTGTTAGCCAGTAGCGCTTTTGCCCGCATCAAAATTCCAGCCAGACAATAACCACATTGGCCAGCCTGTTCTGCCACGATTGCTTCTAGCAAAGGGTGATCACCAGAATCTGTCATCAAGGATTCAACAGTTTCAATCTTCGCGTCAGCCACAGCCTCGACGGGCGTATTGCACGACGTGGTAGGTCTACCGTTGACCAGGATTGTACAAGCTCCACACTCGCCTTCGCCACATCCCTGACGCGTACCTCGTAGTCCCAGGTCGTTGCGCAGAACAAACAACAGTGGTGTCGAAGCCTTCGTCTTCACCACCACATCTGTGCCGTTGACTGCAAACCGAATTTGGCCCGCCATATCGCCTCCCAGTTTCGACCGGATCGGAGACATTGTGGCAGACAGGCCAGCCAAGGAAAAGGGGTTAGAAAGTATGTCTCACGCCTTCAGGCGCTCATTTGCTGGATCGAAAGGGCTTTCCCCAACAATGGTCGCAGCGTGTCGTCGTCCGAGAATGTCGATTTCCAAATCGGTCCCGGGGACAGCAAACTCAGGACCGACCATCGCCAAAGCGAGGCTTTGTTGAGTTCTAAACCCGTAATTTCCGCTTGTGGCCCGACCGACAAGCCGCGAATTCCGATAAATAGGATTGTTGCCGACCGGATCGGCGTCGACGGTTTCTCGAACGGCAACAGTCACGAAAGCGTTCTCGAATCCGCGCTCTTGCCAGCGCGTCAAGCCAGCCCGCCCAATGAAATCAGCCTTGTTCAAATTTACAAATCTATGAAGACCAGATTCGAAAGCGGCATATTCGATGGATAGCTCCGCGCCGGGCATGCGATATGATTTCTCTATCCGCAAGGCATCCATCGCTCGAATTCCAAATGGCTTCAATCTAAGATCTGCTCCAGCAGCCCACAATGCATCAAATATGTGGTTTTGATATTCAATCGGATGGTGCAGCTCCCATCCAAGTTCGCCAACAAAATTGACGCGCATTGCTCGGCAAGGTGCCAAATTGACGACAACATCTTTGCCGGTCAACCATTTGAACGCAGAGCCAGAAAAATCGTCGCGTGATACCCGCTGCATGAGTTCGCGGGCTTTGGGGCCGGCAACTACCAGCACGCCCATTGCGCTGGTAAGATTCTCAAACTGGACGGTGCCATCCGGCGGCATATGTTTGACCAACCAATCGTGGTCAAGCCTTTGGTAGGCACCTGCGGAGACCAAATAGAAACTGTCCGGTCCCTCACGAAAAACCGAGAATTCAGAGTGCACGCCGCCGGCCGGTGCAAGCGCGTGAGCAAGTACGATACTGCCGATCTTTTTGGGAACACGATTGGCCAACAACTGATCGAGAAATGCCTGAGCCCCAGGGCCCGACACGCGGCATTTCGCAAACGCTGTCATATCGAGTATGCCAACATTTTCGTGTACGTTGAGGCACTCGTTTCCGACATGCTCGAACCATTGCGATCGCCGGAACGACCAGTGATCTTCTCGCGGCGTTCCCGATGGCGCGAACCAGTTGGGCCGCTCCCATCCGAATTTTTGACCAAAAACGGCACCCAGGTCCTTCATCCGATCATAGCAAGGTGCGGTGCGCAGCGGTCGTCCTGCTGCGCGCTCTTCGTCCGGATAGTGGACTGTAAATACGTTGGCGTAGGCTTCCTCGTTCTTGGCCACGAGATAGCCTCTCGACGCGTAGTCACCAAATCGGCGCGGATCAACACCCAGCATATCGATGCTCGGTTCGCCATCCACGATCCACTCGGCCAGCTGCCAGCCCGCTCCGCCCGCGGCGGTAACACCGAAACTATGACCCTCGTTGAGCCAGAAGTTTTTGAGCCCCCAAGCGGGACCTACAATTGGGCCCCCATCGGGCGTGTAGGCAATTGCGCCGTTGTAGACTTGCTTAATTCCAAGTTCCGCGAATATTGGAACGCGACGGATAGCGGATTCAATATGCGGCGCAAGACGATCAACATCTTCCTGAAAGAGCTCATACACGCTGTTTTCTGCAGGCCCGTCGATGTAGCAAGCAGGTGCGCCAACCTCGTAGGGCCCGAGTATAAGACCACCAGCTTCTTCACGCATATACCACGATCCGTCAGACTCGCGCAGTACGCCCATCTCTGGCAGCCCCTCGGCGTGTCGCGCCTGAATGGCAGGATGTGGTTCGGTCACGATGTATTGATGTTCAACCGGTACCACCGGTATGTCCAAGCCGACCATCGCACCGGTTTGGCGGGCAAAGTTGCCTGTAGCAGCGATGACGTGCTCGCAGGTAATGTCGCCTTTGTCTGTAGCGACGCACCATTCACCCATTACCGTCCGTTTGATTGCCGTCACCAGCGTATTTCTGTAGATCTCCGCACCGCCTGCGCGAGCCAGTCGAGCCATCGCTTGCGTCAGGTCGGCAGGCTGAACATACCCATCATCTGGGTGGCGGATCGCACCGATAATGCCGTCGGTGGCACAAAGCGGCCAAATCTCCTGAACCTCACTCGGCGTCAAGAACTCCAGATCAACCCCGATTGTTTTCGCCACACCGGCGTACTGGTGATATTCGTCCATCCTGTCTTGGGTCATAGCCAGACGAATATTTCCGACCGCGCGCAGGCCGATGTCTTCACCGAGATCCTCGGCTAGACGCTTGTATAATTGCACCGAGTACTTGTGGATCTGGCCGACCGAGTAGCTCATGTTGAAGAGTGGTAAGAGCCCAGCTGCGTGCCAAGTTGATCCCGAAGTTAGCTCTTTGCGCTCCACAAGGACCACATCGGACCAACCCTTTTGCACCAGATGGTAAAGCATCGAGACGCCGACGACGCCACCACCGATGACTACTGCACGTGCGTGTCTCTTCAAAAGACGTCTCCTTGATCCGTGGCACAACCTGACGACTGTGCGTCTTCGGCATTTTCGATATTTGTGACCTGCAGAGATTGCATCCAACCGGCAGCGTATGCAAAACCACCAAACGAAAACACATGCAATCCGCTCAGCGACGACTTTGGATGAGATGCCAGATATGCGGCCAACTCGCAGATGAGCTCGAGCGGCGTCCACTGCCTGAACAGGAGCTGAGTAGTTTCGGGTCGCCGGCTGAGAGCCCGGGCGGAAGTTGCGACACCGAGCTTCATCGCAAAACTCAAGAGCGACCGCAGTTGGGCAGGTCCTGGAATCCCAACACGGACGGGCAAGGAAATCCCTCTTGCATCCAGCTGATCCAACCAAAGGTGGATA
The DNA here is from genome assembly GCA_051009975.1 of Hyphomicrobiaceae bacterium. Lineage (GTDB taxonomy): Bacteria > Pseudomonadota > Alphaproteobacteria > Rhizobiales > Hyphomicrobiaceae > Tectiglobus. The sequence goes on from JBPCWA010000425.1 coordinate 16,525, forward strand.
GAAGGAGCCGCGAATGTAAATTGCGTATTGAGCCAAATTTTCGAATTGGTTTCTTCGGCATAGGACAACTTCGCCAAAAGCGCGCGCCATAGATCATGTTCGTCAACACAAGGATGACCTTCAGGATGACCAGCAAACCCAATTTTTCGGAATCCTTGTTGTTTTAGACATCCAGTCGCCAATACATCCAAGGTGCTTGCGAAAGGGCCCGCAGGAAGAGCGCTGTCGCCTGCGATAAGCAGCAACCGATCCGCACCAACACTTCGCAAACCGCGCAACCGGCGTTCAAGAGATTTGGCATCCGCGATCGTGCGCACTGCGATATGTGGCACCGGTTTGAGTTGCGCAGCAATGAGGCGCGCGCAGGCGTCGACCACATTTCCCGGATCTGAACCTGGCAATGACGGTACATAGACCTCCGTCCCTGGAGGCAACAAATTCTCCAGGCTCTTTTCCCGAGTGATTTGCTCGGGCGTCGCCTCGATTGAAAACCCCGCAGCTAGCTCCGCCACCGGCACTTGCGTTTTATCGACCACGAGCATGCGTTGTGACCTCTTGCAATGGGTCCCTTCGGCGTCTCGACATTTTGGTTCCTAACTTCCTTATTTCTTACTCCTTATTCCTGCATTCTCATCTCCGCCTTCCCATTTCGGTCGAGGCCTGGCAGGCAGGCAGGCAGGCAGGCAGGCAGAAAAGTCTCATACTCACAGCGCACCACTTGTCTGCTTTCGACACAAAGTGTCGGCCAAATGTCAGATTGAAAGGATCGCAGAGGCGTTGAACGGGCACCTTTCGATCAACGCCCGTCGCGCGGGTTTGCTATCGGCTGGCGTCTCAGTCTCACTCGACAATAGCCAGAGCGCTGCGCCTTGTAGATGTAGACGGAAGCCCAGATATCCTAGAGGAGGGTCAATCAAACCGCGTCACGTGCGTTGTCTGGCAGTGAGGCTATTTCACAATTCACCGCGACCGTAACGCTTATGCGTCGTGATACCTCCGTCGTTCCCCTGTCAGCACTCAGCTTGCCGCGCGCCTACTTGAGCTCGTCGTGAACTGGACTTGAGCCTGTCTAGAGCTCACAACAAACTCACCAGTGAGCCCGCGTGCGGACCGACAGGAAGTTTGCATTCTCATCGACTGGAGACACATATGAGGTGTTCGGTAGATGGCCCCACGTCCTATGCGTCATGGCGGGTGGCCAAATATCGCGCCACATACATATGAGATGCCATCTTCTGTCCGGTTGGCCTCGGACGTGTGCCCGATCTGGCGGAAAAGAGTGGGAGTCGAACCCACCAGGGACGTCTAACGCCCCCCACCGGTTTTGAAGACCGGGCGCCCCACCAGGGTGCGATTCCTTTCCACGCCTAGGGCTCAACGACCTATCTGACAAGAGGTCGTCGAAGATAGTTGATTTAATAACCGGCTGGTACCAAATTTTTTATTAACGCGCCATAGAGCTACGGACAAGACGCTCAGACTTTCCTCAGGCGATGCAGCAAGCCTTCACTTGGGCGGCGACGGCCACTCCCTCCTTGGGCAATGGTCGCCGGCCTCTCCACGGATGTGCTAGACGTCCCCATACTCCTTGAGTATTTGCTCTGCTTTTGCGTCTGCCAGACGGTTAACCAGCTTATGGTTTTCGAACTCATCACGCATTGTCTTCGACAGCGTGAAACAAGATCCAACCAAGAACAGCGTACCCATCCCAAAGAAGCTCTTGGTTGTCATGTCGACTGGCAGCAGGACAATGCCCGAGACCATCGCGCAAATTGCTGTCGCAAAGGATGCTTTGACAAAGAATAGCCATTCTGGCGAGTTCAGTCGAGTTGCTTGGGTAGTGGACATATCGCTTACTCCTAATTTGAGGTTGTGATGAGAAATTGTCATCTGGGCGGACTTAGTCGCGATGGCCTGCCTTCGATTTCTCCAGCCGCGTCTTGAGTGCCTCAAGCTCTTCGTTGACCTTCGCTTCAATCTGCAAGTCGCTGATTTCGCGCTCTGGCCCGGACGATCCGGTGAGGACTTCGCTTACGGCGATGGACTCTGCTTCGAGCGCTTCGACGCTGCTCTCGCAGCGGGCAAGAGTTCCATCAGCAGCTGCGATACTGTCCGCTCGAGACAGCGTCGTGGCCAGATCGGTGCGTGCTCGGGCGGCGCGCTGGCGCGCAGCCAACGTTAGGTGTCTTCGGTTGGCGGTGGTACGCCGCTTGATCAGGGTCTCGAGCTGCAACTTCAAACTGTCGGCGTTTTGCTTGGCGCTAGTCCAGGACCGCTCCAACTCATCGGCAATCTGGTCGTGCTCCACTTTGCGCTCGAGAGCAGCGCGTGCCAGATCTTCGCGTGCTTCGGCAAGAGCGGTCTCTGCTTTCCCGGCAGAACTCGTGCTAGCACAGCGGTGCACTTCCAACTGGTGCGCAAGCTGTTTCTCGCTGGCCACTGCCGCGACAACCGCAGCGCGTGCCTCGCGGATGTTGTCATCCATATCGCGCAAGACTTGCTTGGCCATGGTCTCCGGGTTCTCCAGGGAGTCTAAGGCCTCGTGGGCATTGGCGATAACTAGGTGATTCAATCGACTCCAAAGTCGCATCAGGGGCCTCCTCTTGGCTGAACGGCCGCAGCTACCGTTGCGAGTAAATCTGGAGAGGGGTGCCAACATGCGCAACTATTGAATCTCAAGTTGCTTTTATCGATCCTTTAAGTATTACTATACGATACTTTTTCGAATCGGTATCGAACATGACTACCAGTGCGGCGCTTATCGACGCTCTCAAACGGGCCATGAAAGAACATGGCCTGACCTACAAGGACGCGGCACAGTTGCTCAAACTCAGCGAGGCGAGTGTTAAGCGCTTGTTTTCGCGCCGGAACTTTAGCTTGGCGCGCATAGAATCCATCTGCAAAGCGCTAGATATTACTCTGGGCGACCTCGTACGTCTGGCCGAGGCCGCCACACCGACACTTGCGGAGCTGAGTGAAGCCCATGAGCGCGAGCTGGTCTCCGACACCCGTTTGCTGCTGACGGCTGTTCTGGTCGTCAACGGCTGGTTGATCGAAGACATTTTGACTTACTACGACTTCACAAAAGCGCAGCTCATTCAGTGCTTGGCGAAATTGGATCGGCTTGGGTTGATCGAGCTACTGCCGAATAATCGCATCCGACCGAAACTCGCGCCGAACTTCGCCTGGCGTAAAGACGGCCCCATCGAGCGCTACTTCGGTGAGAACGTAAAAAATGAATTCATGCAAAGCCGGTTCGACGGGATGGATGAAGCGCTGTTGTTCCAAGTTGGCATGTTGACCTCCAGCAGCAACGCCGTGGTCCGCCGCCGTCTCGAGCAGGTTGCGAGAGAGTTCAACGCCTTGCATCGAGAGGACGTCGCCGCACCATTCGACGAGCGCAAAGGATGCAGCCTGATACTGGCTCTGCGCCCGTGGGAGCCAAACGCCTTTGTTCAATTGCGACGTACCTAAAGCTAGTTAGTCCCAAATGGCGCTTGAGGGTCCAATAAGAGCTTGCATCTGATCAGGATGCCGCTCCCTTTCAAGTTTTTGCCGCAACATCCGGGATCTGGTTCTCTGAATAGTCGAAT
>JBPCWA010000426.1:0-7438 GCA_051009975.1 Hyphomicrobiaceae bacterium
ACACACAGCGCGAGATCAAGAAACTCGAACACTGCATCCAGGTCTGGCATCGTTCGCACGAACTGAGCCGCCGCCTAGAAGAGATCCCGGGCATTGGGCCGATCGTTGCCACCGCACTCGTTGCCTATATCCCCGATGCCAAAGTCTTTCCGTCGGGACGCGCAATGGCGGCATGGATTGGACTTGTGCCAAGGCAGAACTCATCCGGAGGCAAGGAACGACTTGGCGGGATCACAAAGCAGGGCAGCCGTTATCTCAGATGGTTGCTTGTGGTCGACGCCTTCGGGGCCGTTGAACTCTGAAAGCGCGTGGCCGGAACAAGCTTGACAACACTTGAATGATTGCTTAATTGTTCAACCATGCAGGGTGTCCGATTGCAGTCAGACCAGGCTGTCCAACTTGCCGAGACTTTCGGATTGCTGGCGGATCCGACCCGTCTGTCGATTGTATTGGCCTGCCTGGAGCAAGAGATCCCCGCTGGCGAAATCGCTAACGAATTGGATCTCTCAGCCTCGCTGGTCAGTCATCACCTCAGGCTGCTGCGTGCCGCGCGCATGCTGCGTGCGGAGAGACGGGGCAAGCAGGTGTTTTATTCGATGGCAGATGACTGCGTCCGCGATGTTCTGAAAATCATGATCGATCATCTGTTCACCCACGAGCATGGCGGTTCCGATCAACCATAGGAAGGATAAGATTGATGACGAACGTGACACAACAAAAATGCGCTTGCGCCGACTGTGTTTGCATTGTCGACGTGAAAGACGCCGTGAAGAAGGGCGGGCGTAACTATTGCAGCGACGCCTGTGCCGAAGGACATCCGAAGGGCGCTGGCTGTGAACACTCTGGCTGCGCCTGCCACGGCTAACGAAGCCAACAACTGGCGGAGCGGCGATCGACAGATGCGTTCCGCGCTTGGCAACGTCCGCTGTCCAAGCGGCAAGCGGACGTGCTTTGCAGCATGTGCACAGGTCCGCTAATAATCGGTAATGGCCCTTGCAGCCTATCCAGATTGCCCAGCTGCATGATTGCTTCTCACGAAAGCGGAAGGCGATGGTCGCGGTTGTTGCAGAGGTCGCACAGAGACGAACCGAATTGCCATGCAGACATTAAGATCTAACCGCAAGATCTAACCGCAGGCCCGCACGAATCTGGACCGTTGCGGCAATCTATCGGGCCATTCCGTCCACCAGCGAACAACCGTTGAGCACTGCCAGTTAAAAATCGCTGCAGGAAGTCGGTTCTTTATTTGCCTTGGTGTACAGAACAGGAGCGTTGTCTCGACGGTCGCTGAGCCAACGAAGTGTAGGTCGATCTGGTCGATCTTCACGTGTCACCAAATTAGCTAGTTGAACCGCGGCGGTTCGGAGCCGTGCCCGGAAACAAAATAGAATGTAAGATTGGCGGCGTACAACAGAAGAGCAATCGTAAAGATCCAGCCGGCTCGAAACTTTTTGGGCTCGCGGTTGTCGTGCTCGCAACTCGTCGCGTGGCTGTCGAACCAGAAGCTTAACACATGTAGGCCGAACCCAAAGGCAAGGATTATGCCCGAGCCAATTAGGATCTGTAGTTCGTAAGCGTGCATCCAACTGTGGAAAACAAGAAATGCGCCGCCAAACCCGATTTGGCCGCCAGCGCTCATCACTGCAACGAATATGGGTAGGCCGCAACACAAGATATGCGACATCTCAGCAAGCAGACTGACCGTCGTTGTTGTCCACTTCAATCTAGCCATAGTGCCGCTTATTTAATTCCGGTTCGAGTTTTCTCTGACACGATGCGGATAACGGTCGAGTGTTATAGCATTACATCAACTTCTCTATCAACGATGAGCAGAATGTCAATGACTACCCACAAGTTCACCAAGAACCAGCAAGTCGTTCTGGAGGCCTTGCGCGACAGCAAAGCACCTATGAGTGCCTATCAGATTTTGGACGTCGATGCGGTTCGCGCCAAGGGGCTGAAGGCGCCTCTGACAATATATCGGGCCCTTCAAAAGCTAATCGAAACTGGCTTCGTACATCGTATCGAGAGCCTTAACGCTTTCGTGTTTTGTGATCAGGAGCACCACTCGGAACCAGCCGGCTTCATGATCTGCCAGGAGTGCAAGAACATCATTGAAGTGGGAACTCGGGCAGTTCAGAGGACCGTCATGAGACAAGCAGCTGAACGGGGTTTTAAAGTCGATCAGATTCACTTGGAGGTCTCCGGTCAGTGCAGAGAGTGTGCAGATTGACCGCCATAATTGGTAACGCTATAACGTTTAGAATTTCTTGCTTCTCGGTCACTGACAACTTGAGGAAAGACGATATGAAGCGTTTGATTGTTGCCGGACTATTATGCTTGCCGATGAGCTTCGCTGCCGTAGCAGAGGACAAGCATCGTCAACTCAGCGCTCATGAACATGGGCATGGCAGTTTCAATATCGCGATTGAAGGCAAACGGGTCAACATGGAACTCGAAGCCCCTGGCGCTGACATTGTTGGATTTGAACACAAGGCGCGCACCAAAAAGCAAAAGGCCGCGGTCTCTGCGGCCAAGAAGAAGCTCAAGGAACTCACCAATGTCGTGGGACTCCCAGAAGCAGCGGGTTGCAAACTTAAGAAAGCAAGCATCGAGCTACATATTGAAGGTGATGATCACGACGACGACAAGCATGGCAAGAAAAAGAAGGCTAAGCATAGCCACGAGCACGGCAAGAAAGAAGCGAAGAAGGAAGCCAAGGAAGAGTCACACTCTGAATTCCATGCTGAGTACCAGCTGAGCTGCGCTTCGCCCGAGAAGTTGGTCGAAATTCAGTTCCCCTACTTCAAAAACTTCAAGAGTGCTGAGGAGCTTGAGGTCAGCGTCGCGGGTCCAAAGTCTCAGAAGAAGTTTGAGGTGGAGCGTGACACTGGCAAAATCAATCTTGGCGGTATCATCTAAGAATCGAGTGTTCGTCGTTGAGCGAGCAAATTCACAACAACACAATCATTGACGCGCCCGACATCGTGAAAATGTCGGGCGTTCGCTTTACATGGCCTGGTCGTAGAATATTTGAAATCTCAATTCGAGAATTCAATCTGGCATCGGGTTCTAAAACACTCCTTGTGGGGCCGTCTGGTAGTGGAAAGTCCACGTTGCTCAGCCTGATCTGCGGAATAGCCGTGCCACAAGAAGGGCAAATCACGATACTCGGCACCGACATCGCGAAACTTTCAAATGCTGCTCGTGATCGATTTCGTGCCGAGCACATCGGCGTCATTTTTCAAATGTTCAACCTGCTCCCTTACGGATCCGTGGTCGACAACATTGTCCTGCCATTAAGTTTTTCGAGGGAGCGGCGCAATCGTGTATCGAAAATGGGTGGAGCAACGGATGAAGCAGGCCGAATTCTGGATGAACTCGGCATTGATCAATCGCTGCTTGGCGGTTCAGCCGCAGCGCTAAGCGTTGGCCAGCAGCAGCGTGTTGCGGCGGCGCGAGCCATTATCGGGACGCCGGAACTCATCGTGGCGGACGAGCCAACCTCGGCTCTTGACCTTGATCACCAACAGCGCTTTCTGGATTTGCTCTTCCGTCAGATGACGGCTGCCCGCACGACACTACTGATGGTCAGTCACGATCGGCGGATTGGTTCACTCTTTGACCAGGTCATCGAGCTAGAGAATATTGTGTCGGTGCGAGGTAGCGCATGACCGTTGTTCGGCTGGCCATGCAGTCGCTCCGCAATCGTTGGCTCACGGCGCTGCTGACCATTCTCGCTATTGCCGCGAGCGTTGTACTTTTGCTCGGCGTCGAAAAGGTTCGCACCGGTGCGAAAGCGAGCTTTGCGAATACCATATCGGGAACCGATCTCATCGTTGGCGCCCGCAGTGGTGGTATCCAACTACTGCTTTACTCGGTTTTCCGCATCGGCAACGCCACAAACAATATGACGTGGCAGAGCTACGAAGACATTCGGCGGCGCCCTGAAGTTGACTGGATGATCCCGCTCTCGCTCGGGGATAGCCATCGTGGATTTCGGGTCCTCGGCACAAACAAGGAGTACTTCGATCGATACAAGTACCGCCGGGGTCGCGGGTTAGAGTTTGCGTCAGGGAAAAGGTTTGACGATCTGTTCGACGCTGTCATTGGTGCCGACGTCGCCGAAAGCCTTGGTTACAAGGTGGGTGACAGAATGGTTGTTGCTCACGGTTTAGGACGGATTGGTCTTAATAAGCATGATGACAAGCCGTTTCGCGTGTCAGGGGTCTTGGCCAAGACTGGTACGCCAGTGGATAGAACCGTTCATGTTAGTTTGGCGGCCATCGAAGCCATTCATATTGACTGGCAAGGAGGAACACGGCGCACCGAGAATATCGTTACGGCTGATGAAGTTCGCCAAAAGAGACTTCGCCCAAAGGCAGTGACGGCTGCGATGGTTGGGCTCAAGTCAAAACTCGCCATTTTCAGATTGCAACGTCACGTCAACACCTATCGATCGGAACCGCTGTCTGCCATTCTTCCTGGCGCAACGCTCTATGAATTGTGGGGGCTCGTTGGAACGGCCGAAACCGCCCTGATGGTCGTCTCGTTTATGGTGGTGGTAACGGCGATCCTTGGCATGATCACAATGATTTTGGCCACGCTCAACGAAAGGCGGCGTGAGATCGCAATTCTGAGATCGGCCGGCGCCGGGCCCGGTACGGTCGTTGGCCTCCTCGTAGCAGAAGCTGGTATCCTGACCTTTATCGGAATCGTCATTGGTGTGATTATGACGTACGTCCTGCTGTATGCGCTCCGCCCGGCGATCGATTCAGCTTATGGACTTTATCTGGATATTTCGGCTCCATCAGCCGTCGAGTTCGGCGCTTTGGCAGCGATCCTCATTGGCGGTCTGCTCGCCGGTTTGTTGCCTGCATTGCGTGCCTATCAGCATTCTCTGGCCGACGGGATGACTGTGCGAAGTTGATCTGAACAATCCGGAGCCTTCAGTTGCACTCTTCCCAACGCGCATATTTCCGTAGTCGGCAAAGGCCGACAGGGCTTTTCGCTCGGGTCATGTCCGGTGGATGCCTGTGATTGGCCCATCTTGGGCATTGACCGTGCGCCGATCGATCTCCGCTTTCAGGAAAAATGCAGACGAAGACTACGGCGCCTGCTCACGTCCACTATTGACCCAACTGAGACTTTGGACATCCTCCAGATTTGCTTCTGATGGTGACTGGACTAGGATTTTCCTCGGTTTTACTGGGGTTTGCATCGCGGCATACCGCCGACTCATCTAGGATAAAACGATATAACATTCACACGAGTGCCATAATCGTCCGTTTTGGTACATCAGGTTGCCTATTTGAACCGGCTGGGGACAGCGAGGCGTCGCTCAGAAGTAGTCTGAGATTGCGTGCGACAATCATTGTAACGATTGGATTGAGTATGCGGTGCGAGCAACCTGTCTCGTTTTCAATGTAATTATCAGTCAGAAGAACCTGTAGTCGCCTGAGGTATCCAGTGCAGGCCTCGGTCGAACTAACTCCTACATCAATGAGCTGTGAGACTGACGGAACAAGCCCCGCAGAGGAAGCAGCAGCGATTGCTTGAGACGAGGCAAATTGATGATGAAGATAGCGCTCGCGAAGTTTATGGCAACACTGGCAATAATGCTCAGCATTGCTAGTGCAGCGCAGGCACATCCACATATGTTCTTTAACTCCACTGCGGAGTTCATTCTGGACGGGCAGGGCCGCTTGTCCAAGCTTCGGGTTGTCTTCCTTATTGATGAACTCAACACGGTGTACACCTTTGCCGAGCTTGGTGTGAATAAGGATGGTAACCAGGAGCTATCTGACGAAGAGAAGCACAAGATCGCGCAGAACGTACTGGAAGGCTTTGGACACTACCGCTACTTCACCCATCTCCGAGATCAAAACGGGGCAATAGCTCTTGGCAAGCCGCGCAGTGTCACAGTTCAGCTGGATCAACTTCGCCTTGGCCTCGCGTTCCTCATTCCACTGGAGACGCCACTGGTTCTGAGCGGCCGTTCGATATCCCTTCAGCTCTACGACCCCACGTATTTCACCGCCATCACAATTGATCTCCCCCCGACAGTCGTCGGTAGCGGTACCGAATGCTCGGTGTCCGTAAGCCAGCCGTCCGACACCGAGCAGACGCGGCGCAGCCAGCTTCTCTTGTCACAGCTCTCGCGTGAGCAAACGCCGCAAATCGAAAATGTGGGCGCAGTCTTTGCAGCGACTACGAGGTTGAAATGCCAAGAATGACCCGAGCCGTCTTGGTGATTGTGGGTGCGGCAGCAATCTTGATTGCGATCGTCACCTATTGGAGCGACATCGTGGTATGGGCTACGGCTGAACAGCGTGCCGTGCAAGCCCGCCTCGCGCTCACAGTTCAGGCAGTCCGTTCAGGGGATCAGTTTGCTGTCGTTACGCTGCTCGGCGCATGCCTAGTCTACGGTCTGCTTCACGCTATCGGCCCTGGTCATGGCAAATTTCTGATAGGAGGTGCAGCGGTTGCTTCGCGACGTACTGCCTGGCGCATGGCAACCATAGGCTTTGCTTCAAGCCTGATGCAGGCAGCGAGCGCGATCGTCCTCGCATACGGTGGACTCGGGCTCGCGTCGCTAACGGGAAGCGCTATCATTGGTAGTGCCCAAGGCTTATTGATGCCAGTGAGTTTTGCCGCGATGGCACTGGTCGGAGTGTGGTTTATTGTTCGTGGCAGCCGACTTATAAAGGCACATCCTTCTGCACATAAGAAGGAGCAATTGACTGCGCAACACTCTCATAATCATCGGATCGCTGCACCGCATTCTGCTGACTTAGACCAGGTTGACCAAATGCACTCCGGACAATGTTCTTCCGGGTGCAAACACATGCCGACTGTCGTTGAAGCCGAAGAGGTCGAGAGCTGGCGAGATATCGTTGCGCTCGTACTCAGCATCGGTGTACGCCCATGTTCAGGCGCACTGATCGTATTGATTATCTCCTGGCACCTGGGGATTTACGTGGTTGGTGCGCTCGCCACTCTTGCTATGGCAGTTGGCACGGGACTAATCGTTGGATTGATCGCACTATTCGCTACAACCGTGCGGGATTCCGGCTTTTTCAGATTGGGCGTTAACGGCGAGGCAATTTCTTTGGCTTCCTTTGGACGACTGCAGGTGCTCGTAGGTGGCTTGGTGGTTGCCGCTTGCTTGGCTTTGGTTGTTTCAGGGGGGGCTTCAGCGACGGCGCCGATGGGGCTGCTTATCCGCTAGGCGGTGCAGGGGCGCGCAGACACCTCCTTTTCAGGGCGCTGGTAGGATCAGTCGACTTTCTTCGCAACAAAGCATGCGCACGTAATCTTGCGTCGCTCGGGTCCGCTTAAATGCATGTTAGAACCACGCGCGGTTTAATGAACTTGTAGATCTTTTCCAGCCCCTCGGTTGTCAGCCATTTCTGTCGACGGCCTCTCTGGACTGCAA
>JBPCWA010000427.1:0-4637 GCA_051009975.1 Hyphomicrobiaceae bacterium
CAGCCAGGTGTTTTTCAGAAATATTGTAGTCGCCGTCTGCAATGCGGATATTGTGCGCCCTGGCAAGGACATCCGCATGGCTTGCTCCTAGTGGTGGTTCAAACTTGTAACATGCCAACTCAAGCAGTTGCCCCAGCGGATCACGGAAGTAGAGCGAGTGCATAAAACCGCGATCAACTTCACCAGAATTCGAGATTCCTCGCTCGTCCAACCGGTCGAGCGCCTGAGTAAACGTCGCGCGTGAAACTGAAAACGCTAGGTGATGAACGTTACCGATCTCGGTCGGGTTATGCGTTTCATCGATATTCCTCGTTTCGTTTGTAAAAACAGTGATCAGTCGGCCGTCTCCCGGATCGAAATAAAGATGATTCTCATCTGGGTCGTCTAAATTTGGCTGCTCGAATACAAAGGGCATTCCGAGGACACCTTCCCAGAATTCGATCGAAGCCTGACGGGTTGCGCCAACAAGAGTGATGTGGTGCACGCCTTGTGTTGGGACCTTTCGCATTGTCTCCTCCCTTACTGCGGATTATCGGTTGCCGCCCATATTGGCCGCACCTTATTGCATAGCACTTAGCACTTAGCACTTGGCACTTGGCACTTGGCACTTGGCACTGGGCACTTAGCACTTGGCACCCGACTCATTGCACATGACGACGCAGCGAAAGAGCCTGCCGGGTTCAATCAAGACAGAGAGTTGAATACCGAGATCCAAGCAAACAACCCGCGACGCGATTTGAGAGAGACTGCGAAGCGATGCCCGCCAATTCGAGAATAAATTTGTGGCGAACAGCCTGTGCGAAACGTCGAGCGCTATCGACTGTTATCACAAAGCTGCCCGGCCCACCGATAATGTCGTTCGCAAACGCCTTTTCGAGATCGTAGGAAACCGGGCGACCACCGCAGTCGTCGGTTCGGCAGAGAATAGCAAGGCCATTTATAATGGTTCCGGCATCCAGAACCCTTTTACGTGCCTCTGCGATCGATATGCCCGACCAATTGTTCGCGCTGTCCCCGGAAAAATCAATCACCCTTCGTGCCCCACGAAACGCGTTGCCTTCGATTTCATCCTGCGCCACCAATAGCGCTGCTCCGATCGCGTTGCTGCCGAATGCGCGCCTCGGAGCAGCCAGCAAGCGATCCGAGAACCGCCTGGCGTCGCTCAGATTGGCGACAACGGTCCAAGGGACGACAACATCTTGGCTGTCCTCATCTCCCCACTCGATAAAGGTGACAGCTATCCTCTGAAGGTCGCCTTGAGCGATCGCCGATAGAACATCGCGATGCTCGATAGCCCGTGCATAACCTTGTCGTTGAAACCGTATTTCGCCCTCGTCGATCGAATTTGAGGCATCGGCGAGCAATACAAGCTCGACATCTACATCAGCAGAAGGCTGCGCCAGTGAGCCCCTCGCTTCAAAGACAAACGAAACGATCAGTAACGCCAGGAGAAGACTGAAATTTGGCGCGATGTTTGGCTTGAAATGGTGCCTCCAAATGCGATGAAGTCGATGCAGTCGATGAACCGCGAATCGAGCACAGCATTTATTTCTGTCAATCATTGGTGGATCACTTTCAAGAGCTCCCGCAGCGATGGTGATGGAGACGGCACGGGCCTACACGATGCCAGTGCACGTGCAACGACTGTTCATGTAACAGTCGAGCAGATTGATTCTCGCACAGACCGCCTTGGCAATCTGATTGCAACGCTGCCATTAACTGCTTGATCTTCGATCGCACCCTACCTTCGTATCCCGAGAGGCCGGGAACGAGCATCAGATCGCGCAAGTCGCGAGCGATATTTGCTTGTGGAACCATTCAGCTAACGCGCTGCCACTACTTTTTTGCTCTTGGCCGCCAGGTTGGCAGCGAAGGACCCTGACATGTGCACCTTGATCGCCCTCTTGGATCGCCATGCAGGATGGCCATACCTGGACCGGTGGAATTCGATCTGTGTCGTTTGATCGGTGTATTTCGATCGGTGGAATTGAATGCATCGCAACGATGACCAGGCCAGGTCCAAGCAAGAGCGAGCCGCCACTCATGCACCTCGCGATAGCCTCGCGGTTCGAGCGCAAGTATATCACTTGCTCGACGCGACTGTCTAATGCTCTCCGGACTTGCTGGACAAAGCCAATTGGAATTAGATGATGGCAAGCGCGTCACAGGATAGCAATGATATGAAAACGAGAGATTGGCAGCGGCTTGAAAACGGCGGACTAACCTTCACTGAACTAGGCATGGGCACGGCTCCACTCGGCAACCTTTATCGGGCCATCACCGATGACCACGCGCACGCAACGCTCGAAAGAGCATGGGACGTTGGCTGCCGCTACTACGACACGGCGCCGCTCTATGGCTTGGGCCTCGCAGAAAGCCGGCTTAACCGTTTCCTGCGCGGCAAGCCGCGCAATGACTATGTGCTCGCAACGAAAGCGGGACGACTGCTAGAAGTTTGTCCGGCAAATCAACGTACCGGCCTCGGGAAATTCTTCGAAACGCCGAGCCGCCGAGAGCAGTTCGACTATTCCTACAATGGAATAATGCGATCATTTGAGTTTTCGCTCGAACGTTTAGGCTTGGACAAAATAAATATCCTTTATGCCCACGACATTGATTTGTTCAATCAAGGAAGCCGCCAGGTCATGGACGCGCGAATGAGCGATTTTCTGGCGTCAGGCTATCGCGCTATGGTGTCGCTGCGCGACCAGGGTGTTATCACAGCAATCGGTGCAGGGATAAATGAATGGCAGCCAGCCCAATACATGCTGGAGCGATGCGACATGGATATTTTTCTACTCGCCGGACGGTATACGTTACTCGAACAAGACGCGCTTGAGTCATTTCTGCCCATGTGCGCAAAGCGGGGTGTAGGAATTGTAATCGGAGGCCCTTACAATTCCGGAATCCTGGCAACAGGGGCGAAGCCTGGCGCTTACTACAACTATGACGTTGCTCCGGCAGGCGTCATGCGTACCGTCGAAGCCATAGAGGCCGTTTGCAACAGCCACAACGTGACGCTTATAGAAGCCGCCTTGCGCTTCCCGCTTCTGCATCCAAGCGTCGTCTCGACGATACCCGGCGCACAGTCCGACCAAGAAGTCAGCGTCAATGCAAAAACACTGGATGCCAAAATACCAGATCAACTCTGGGCAGATCTCAAGTCGGAGGGTTTATTGCGGTCGGACGCACCAACGTCCTTAGCGTCCTAGAATTTTCCTTAATCAGCCAAGATACTCAGCACCTGCTCACGTCGAATGCCAGCTGGTTCCTCTAAAGGAGTGGAAACGTGCGGCGCTGCAGCCGCGCTCGCGTAGCGTGGCGCGTCGTCAAACCTATCAGGCTTGCTAGGTCGAACGAGTTCACTGCACAGCGCTCCCATAAATGCGTCTCCAGCACCATGACTCGAGAGCGTCCGAACTGGATGCGCCGAGATCGTTTGCGGCAACGTAGTCCCACACCGGTGAACAAGTCCTTGCGAACCTAAAGTGACGATGATCGGGGGAAAGTCTAGGGTGCAGGATCGAAGAGAGGCTTCGACTGTATCTCTAGCTGGCTAGCATCGATCAATTGGCTAGCACCGCTTGCTACGACGGCGCGGTAGTCTCCGGTGCGCTCCACAATTGCGACGCTGGCTCCCGATGCGGCACTGCTGGTCTTTCGCAGACGGCAGACATCAACACCATGGTCAATGAGGTTCTGCATTAATATCCCACCAAATTGATCGTCGCCGATCAAGGCGGCCATTGTTGCCTCAAAGCCGAGGAGTGCATTTCAACACCCATTTCACGTCGTTTTGCAGGCGAGCTCGGCATTCGTATAGTACCACGAACCAGCGAATTGAAATTTCAGAACAGGTCAGGTCGGATCGTGACACCTCTTTTGGACTCCCATCAGCATCTCCTCCATTGCAATCATTTTGGCTACGCATGGACCAAAGCGCTGCCGGCCCTCGAAGGGAAGGATTTTACTATTGACGCCTACAAGGCACTCACTAAGGGGCTGAATGTTGAGGGCACAATTTTCATGGAGGCTGACGCTGGGGATCAATTCCGCGACGAAACCCGGTTGGTCGCCAAACTCGCTGGCGACCCCCAAAATGGTATTGTCGGGATCATTAGCTCATGCCGCCCCGAAACCAATAGAGGTTTCGAGCCGTGGCTGGACGAGGCGACTTCGCTTCCTGTGGTTGGCTTCAGGCGCATTCTGCACGAGGTTGACAATGACGTCTCGCGAACGGAAACGTTTCGACAAAATGTGGGAAGAATTGGCGATCGAGGTTTCGTCTTCGACATGGTTTTTCGAGCCGATCAGCTTCCTATCGCGGCAGAGCTCGCGCAAGAGTGCGATAACACGAAATTTGTTCTCGATCATTGCGGCGTCCCCGACGTCGCCGAAGGTGACTTCGCCAGTTGGCGCGCCGGGCTGTCAGACGTCGCTTCTCTCCCCCATGTCTCCTGCAAGATTTCGGGGATCCTTGCCTATTGCGCCCCCGGGGCTGCGACTATTGATGAGATCCGACCCTATGTCGATCATGCTTTCGAGGCCTTCGGGCCAGAACGTTTACTATGGGGCAGCGATTGGCCAGTCGTGAATCTGCGCTCCAGTTTACCCGAGTGGATTTCGATTTTCCGAAA
>JBPCWA010000428.1:0-2951 GCA_051009975.1 Hyphomicrobiaceae bacterium
GGGCATTCCTTGTCTGATGGTGGGCTCGATCTCGGTGAAGATTCAGGTTTTGAACAGATCCCGCTTCGCAGCGTGCTTGACGTTTTGCAACCTCTCTTGGAAGACAAGGCTGTCCTGAAGATAGGCCAGAATCTCAAGTACGACATTCTTGTTCTAAAGCGCTACGGGATCAATCTGTCGCCCATCGATGACACGATGCTGCTTTCATACGCTTTGGACGGTGGGCGGGGCGGACACGGAATGGACGATCTCGCACAGCGTCATCTTGGTCACGCGTGCATTCCGTTCAAGCAAGTTATTGCCCATGCACCAGGCAAAAAGGTTGCAGACAAGACATTCGCAGGCGTACCGATCGACAAGGCGACGGAATATGCGGCCGAAGACGCAGACATAACACTTCGACTTTGGCTCATTTTAAAGTCGCGACTCGCATCAGAGCAGATGGCAACTGTCTATGAGACATTGGAGCGTCCTCTCGTGCCAGTTATCGTCGATATGGAACAGGCCGGTATCGCAGTTGATCGTACGATCCTGTCTCGCCTTTCCGGAACGTTTGCGCAGCGAGCTGCTCAGCTTGAGGACGAGGTTTATGAGTTGTCAGGGGAACGCTTCAACCTTGCGTCGCCAAAACAACTTGGTGCGCTTCTCTTTGACAAGCTCAAGCTGCCCGGTGGCAAGAAAACCAAAACGGGGCAATGGGAAACCCGTGCTACATTGCTGGATGATCTTTCAACCAATGAGGAGTTGCCGGATGACGCAAGGAAGCTGGTGCACACGATGCTTGAGTGGCGACAACTGACCAAATTGCGTTCAACGTACACCGACGCGCTGCCGCATCACGTGCATCCAGAAACACAGCGGATCCATACAAGTTATGCCCTAGGTGCGACCACGACCGGGCGATTGGCATCGACCGATCCCAATCTCCAGAATATTCCAATTAGAACAAAAGAGGGTCGGGAGATCCGCACCGCTTTCGTGGCGAAGCAAGGATCCAAGCTTGTCTCAGCAGATTACTCTCAAATCGAGCTGCGTGTGCTTGCGCATATTGCGGATATTCCCCAGCTGCGCCAAGCCTTTGACGACGGGCTTGATATTCACGCGATGACCGCTAGCGAGATGTTCGGAGTTTCAGTAACTGACATGCCAAGCGACGTGCGTCGGCGTGCCAAAGCCATCAATTTTGGAATTATCTATGGGATATCCGCATTTGGTCTCGCGAATCAGCTCAGCATTCCGCGTGACGAGGCGGCTGCCTATATAAAGACCTATTTTGAACGTTTCCCAGGAATCAAGGAATATATGGAAAAGACCAAGGCGGAGGCCAAGGCCAATGGTTATGTCGAGACAATATTCGGCCGGCGCGTTCATTATCCGGAAATAAATACGAAGAATCCTTCGGCTCGCGGATTTTTCGAGCGAGCGGCCATCAATGCTCCGATCCAAGGATCTGCTGCAGACATTATACGCCGCGCCATGATCCGCATGCCAGCTGCATTGGCGAAAGCCCGCCTGACGAAAACGCGAATGCTATTGCAAGTACATGACGAGTTGGTATTCGAAGTCGCGGAGAATGAGGTGAAGACAGCGCTTAAGATTGTCGCTAACGTGATGGAAACCTCACCGGAACCTGTGATGAAACTGTCAGTGCCGCTCAAAGTCGACGCGAATGCCGCAGATAATTGGGAGGCGGCGCATTAAGATAGGCCACTAAGATAAACCACTAAGATAAACCACGGTTGTTTGGACTGCATTTTGACGTGCAAGAGCCAGGCCGTTGTGCGGATGTGGCAGTGGTGGTCTTTTTTGCGGTGTCCGCGTTACTGGCATATCGACACAGCGTCAGTTTAATAATGTTGGGCCCAATACTGACCCATTGTTGCGGATACTTACGCAAAATGGGAATTTCGGTTCGTTAAGTCACGAAATCAGTCGGGCGTGATGATGCCCTTTCCCATTTGCTGTTGGTCGAACTTCGCGTATGCTGACGAGGCTTCGGACAATTTGAAGTGATCAGTTATTTGTTTGTCGAGTTCAACGCCACGGTCGATGATAAATTTGGTGCATTCATCCTGGATGTGCGTCGAAAATGTCCAAGATCCAAGAAGGGTAACCTGTCGGCGAATCATGTCCTTGCTTACTTCTAGTGTAACGGTGCCACCTTCTCCAACGTAGCAAGCTGTGCCCCATGTTCTCGTACTGCGAACGGCAGCCACGCGCGCGCTGGAATTCGCGGACGTTTCGAGGGAGTAGTGAACGCCTCTTTCACCCGTCAATTTCAGTAGTTCCTGAACTGGATCCTGTCGACCAACGTTAATGATATGGTCGGCGCCGCATTTCCGGCTCAGTTCGAGACGCTCGTCGGAAATGTCGAGAGCGATCACGTCCATCCCCATTGCTTTGCCAAGTAGGGTTCCGCTTATGCCTACCGGCCCTTGCCCGAATACCGCTAGCGTCTTGCCACCATTCATATTCATACGACGTAGTGCGCCGTAGGCGGTTCCTGTTCCACATGAGATCGCGGCACCGGCAGCAAAAGATAACTCCTGGGGAAGCGGGACGAGCGTGTAGTAAGGGACAGCTATGTACTTTGTATGTGCGCCGTGACCGGTTACCCCATAGATAGTCTTTTTGTCGGTGGTACAAAGCTGGGGCCAACCACTTTTGCAATCAGGGCAGACTTCACAGCCGGAGTAGTGGTGCACCATCATTCGATCGCCGGTCTTCGCAAGGTGACTGGCAACTCCAGATCCGCGGGCCACGACCTCGCCACATGGTTCATGCCCTCCAATCTTTGGTTTTCCATCGCCGCCGAGACCGAGTGCAGCCGCCATTCCTGGTCCACCACCAGGGGAGCGGTAGATGTGCAGATCCGAACCGCACATGCCAGACGCCCTAATTTCCAAAACTACCTCATTGGCAGCTGGTGTCGGATCGTCAAATTCCTGCAG
>JBPCWA010000429.1:0-3877 GCA_051009975.1 Hyphomicrobiaceae bacterium
GGTGTAAACGGAAGCGATTGCGATGCTCAGACCGGGCGCCGTCAAGAAATCTTCAAAACCATCACGAATAATTGCGTGAATATCCGATATTCTAATCTTGTTTACACTGACGCCGGGCATTCCGGATCTAGCTTTTCGCGCGCGGGGCTTGCGGTCCGCATTGCAGAGCACACCCCAAAATACGTTTCCTTAGCTCAAACCACGAGCCAGACTGAGTACAACAGCTAATTTATCATATCATGATCGCTGAGATCTTTGATGTAGTTCAAGTTTCATGACACGCATTAATCCTTCCACCATTTGGAAGCCTTCTGACTTCTCTCTTCCGGACAAACACGCAGGAAAAACATATGCTGGCGGCTGTTGGCGAGCTACACAAATTGACACTCCTCGTGACATTGAGTTCCTGCTGGGAGTTCCTGCTGGGAGTTCCTGCTGGATGAAAATCAGAACGATCTCATCTCGCGACGAGGCTACCCTTTTTAGCAAGATCGGTACGATCAGATCTCACATTTCACACACCATTTGCCACGCCCTATTCGCCACGTTCCACCTGCCACGCGTCACGCTTACACTCGCAATCGCGACAATTGGAACGGTTCGAACGTGTTTTCATTCCCGCTATCAGATGTCAAAATTGTCGCTTAATGGTGGCTCACCCTGCCATTGGTGGAGCAAGTGAGATGCGCGGGAGATGGTGAATGAAGGCCTTAGGAATGGTAATCCTCGCAACTATAATTGCCAAGGCTGGATTGTCAGCAACTCCTCAAGCTGCTGACGCCCAGACTGTAGATCGGAAAGGTGATGCAGTGAAGGGCAAGCGGATATTCAAACGCTGCCGCGCTTGTCACGCCGTTGAAGCAAGAAATAATAAGATTGGACCGCATTTGGTAAAGATCATGGGTCGGAAAGCGGGCGCAGTGCAGGCTTTCCGATATTCCAAAGCGTTGCAGAAGAAGGCAGAAGAGGGCCTGATCTGGGACGAGATGGCGATGGATGCATTCTTGAAGAGCCCTCGCAAATTCCTGAAAGGAACAAAGATGGCGTTCGCCGGACTAAGACGCGAAGCCCAGCGCCGAGACATCATTGCGTATTTCAATTCTCTTTCGATATCGGAAAAGTGATTGGCCGGATTGATCACGACGATTTCAGAGCGCCTGATCATGGCGGCAGGCGAGCTGCGCCCGGCCGCAGAAATCGTCGCAATAAACCACCAGAGAGACCTAATGGGTGCCGCGGCGCCAGGAGTTTGACGATCGCCCATCGTCGCCGCAGACTATTTGCCCTTATTTGCATAATCTTGTCCTCCCTCGTGACGGCCGACAGTAAGCTCGCGGCCAAGGTATTGTCGCGTGAGGAGGCAGCACAACGCGTCGAACCACCTTTCCGTTTGGGCAAATCAATTGGTCTGGGAAGCTGGGAACTTATCAATCTCGACAATCGCATCGCTGGCTACGCCTTTGAGAGCGAGCCGCTTGCACCCTTACCTGGTTTCTCCGGCGCACCCATCAATCTGTTTGTGCAAATCACCAGCGAGGGTACGTTCGTCGACGTCGAAATTATCTCGCACAATGAACCGATTTTCGTCTCCGGCCTTGGCAACGCAGCTTTTCACAATTTCGTCCGCCAATATAAGGGCCGCTCCATCAATGACACACTCGTTGTTGGAATACCTTACGGCACAAAAGAGACCGGCAGCTCCTTGATTTACCTGGACGGTGTCACGAAGGCCACGGCGAGCGTGCGGATCGCACACGAATCGGTTTTAGCCGCTGCATTTGCCATCGCAAGGGAACGTCTTGCTGGTGTAGGACCACGCATTCCCGTCAAACCAAAGGGTACAAGCCATCGTGAGTTAACCTGGGCGGACATTGTCAAGCAAGGGATAGCCACGCGCCGCCTTGTGACAAATGCCGAATTGCAGTCTGCATTCAAGGGAACGATTTGGCAGGACGACGACGCTGAGGCCCTCGCTCGGCCTGATTCCCCTTACCTAGATCTTTGGTTAATAGATGTCGGACCGGCCGATATAGCCCGGGCAGTGCTATCTCCGGACACGTTCAAATCGCTTCGCGAGTTTATGTCGATCTCACAACACGATGAGCCGCTGTTGTTGATCGATAATGGGCGCCATGGCCTCGTGTCCGAGGATTTTGTACGTAATACCAGTCCAGATCTCATTGCAGCATCGCAGGACGGGCTGCCGATCGCGTTGAGAGATGCAGATCTCGAGATACGCCTGGCAGACGGCGTTCCAGGGACTTCAGCAATCATTCTTCGCACCGACAGACGACTGGGCTTCGACCCCACTCGCAATTGGATTCTTTCTGTAAGAGCGGTCCGCAGTCATGGCTTTTTTCGCCCCGAGATAGGCACGGTCGACTTCTCAGTTGAACACAAGACCCCCGCAGAATTCTACGAAGTTCCAAGCCAGTCCACTCCGCCGCCACCCTGGCTGCAGTCTTTGGAGCAACGCCTCGCAGACATGACGCTTCTTGTTTTGATACTCGGAGCATTAGTTGCAACGCTCACGTTCAAATTGACATGGTTCGCGGGGCTTAAGGCCTATACGCGCGTCAGGCTTACGACACTTGCTGTGGTCATAGGATTTCTCGGATGGTGGGGGCAAGGCCAGCTATCGATCGTTACACCCATAGGCGTTCTCCGTGGTGCTTTCGAAGGCCGCAGCTTTGAGTTTCTGCTATACGATCCGTTTTCGTTGCTTATCTGGATCGTCGTTGGGATGTCATTCCTATATTGGGGACGCGGCTTGTTTTGCGGATGGCTTTGCCCGTTCGGTGCAATGCAGGAATTCATGCATTATTTGGGGCGCATGTTGCAGCTGCCGCAGCTCAAGTTATCCGCTCGATCCGATGGATTATTGCTAAGATTAAAGTATGGTATTTTGATCGTTCTGATTGTCACAGCATTTACCTCACCAGCCTTGTATGACGTCCTCATTGAGGTTGAACCATTCAAAACAGCCGTAACGACGATATTCATTCGGGAGTGGTATTTTGTAGCTTACGCAGTTGCATTACTCGTTCTAAGCATGTTCCTTTTCAAAGGATTCTGCCGATATCTCTGTCCGCTCGGGGCCTTTATGGCCATCGGCGGATTGCTCAGACAAAAGGACTGGATAGCGCGACGCGCGGAGTGTGGCACACCTTGTCAGCTTTGCAACGTCTCGTGCAACTACCGGGCGATACAAAGCAATGGAGTGGTCAATTATAGCGAATGTTTCCAATGTCTGGACTGCGTAACAATTTACAATGACCCCGGCCGATGTGTTCCACAGGTGCTCGAGGCGAAGAAAAGAGCGCAGACATGATATCACGGAGACGGCTTCTTATCGCGGCAGCCGCAACAGGATGTACTGGCCTTGTTCCGAGGGAGCAGTTAGCCGAATGGCGGGGCAAAGCACTCGGTGCACGCGCGAGCATATCCGTAGTTGGACAAGGCCCGATGGCGCGCAATGCGCTACGCGCGGCCCGCGACACGGTGATGCGAATCGAACGGTACTTTTCCCTGTTTGACGTCAATTCGACATTGACCGAACTCAATGCAACGGGCCGAATCACAATGCCACCAGAGTTTATCCGGTTGGTCGACCTGACACAGGAAGTGTATATCGATACGGGTGGACTCTTCGATCCTACGATCCAACCCTTGTTCCGTTTGTATTCTAATTCACGGACATCGCCTTCAAGTTCGGAGTTGAAGCAATTAAGTCGCTCGATCGGCTGGGACAAGGTCACAAGGGTGGGGCGGAGATTAGAGCTCACCGAGCCAGGAATGGCGTTGACATTCAACGGAATTGCGCAAGGGTTTGCGACCGACAGAGTTTGCGAAGTTTTGTCCGCGCATGGGTATGATC
>JBPCWA010000430.1:0-3933 GCA_051009975.1 Hyphomicrobiaceae bacterium
TAGGTGACATGATCGGCGCCAAAGGTACGCCGTAACACCCTGTACAATAGATCGAAGACGATCACCGGCCGCGCGTTGCCGATATGCGCATAGTCGTAGACCGTCGGCCCACATACATACATGCGCACGTTTTGCGGATCGATCGGCTCAAACGCCTCTTTCTTCCGCGTCAGGGTATTATAGAGCGTCAGCGACATGGGAACTCCCCACCTTTTGCCTGAGGCGGCTGCGGCGAGGCTGTGTTGCACCGGTAAATACGAGAACGATGGGAAAGCCGCGCGCCAGCCGATCGCCTAGCCGGTGATCTGGATCTCAAAATCAATGCTGCAACGTATGTCGACAGCGGTTTGGTGCGCAGCTGTATTCATCGTTGCGTGTTATGAAGTGCGCAAATGGGGGCGTCAAGCAGACCAACGATTGTAGCTTATCCAATCCTCCGTGGAGGCGGAGAGTATTTGCCATGTTTGTGCTGCAATGAGCCACTAGCAATCTCTACTTCCTTATCTTTTTTGAGTTGCATCGATGACGGCCAAGGACGGACAATCTGCGCGTAGTGTACGCGTATGGTCGGCGATCACGCTGGCATTGGCCACCCTTTGCGCACCCATGGCAGCCGAGACGGCATTCTCGCAAGGCTTCAAGTGGCCGTGGGAAATCGACGACGATCCTCCCCCGCGCCGTCCAGCTAATCAACCGCCGCCCTACAGCCAGCCCGATCCCTACGTTCAACCCGGCCAGGGCAACACAGGGCGGTGGACCGCCCGCAGCTCAATATGCCTCGACCTCGAACGGCGCCTCGTCCAGCAATCCGCCGCCGGCGGACAACAGCGCGACCGCCTACCCGAACTGAATTCTCAAATCCGCAAGCTGCAAACCGCCGTAAATCAAGCCGAATCGCGCCTGGACCGTTCTGGCTGTTATGAAGAGTTCCTGTTTACCCGAACTCTGCGCCGTGCGCCGAAATGTGTACGCATCGCCCGTGAACGCGACAAGGACCGCCGGCAGCTCGCCCAATTGGAGGGGGAACGCCAAGAGATCACGTCCCGCTCCGGCCAGTCCTACCAGGACGAGATCATACGCGGATTGGCACGCAATAATTGCGGAGCAAATTACGTCCGCGAAGCCCGCCGCCGCGATCGCAGCTCATTCTCACCGTTCTGGGAGGACCAAGATGGCGGATCAGGTTACGCCAACTCGTACAAGTCGCTGCCGTTTGCGACCTACCGCACGCTTTGCGTGCGTCTCTGTGATGGCTACTACTTCCCAGTGAGTTTCTCGACGCTACCGAACCATTTCCAGCGCGATGCGGACGTTTGCCAGTCGCGCTGCGCCGCGCCCACATCGCTGTACTACCATCAGAACCCTGGCGCCGGCGTTGAGCAGATGGTCTCCTACTCTTCCAGAGCGCCATATACCGAGCTCAAGGAAGCGTTTTTATACCGCAAGACGTACGTGGACGGCTGTTCGTGCAAACAGGCGGAGTACGTGCCTCAAACCCCAATTCCCGGTGAGCCGGCTCCACCTGCAGGCGATCGCGCACAAGCCGATCCAGCATTGTCGCCATACCGTTGAGTGTTGGCGTCTGCAGTTCATGAGAACTCCAAGAGTTCAACTCCCCCGAGCCTTGAAGAAACTTGTCGATAAACTGTTCGACTTCTGACGCAAGTTACAACTATACTTTGTTTCGCGGGGTAGGCGTAACTTAGCGCCAGTTGCGGAAGTCAGGGCATCGAAACTGCGACGTGTTGAGCGCTCTCGCTTTATCCAATCGATTGATTGTTGCGAACGAGAGCCGGATTGGCGGCACCCTATCGGAGAGCGGAGCTTGAATGTGCGAAACCGCGCCTCGGCGCAAAGTGCAATCGTGCCGGCGGTGAGCATCCGCCCTATTCAGCCCGATCACCTCAACGATGTACGGTATATTCACGCGACCGCCTTCCGCAGTCAGGCCCATTCCGTTTACGCACCTGAAGAACTCGATGCCTTCGAAGCAATGGTCCGCACACCGGGTTACGTCGACAAGCTCATGAGCGACTGCCTGCTGGGCGGCTGGCTTGGACGCGAACTCATCGCCACCGCCGCATGGAACAAAGCTGAAACAAATGCAGATGTATGCCGCATCACCGCGCTCTACGTGCGCCCGCTATTCGAGCGCATAGCAATAGGTTCAAAGATGCTACAAGCCATTGAAACGGCGGCCGCCACTTCGGGGTGCCACCTTGCCAGCGTTCGCGCACCGATCAATGCTCAGAAATTCTTCCAGAGCATGGGCTATGAAATGTCGGGTCGCGGAACCCGTCCCCTGGGTCAGGGCATGGTAATCAACGTCGTTTTTATGCGTAAAGTGATAGACGCGAAAAACATCATCGACTTTGCAACCTACGCAAGCTGATCCAACGTCATCGCGCGCTGCCGCCCGATCAAAGGCAACAACACCTTCAAGTTCCGGACCCTTCTCGATACCGGTTTGAGCTAACCGCAACGGTTGAATCAGCCCTCCCCTTTGCGCCGGCACGCGCTTTCGCTGAACCGTTCAAGATTGCCACGCATGCCAAGCGAGAAGGGTTCGCCCCTATGGATATCCCGCTCCTCAAACTGCTCCTGTACGTCGGCATAATCGAGTTGGTAGAGTAATTGGCCGTTGAGCCGCCGCCAGCGCGGCTAGATCGAACCGCGCAGGCACCATCGAGATCTTCGCTGGATCGAACAACGCCGACAGAGACTGCAAATGGCGATGCGGTTCAATCGCATCCGATGTCCCAATGAGTGCGCCGTGGCTCTCCGCCGCCATTGGCTCAAGTCCATCTTCGCGCAGTTTGGCAATCGACAGATCGCCAAGCCGCTCTGACAGCACTTTGCCGTCGGCTCCAACCAACAGGCTGTGATGCCCAAACTCCGGAACCTCCGCCCCGGCCGCAGACCATATCGTTCCATTCAACGTGACCGGGCTGAGGC
The DNA here is from genome assembly GCA_051009975.1 of Hyphomicrobiaceae bacterium. Lineage (GTDB taxonomy): Bacteria > Pseudomonadota > Alphaproteobacteria > Rhizobiales > Hyphomicrobiaceae > Tectiglobus. Next base: position 2,956 of record JBPCWA010000430.1, read on the forward strand.
GTCAACTCCACCGCCCCACCGCTGTTCGGCATCCAGAACCGCCAATGCGCGAAGAGCCCCTCGGCCTCGAACGCTGCGCGCTCCTCTTGCGACATTTGCAAGGCTGCCCTTTCGTAGATCGGTGACAGGCCGCGAGCCATCTGACGCCGGCGGTCCAACTCGTGGGGCGTCTAATAGCAAGGGCAGAGCAGCCCGTCAGCCTTCCGCTTGTCAGAAACCTCGTCATAGCGCGCGAGACACCGCGACTGGCGAACTTCCTCATCCCACGTAAGCCCGAGGCATTGCAGACTCTCCCGGATCGCCTGCACGAACTCTTCCTTTGAGCGCTCGGTATTCGTGTCGCCGAAACGCAGGATAAACCGCCCGCCGGACTTGGCCACGAACAGCAGTTGAGCAGCGCAGTGCGCACATTACCAATGTGGATGAGCCCTGTCGGGCTTGGAGCAAAAAGGACGATTGGGGACATGATGGTGGGCTCAGCTTGCCGAGCGTGATGAGCGCGCAACCTATCCCGTTTGCCGTTGAACTCAAACCATTACCGGCACACCGCTAGCGGCAAAGAGTTTCTTCTAGGAAGCCAATGAGTTGGCCAGCTTCTCGGTTGTCGGCACACGCATACCGTGCCTTGCTGCCGCTATGTGTGAAGACCGTCACTTGCACGAAGCGTTTGCTATTGAAACCCAGCATTTCGCCAAGGCTCGACACGCCGAGAATTAGAAGGAAAACGAAGCCGGCCAGAAGCTGCTCTAGCCAGCCGAAGCCCATCATGGCAATGAGGAGAACCGCACCGGCCAGGCCGGCCAAAGCTGCATTGATCGCCAGCCTGTCCTTGCTGCGCTCGACAACTTCCACAACCCGGTACGAGACAATATCGTCAAGCCCGACAAATTGACTGCCGAACCGCAACACATCCTCGCCGCGGATCAAATCCACATCGGCGTTATCGGCTTCAGCAGCTTCCAGCCACCACATAGGCGG
>JBPCWA010000431.1:0-3825 GCA_051009975.1 Hyphomicrobiaceae bacterium
CAACTGGTCTTGCTGATCCGGCCCCAATTGCTCAGACATTGGTCAGCGATGAGGATACAGCGACGCATTTCTATCTCAAGGGCATAGTTGCTACCGTCGATGGCATCAATGGTGTCGAAACGCTGGATATCTACGACGAAGCAAGATGCCAGGCTGCTATGGCCGACCTAGTGTTAATTACGAAAACGGACATGCCTGGTGCAGATCCAGTCAGTGTTTTCCGCGCCTTACAAGCTCTCAATCCATCCACTCCGGTAGAGCGGGTTGCCAAAGGCCAGATTCCACCGGAGCGGATCTTATCTGTCGAAGCCATGCAGCTCCATACCCATAATCTTCCTGAACATCTTCACCACACTCAACATCTTCACCGTACTCATCATCCTCGCCATCCTCATAACGCTGCCGCTGAGGACCACCAGCATCGTGAAGCCAATGGGTCAAACACTCATTCGCACGCCCACAATTGGAATATCCAATCCGCCTCCATCGTCATTGACGGTTCCCTTCGCTGGCAAACTCTCAAAGATTGGCTCGAGTGGCTGACAGCGATGCGGGGACCGGATGTGCTACGCATCAAAGGGCTCGTTCGTGTTGCGGGGTTCAAAGGACCGATACTGGTACACGGCGTTCAGCATGTCTTTCACACGCCACGCGAATTGGCAGACTGGCCCGATGACGACGAACGCAGCCGAATTGTGCTTATCGCTCGCGATATCCCGGAAATCGCGCTACGGGCCTCGCTATCCCATTTTTGCTTGCGCGAGAGCAAGCACAAGCTTCTCGACTGAACCAACCTGCAGCCTTCAAGCGATCGGCCCCTTGGCCTCACCGCTTTCCGCTTTGTCCTGCTCGCTGCTCATTTCCCAGGCTTTCGGTTTGAACGCAAAGTACAATGCGAAGATGATCATCAAAACAATCACGATCGATATCGGACGACCGAGAATATAGGTAAACGGATCGCCATCCGATACGGTCATCATATCGCGAAACCCGTTCTCCGCAATCGGCCCGAGAATGAGTCCAAGTAAGATTCCTGCCGGAGAGAACTTGTATCTCTGCGCATAATATCCAACGACACCGAAGCCCATCATAATCCAGACATTGTGGATATTGTTGGTGCCTGCATAGGTGCCGATAACGCTGAATATGAGGATTAAAGGACCTATGAGGCCTCGCGGGAACAGGGTCAGGTAAGCCATTAATCTCGCAAGTACAGCTGCAATGATCCCCATCAGGATATTGGCAAACAAGAACCCCCACATGATCGTGTAGATAACGTCTGGCCGGTTCTTAAAGAGTTGCATGCCTGGCTGCAACCCGTGGATCATGAGTGCCCCAAAAATCACGGCAGCAGAAATACCGCCGGGAATGCCCAACACAAACATCGGAATCAGTGATGTGCCAGTAACCCCGTTGTTAGATCCCTCTGTCGCTGCCAGTCCTTTGATTTCACCTCGGCCGAACTGATCTCCTGGCTTCGCGTTGCTCACTTCCCAGGCATAGGCAATCCACTGACCGACGCTTGCACCTGCAGCAGGCACGATGCCCATGACGAGGCCAGTTGTCCAGCCACGCACCAGCGACCATCGCACATGCCAGATCTCACGAATACTCGGCCACACATTCCAGGACAGTTGCGCTCGACCGGAGATCGTACCAGTCGTCTGTCCCTGACAGAGTTCGAGGCCTTGCGCGAAGGCAAACAACCCGACAATGGCCGGCAGGATCTCAAGCCCACCTTCAAAGCCGATATAATCGAACGTGTAACGGGGAAAGCCCGAATAATTGTCGACTCCGAATGTTGACAGCAGCAATCCAAAGAAGCCAGCAATCAGGCCGCGATAAAGTGCTCCAAAGGTCACAGCCGCAATTGAGGTCAAGCCAAGCAACGCCACGAGAAAGAACTCGGAAGGCCCGAACAACAAAGAAAACTCGGCGAGCGGCGGCGCCAACAATAGCAGAGCGACACCAGACACGAGCCCCCCGACAACGGAAGCAAACGTTGATATGCGAATGGCTTCCACTGCTTTACCACGCCGGGTGAGTTCATAACCTTCGATCGCCGATGCCGCCGATGCAGAAGTTCCTGGAGCCCTCAGGAGGATGGCGGAAAACGAACCGCCGTAGATTCCGGCCGCATAGCATGCAACCAAGAGAATTATCGCAGTATCCGGTGCGAGCTGAAATGAAACAGGTATCAATAGTGCGATTGCCATTGGTGGACTGAGGCCAGGGATTGCACCGATAATCAGTCCGACCGCAACCCCAACTAGCATTGCGCCAACATTGGCAAGACTGAGGACATTGAGCGCGTATCCGATAACCTCAGGGCTCATTGGCAGGAATTCCCATCGAGGTTCGATCCAGAAGCTTCAATTTCGCGGCCAAGCGTCGGGTCACTACGAGACATTAGACGAAAATGCCTCGCGGCATTTGAGCCTGCAGGAACAGCTCGAAGAAAGCATACATGAGCGGAAATGTAATGAAGACTGTCAATGCGATGGCCTTCAAATTACGAACGCCAACCAGCAGCGAAATGATTACAAGAAACAACAGCGAACTGGTGTAGTAACCAAGCTCGAAGATCAACAGCACATATCCTACAGTTGCTGCCGTCAAGAGCAAGGGTTGAACATCGCCGAAGCGAATTGAGTACTGAAAATCGCCAGTAAAGACGTTGGGGGAGACAACTGATCGGATAATCATCAAGGCGGAAGTGAATATGATCGCTGTGCCGGCAAACAGTGGAAATTGATCACCGTTTGCGGGAAACTCCCACGCAAGGTACATCATGTAAACAGCGCCAAGCGAACAGAGTATTGCGGCTAGGCGTTCACCCCAAACTGTCAGCATAATCGACGCTTTTCCACTTTTCCAATCGCGCTTGGTCATGGCGTAGGGTAGAGATATCTATCGTCAAATCCGCTGGCGATCGCCACGCTTGAGGTCCAAAGCGTGGCACCCAAAGGGATGCCACTCTTGCTGCTGCCTGCAGATAACCGGCACTCAGATAACCGGCACTCAGATAACCGGCACTCAGGCGATCGGGCTCAGGCAATCGGTACTTGCAGACGCCAAATTCTTGCAGGTGCCGAATACTCCCTAACGTCTAGCCGAGAGCCATCAGGTTTTCTGCTCCCAGAAGCGAACGGACTCGACATACTTCTTGGTTGCATCAATTTTCTTCGTGATGTCCTCCCCCTTCATGAATAGGATGTTGTTCTTATTCCTGGCTTCCCTGGCCAAGTACTCGGGATCGGCCAATGCCTTTTCTATTGCTGCCAAGTAGATCGCTTTTTTCTCGGCCTCAAGACCCGGTGCACAAACGATGGTACGACCGGCGAACGAAACGTTGTCTTCGCCGGTCACTTCCTTGAATGTTGGAACCTCTGGAATGAGACTATAGCGATCAGGGTTTAGCGTGCAGATGAATTTGAGCTTCTCGTCGGCCACGTATGGCGCATAGTATCCGACATTGCCAGCTACGGCATCAGACACACCCGAAATTGTTTCCTGAATTTTTTTGCTGTCGCCGTTCGCGTAAATCTTTTTAACTTTGAAACCGTCTATGAACTTTTCAGCAAAGGCGATGCCCATGTGATCATCTGAACCGACGGCAGTCGTGCTCATGGTGATCTTGTTTGGATTCTTTTTCACATAGTCTAAAAAGCTCGGCAGGTCAGTGAACCGATTTTCGTCGTGGCGGATAGCCCAAACGCAAGGATCAAGTGATTGCCACGCGATGAAGTTGAAGCTGTCGACCGTTTCCCTGCGCTTCATACGCGGGTCGAGGTAAGAAAACACGTGCGGGAAGTTGAGCGTACC
>JBPCWA010000432.1:0-8457 GCA_051009975.1 Hyphomicrobiaceae bacterium
CATCACATTCAACAGTATTCCATCACTGAGATGGATTGGAATTCTCCTTTCCCAGGGGAGTCGCTCTCAAGCGATCGAAAAAACTCCATGCAATTAAGTTAGCGGCATTTGAGATACGACAACACACGACACGACACGAGATTACAGTGCGGTGCACTGCATCGCTAAAGCGCTTTACGGTGTGTTGAACAAGCACGCGTACGTTTCGTCAATGGATTGTGCGGGTCAGCATAATTGATGGCAAAGATGATGCAATTGGCCTATCAAAAATCAACGTTGTGAGCTGGATACAAACAATCTTTGGCGTGGTTGCATATGCCGCTGTCGCGTGCTTCTGCTGGGAATTTTTGTAGTGACGGTGTGAAGGGGCCTAGAGCACCACTTTGCTGGCATTTGTCCCGATTCTAAGAGTTGTGCCCTCAAGTGATCCATTGGAACGACGGCGTATCGCAATGACTTTATAGCGTAAGCACGATGTTTCCCCCGTCATCACGTTCAGCTGACGCTGTCGGTGTTACGATGGTGGTTGAGTCGTACTCTTCGATGATAAGAGGTCCAGGATGCTTAGCCGTAATCTCTGATCGACGCTTAATCGGTGTTTCTATCCAACCATGTTGTGGTCCGAAGTATACCAGCCGAGGTGAGCTTTGGAGTGCTTCGCAATGATCTGTCGCTAGTCGCTCTGGCACTGTCGCATGATCACGTTCACCAATGCCCGTAACTTGTATAGCCACGAGTTCGATTGGTTCGTCAGGGCCGGCTCGATGTCCGTATACCCGCTCGTGTTCAGCACCAAATTCTTCTCCGAGTTCACGGAGATACTCAGCATTGATCTCTCCGTCGGGTGCCGCAACAATCAATTCAAAACTTTGCCCTTGATAGTGAAGCGCCGCTGAACGACGTATTTCGATCTGGTCATCGTTCAATCGGTGGAGACGTAGTTGTGTCCGAGCCTGCTCTTCAAGTTCACCCCAGCGAGAAGCGACTTCAACCACATCTGCTTGGGCAATGAGGCTGCGAAAAGTGCGTGTAAAGTGATGTTCAACATCCGCATAAAGCAAGCCAAAGGAAGAGAAGAGCCCGGGGGCAGGTGGAATGACGATTCTCTTTATCCCCAGCACGGAAGCCAATTCGCACGCAAATAGTGGGCCATTACCGCCAAATGAAAAGAGCGAGAATGCCCGAGGATCGCGACCTCGCTCGCTCGAGACAGAACGGATCGCCCGTATCATATTTGAAGCAGCAATTCGGTAAGCACCGAAGGCTGCATCTTCGAGTGAAAGACAGAGCGGTTCGGCCACTTGTCTCTGTAGGGCGTGACGTGCACGATCTGCGTCGATCTTGAGTGCACCACCGACCAGATGATACGGATTAAGATAACCCAGAACCACGTTTGCATCAGTGACCGTCGCAGTTTGGCCGCCGATGCCGTAGCATACCGGACCCGGATTTGCTGCGGCCGATTCAGGACCGACTTGCAGGCTTCCCGCCTGATCGACCCGCACCAGCGAGCCTCCTCCTGCGCCGACTTCGGCTAGATCTATGGCTGGCACTTTTAAGCTATAACCCGCGCCCGATAGAAGCCGTGAACCAATCATGATTCCCGCTCCTACGGCATATTCTTGGGCTCGCATTAAATTCCCGCGCTCGATCATTGAAGCCTTGGCAGTCGTGCCCCCCATGTCAAAGGTGATAATCTTTTCCAGGCTTTTGCGTTTTGCGATCGCCTGAGCGCCGATCACACCGCCAGCCGGTCCCGATTCTATGATGTTTATTGGTCTGGCTGCCGCGAATTCAGCAGTTGTTAGGCCGCCGTTAGATTGCATCAGCAGGATTTCGGCAGGTACTGTGACCTCATCTAACTTTTGACGTAGCGCCCTGAGATATGTGGCTACAATGGGCATGACGTAGGCATTGATAACCGTCGTTGAGGTGCGCTCATACTCTTTGATTTCCGGTAAGACCTCGGAGGAAATGCAATAGGTGAGGTCACCTGCTATGTCTCTAATCACCTCCTTGACCATGAGTTCGTGTTCAGGATTAATGAAGGCATTGATGAGGCAGACGGCGATGGCATCAACCCCTTCAGCAATCAATGCGGCGACCTGCGCGCGGGCATCATCGATGTTCAGGGGGCGTTCAACTGCCCCGGTACTCGTTATTCTTTCATCGATTGTTCGCCGCAAATAGCGCTCGACTAGAGGTGGAGGTTTTTGCCAAGTCATATCGTATAAGCGTGGCATCCGGAGCGTGCGAAGTTCGAGGACATCACGGAAACCCTCGGTCGTGATCAAGCCGACTTTCGCGCCTTTTTGTTCCAGAATAGCGTTGGAGGCGATGGTCGTACCATGCCGTATTTCCGTCAGGTCCAGTCCAGTCAAGCCGGTTTCCGCAAACAGTTCCAGCAGGCCATCGACGATTGCCTCGGCATAGTCATCCGTGCGTGATGATATCTTTTTCGTGTGGATGCGTTGATCGCTGCCCAGTACAACGATATCGGTGAACGTTCCACCTATATCGATACCAACTCGCAATCTGGAAGGCCTGGGCATGCCTCTCACTCCACGTGCTTCAATTAGATGGGCTACGACCGCGCTGTACGACCGGTGTTTTTGACCAGCAACGCTCTTCTCGTATTCTTTCCTGACGGTTTGCGGTATCTTCTTTAATCACGCGCCAGCGTTTCGTATCGACCACAACGCCATAGTCAGCCAAAGCGCGTTCCGTGGACAGGAACCCGTTTCGGACGTCGCGCAAGACTGCCTCCGGATCACGATCCAGTGGGTCGCCCCATCCGCCTCCTCCCGCGTGGATATGGCGAAAAACGTCCCCTTTCTTGAATGACATTGTAGGTTTCGACATTAGCTTTTGTGACTTTCTATCCGGATTCAACCAATTTTCGGATGGTTCTCCAGGCGCTCCGCCATAGAGACCGAAAGGCTGCACGGCGCTGCGATCAGCACGTACGCTCAAGGTCGCTTCGTTTGCTTCAAGGCGATAGTCCCGCTGATAAGGTACGCCGCCCCGAAACTTTCCGGCACCGGCGCGATCAGGAACAAATTCGTATCGCAGGATCGATATTGGTTGTTCGGATTCGGTAACTTCCACTGAAGGCAATGCCATGTTTGCAAACATATGGCTGTTGCCACTCAACCCGTCGGCCCACGGGCGTGCGCCCCAAGCACCACATGTAAAATCCACGTAGACAAATGGCTTGCGTTCCTCGTCATAGCCACCAACTGAAATTCCTGTGTTGCCGCCATCACCTGCCGCTTTAACTTTGTCCGGTAGCATCATGGCTAACGCACCGAACAAACAGTCAACCATTCGGAAGCCGGTCAAGCCCCGTGCCGCGCAAGCAGCAGGCAATACTCCGTTACCCACCGTGCCGGGTGGACAGATGACTTCAATTGCACGAAACACACCTTCATTATTTGGAATGTTCTGCGGGAGAACAGACCGAACTCCTGTGTAGGACGCTGATTTTGTATAGGAAAGCGTGTTGTTAATCGCCCCACGCACTTGCGGATTTGTACCCGTCCAATCCACGACCATTCGGTCATCGGTTTTGCGAATTGTGACGTACAAGCGGATGGGTTGGTCGACATCGATGCCGTCATCGTCGATCCAATCTTCGAAACTCCATTCACCATCGGGAAGTTCGCGTAGCGCGGCACGCGTGAGCCGCTCTGCGTAGTCAATCATTTCATCAAGCAATGCTTTTGTCCGCGAGCGTCCATAGTGCTGCACCAGTTCTGCAAATTGCCGCTCCGCAATATGACAAGCTGCAAGTTGTGCTCTCAGATCTCCTTGAACCAATTGCGGTACGCGTACGTTTCGCTCGATAAATGTCATTATTGTTTCGTTGAGGCGCCCAGCATCGTAGAGTTTCATTGGCGCTATGCGCAAGCCTTCCGCATAAATCTCAGTGGAGTCCGATGCGTTCGAGCCCGCAACCCGCCCGCCGACATCGGTATGGTGACAGACGGTGCAGGCAAACGCGAGCCGTTCGTCGCCCTGGAATAGCGGCTTGATGATGAAGATATCTGGCAAGTGCATGCCACCGTCGAATGGATCGTTGAGAATGAAGACATCACCCGGGCGAATGTCATCCTCAAAGTGTTGCATGATCGAAGCCATAGCTGTCGGTACCGAACCAAGGTGGCCAGGCAGGGTTAATCCTTGCGCGGCCAAGCGGCCTTGGCCATCAGCAAAACCAGTAGAATAATCCATGTTGTCTTTGAGTACGGCTGAATACGTTGTACGAAAGACCGTCAGGGCCATTTCATCCGCGATGGAGAAGATTGAATTCTTGAAGAGCTCAAACGTAATTGGATCGGGATCGTCGGCCATGACTCGTACTTTCCAATGTCAGTCATTTTCTGATTTTGCAGCCACAACGTGTACCGCGCCTTTTAGGTGGCAGGAACAGCACCTTCGTTGCGTAGGGATCGGATCGTTGCCCTGAGCGCTGCTGCCGTTAGAATGAGATCATCGTCTGTGTGCGCGGCTGAGACGGATCCTCCTGGCTTGCCGGCTATATCTACACCATGAATCAACATTGCTAATCGGAACTTGTCGGCTAGGGGACTTTTCTCGGCCAAAGCGTCATCCCCGAGAGCTAGCGGATCAAATGCGTTGGGCTCTATGCTATTGTTTCTGGGATTGAGGAAGAAATAGAAGCCGGAAAAACCACCATAGCAGGCCCACTGGATGTTTTCCTCCACCATGACGTCATTGCACATCCTCCGCAATTTTTCGGCTTGTGTTGTTGCGATGGTGCAAGCCTCCTCATCCCGGATGATCTCCAGAGCCGCGATTCCGGCCGCGGCAGACAGTGGGTTGGCATTATATGTTCCTTGATGGCCGATTTTTTCGAAACCCTTAGCGGCGGCCGTGTCAAAGTCGAGCAATTTGAGGATGTCCGCTCGACCACAAACGGCCCCTCCCGGTAATCCACCCGCTAAGATTTTTGCGAGGCTTGTTAGATCGGGTATGACGCCGTAGTGTGCTTGCGCACCCCCGCGTGACACGCGGAAGCCAGTGACCACCTCATCAAAAATGAGAATAATACCTCGCCGGCTAGTAATGTCGCGAAGCAAATGCAGTAGGCTGGGTGCGATCGGGCATTGTCCCCACGAGGCACCCGTGGGTTCCAGTATGACAGCGGCTATATCGTCGTAACTTTCGATAATTTGCAGTAATTGTGCAGTGTCATCAGGTGGAGCCAGAACCGTGCTTGATGCGATCTCTGCCAATACACCTGGCGTTGGCGTTCCATCAAAATGACTTGTGACGCCAAACGCGGCGTGGTCGTGCCAACCGTGAAAATGTCGCTTAAGTCGAACGATCCGAGAGCGCCCAGTAAATGCGCGTGCCAATCGGAGCGCCATAAGGTTGGCCTCCGTCCCTGATGAGGTGAATCTAATGCGCTCAGCTGACGGGACCATGTCTTGAACGAGCGATCCCCACCGAACTTCTTGTTCGTGGCAGGCGCCGAAGTGTGTCCCCCTTGCAGCCTGCTCCTGGACTGCCGCGACGACCTCAGGTCGACCGTGACCCAGGATCAATGCCCCGTGACCGCCATAATAGTCGACGTATTCATTTCCATCTACATCCCACTTACGTGCCCCGTCGGCTCGTTCAACATAAATTGCGTAGGGCAGTTGACGACGTGAGTCGTGTGTAATGCCGCTCGGAAAGACTTGAGATGCTCTCTGAGCGAGTTCCCTGGATCGGCGTGTCTTTTCACAGTAGGCAGCGACGATCTGGGAGTTCGTCCGCTCGCTACCTGGTACAAGATCCGTCATCGAGAAGCCCTCCATCTGAGGATTGGCCCGTAAGACATCAACAGTTGTTGAAGCTCTTCTTACCAGTTCGTGCCAGATTCGCCACACTGCATGGTGAAAGTCACACATAGGTCAAATTGCATGGAGCACTCTACATGCGGCACTCTGATTGTGCACGGGGCGTGGACGTGGGAAAGTTCTGCCAAGTTTGTGCCAATGTTGAATGAAGCCATCTTGAGTGAGCGCGAATAGCCATGAGTGAAGCACAATCGGCGGCGCTACGCGACCGCTACCCTATGATATCGGATTTGGCTGCTCGAGCGTACCGCCGAATTCCATTCTTTGCCTGGGAGTACCTTGATAGCGGGACAGGACACGAGATGGGCGTGCACCGTAACTCTGCTGCGATGCACGACGTGCTGCTTACGCCGAAACTGATGAGGGGGTCATTTTCTCCGAAAATAGAAACGAATTTGTTCGGTATTGAATACAGTGCCCCTTTTGGTATGGCCCCCGTCGGGCTTACTGGACTGATGTGGCCCGCAGCCGAGTGCATCCTTGCGCAAACAGCTGATAAATTTCGAATTCCGTTTACCCTTGGTACTGTAGCAACTGAAACGCCTGAGACCATCGGTCCCTTAGTTGGAGGCATGGGGTGGTTTCAGTTGTATCCGCCGCGCGACGAGCGCGTGCGCAAAGATTTGCTCGAACGTGCTCGATCACAAGGTTTTACTACGTTGCTTGTTACGGCGGATGTACCAACAGGAAGCAGCCGAGAGCGTCAGCGAAAGGCTGGTGTTTCCGTGCCGCCAAAGTGGACACTTGAGATGTTCTATCGGTGTCTCATTCGACCACATTGGAGTCTAGCAACGCTGCGTCACGGTGTGCCTCGATTTCGGACACTCGAGCGATACGTCCCGGGTCGTGATATGAGGAATATGACTGAGTTTATTGGGGAGGGATTTGCAGGCACGCTTGACTGGGACTACTTGCGTGCCGTTCGGCGAGAGTGGGATGGTCCGATCGTGTTGAAGGGCCTGCTTGATCTTGATGACGTTCGTCGCGCGTTGGATGAAGGCATTGATGGTATCGGTGTGTCCAACCATGGCTCACGTCAGACCGACGCTGCTCCTGCCGCGATTAATATCTTGCCGCATGTCAAAGATGTGGTTTGCGATCGCGCCAAAATACTTTTCGACAGTGGTGTGCGATCTGGTCTCGATATCGCGCGTGCTTTGGCGCTGGGAGCAGATTTCGTCCTTCTTGGTCGGGCTTTTCTATACGGCGTTGCTGCACTTGGCAAACAAGGTGCTGACCACACAGCAACGCTATTGAGGGATGATTTGGCGAACAACATGAAGCAATTGGGATGTGCTGAAATTCGCGATCTGCCCAATCGATGTAAGCAGGCGGTCCTGCATGGTCGCCTCGCCAACCAAACCGTGGTGTGTGGAGGATAGTGTTTCGTGACAGTAAAGCGCATGGTGCTTGAAATAGGCATGGGAACCGACATTCGCGGAGCGGACAGCACAAAGGCCGCTAGTCGCGCCTTACGTGATGCGCTTTGGCGAAACTCGATAAACATTGCCGATGTTTGCGGGAAGACACGCGACGAGATGATAATTGATGTACATTTGGGAGTTCCAAGACCAGAAACTGTCGATCATCAGGTTGTTCTCTCAGTACTGCCATACGGCGCTGCAACCCTACATGTCGTGGATGGTGGTCTCGAAGTGCCAACGGACGACGGGGACGATTCTACCATTGTCGCTCACGCAGTTGCTGTTGTGAGCCTGGATATTGAATGAGGAAAACCCGACAATGGCACTCAAACGTGTGATTCTCGAATTGGGCGCAGGCACCTCTTTGCATGGCAAAGATTACACAAAAGCCGCTGTGCGGGCTGTTGATGATGCGATCCATCACAGCTCTTTGTCGTTTCTTCGCTCACTAGGCATTAGTCCATCGGACATGGAAGTGACGGTGACAGTCGGTGTGCAGCGACCAGAATTGGTGGACGCGGACGCCGTTCGCACTCAACTACCGCATGGCCGGATAACGGTGCGGGTCGTGAAGGGTGGGCTTGATGTGCCCGATCCCGATATCGATGATACAACAGTGATTGCGAGTGCAGCAGTTGAGGCACGCATCGTGACAGAGTTTTCCAGCTGAATTCCGCACGAACACGCGCTTCGCCGCCTCCTTCAAGAGTAAGATTATGCTTGAAAGTATAGAGAGTTTTCTCAATGATTTGTTCGACGGTGGGGATAGGGTCGCGCTTGACGATGACCAGGTGCGTATCGCTTCTGCAGCTCTATTGGTCCATTGCGCGAGATCCGACGGGCGACAATCAGCTTCTGAAGAGGGTCGATTGCGCACGATTTTGAGCTCGCATTTCGCGCTCTCTGACGCTGAGGCAGATCAAGTTGTGACCACAGCCGCTGCCCAGGAACGAGATGCAGTCGATATTCACCGTTTCACACGTGTCCTGCATCAACGCTTAGACCGTGTTGGCCGACAGCAAATGATAGGTTGGTTGTGGGAAGTTGCCCAAGCCGATGGCTCTATCGGCCCGGACGAGCACCGTATGGTTTCTTTGGCAGCGCAGCTGTTGGACGTCGAAACGCGAGATAGCGTAGCTCTTCGCCAAGCCGCAGTTCGTGGAGCC
>JBPCWA010000433.1:0-22732 GCA_051009975.1 Hyphomicrobiaceae bacterium
GAACTAGTTCAATGTCAGGTAAAAAATTTCTCGAGACCGCGGTTGCAAGTGCGGCGTCAGACACTGAAGTAGGCCCAATTGCTCAAAATGCACGGGTCGAAACGCAAGTAGGGTCTGGCGTCCGAGCAACTACAGACGTCGAAGTAGAATCACAGGCAGGTGACGGTTTCGGCACCGAAGCAAAGTCAGCCACCGGAGCGGCCGTGAACGTGCATAGTGCTGAAGACCGCCGTCAAAAGAGCCGTTCGGGACTGCCGTCGGCGGCTCGGCGCGCTTTGGCCGAGGCGGACGAGCGACGTTCGCAAAAGTTGATACGCGAGCGAGAAATCGAGCTCGGCGGTCAGAAGGGTCCGGATCCTGTCCGTTATGGGGATTGGGAAAAGGGTGGCATTGCTTCGGATTTTTGACGACACGCCTGATTGCGCTCCTCCCCGGTTTGGGTATTTGGATCTTACGATCTATTTTGATCGCCATAATCGAAGTGTGACCTTGGGTAAGTTCTGAGGTGCTGTGGGCGGTGGGTGGATATCGCTGGGTGGGGCTGTGGCGTTGGGCAAGCAGACTGTGTCTGTGCCTTGTCTTTGCCATCGGTATTGGTATCGTCTTTCGCCAAGGCTGGATACCTGCGCGGTATACGCCGCTGCCGAAACTGGATCTCGCCCGTACATTCCCAATTCTGGTCGATTGGCAGTTGGCCGAACTGCGATCGGATCGCGAGTTGTGCCGTGCCGTCACGGAAAAGTCGCCGCACATCAAATCGCGGGTTGCCAGATCGCGACCAATTGTCGGTGGTTGTGGGTGGACCAATGCCCTTCGTGTTCGCGAAATTGGCGGGGCCAAAATAGGTATTCGCCGAGTAAGTTGCGAAGTCGGCGCCGCGCTGGCTCTTTGGATGACCCATGACGTTCAACCATTAGCGTTAAAGATATTCGGTAAGAGGATTGCCCATGTCCAGAATTTTGGCACGTACTCCTGCCGTAACATCGTCGGATCGCGGTTTTGGAAGACGCGTCGCAGCCAGCACGCAACGGCCAATGCGATCGACATTTCTGGGTTCCGGCTCAGTGATGGGACGAGGATTTCCGTATTAGTAGACTGGCAGGGGAGTCGCAAGAAATCCCAATTTCTTCGAGCTATCCACCAGCGCGCCTGCAAGTATTTTCGTGTTGCACTCAGTCCAGACTTTAATCGTGCACATCGCGACCACTTTCACTTTGATCGAGGGATGTTATCGACTTGCCGATGACTTGAGGTCCCGAGGCCGGGTCGCCACGATAATGACGAGGCATGCATCGCGAATTCTGTGGCGCCCCCAAGATGCAAAATGTAATATGCACGGCGCACCGGAGCTTCGCGATTGTTGCTTGACGGTACGGCTAATTGGAAGCCGAAACTCAGGAGAGACCAAAACATGCCTGTCTCTGCGAGTGATCCGGTAGCCCGATACTATGACTCTATGGTTGCTCAGGAGTGGGCCCGGTTAGAGCACTCTTGGATTGAGTATGCCGTCACCATGGAATTTCTGACAAAGTATATTCCAAAACGGTCCGAGGTTCTGGATATTGGTGGTGGGCCCGGTCGTTATGCAATCGCACTTAGTGCACTAGGGCACCTGGTGGATCTAAGAGATATTTCTGCGCAATCAATCGCGTTCGCAGAGCACGTAGCGCGCGAGCGTGGTGTGATCATCCGCAGCGCTCACGTCGGTGACGCGACAGAGATAGTGGGTTCGCAGGACGCGGCATATGATGCCGTGCTATGCCTCGGGCCTTTGTATCACATCGTTGACGATGCGTTGCGAAAAAGTTGCTACGCAGAGGTCAGGCGCGTGTTGAAACCGGGTGGAGTAGCGTTCTTTGCTTTTCTTTCAGTTCTTGCACCTCTTCACTTTACGGTCAAAAAAGGATTGGCGTTGACTCCGGAATGGTCCGCCTTTTTGACGGAGATTGGTACGTGCGACAACTTCATCATGCGCGATGGTGACACCCCACCCTTTTTCACCCAAGCCTATTTTGTGTCGCCTGTCACGGTTGCTCGCAGCGTCCGCCAAGCGCATTTCGACGTGGTTGCTACGTTCGGTGCGGAGAGCACTTTTGCCCAAACGGAGACTGTCCTGAGCGACCGCTCTGACGCAGAACGAACAACGTGGAAAGAGATTGCGGTGAAGTTGTCGACGACCTCTGCGGCCCTGCAATGCAGCGAACATATTGTTTGCGTAGCTCACAAACCGGCGACGCCGGCCACAAAGAATCGGCGCTAACAGGCGGCCGCGCTTGGCTGCATTCGGGCAAGTGATCTATCGCTGTGCCGGTCACCTTTACTGCGCTGCTAGACCGTCAATGTCAAAGCCATGGAATTGGCATCGGATCTGATGTAGATCCTGCCTGCCAGTGGCCACAAGTCCTTATTTGGACCACATGCCCTTATTTGGAATCGAACGCATGCGATTACCGAAGTACGTGCGGAAGGAATTTCCCCTAATTATCGGTTTCGTCACAGTGGCGGCCTTTCATTTCTTTGCCGATGGCTACCTTACAAATCTGAAGGAACCGAGTATTGCTGTCGGCCTCTTCTGCTGGCTATTTGTTGCCTCGATGTTGGCGGCATTTGGTGTGGTGCGCCATGCTGAGATACTGGCCGAGAAGCTAGGCGAACCGTTTGGCACGCTCGTATTGACGATTTCGGTCGTCGGGATCGAGGTGTCTCTAATTTCTGCAGTTATGCTGACGGGGCAGGATGCACCAACTTTGGCTCGCGATACCATGTTTGCCGTGCTAATGATTGTGCTGAACGGTTTGGTTGGACTCGCTCTTCTAATCGGTGGTGCCCGTTACTCTGAGCAGGACTACAGTCTAGAAGGGGCGCGTTCATTTCTTAGCGTTTTACTACCGCTCTCAGTATTCGCCCTCATCCTGCCGAACATGACAGTTTCGACCGCTGATGAAACTTTTGCTCCTGAGCAATCGTTTTACATCGCGCTGGCTACGGTACTGCTGTACGGAGTTTTCCTTGGAATTCAGACCATGCGGCATCGGTCTTTTTTTGAGGAGCCGGGGAGCGCGTTGACTCCGGAGGAGAGCAGCGGTCATTCCGACGAGAACGAAGAGCAACATGAACTCTGGACCATCCGTTCGGGACTTTATCATGCAATCCTACTCGTGGTAACGATACTGCCGATTGTTCTTCTGTCAAAGCGCATTGCAAAAGTTGTCGACTTCGGCATCGTGGAGGTCGGGGCGCCTGTTGCTCTGGGTGGAGTGTTCATTGCGGCACTGGTTTTGGCGCCGGAGAGTCTTGCGGCCTTGACGGCGGCAGCGCAGAACAAGTTGCAGCGTTCTGTGAATTTATTGCTCGGCGCTGCGCTCGCGACCATCGGACTAACGCTTCCGGCTGTACTGGCTATCAGTATTGCAACGGGCGAGACCTTAAAACTTGGACTGGATCCTGCATCGTCGCTGCTACTGGTATTGACACTCTTTGTGAGTATGATGACGTTTGGCGGCGCCCGCACAAATGTACTCCAAGGTGCTGTTCACCTTGTACTTTTTTTGACTTACGTGATGCTAATATTCAGCCCATAATACCTTTTGGATTGACCGAAAATGCATTGGGTGAACGGCTGTTTTTTGGGGCCTCGTGGCAAAACTCAAACCGCGTGAGATTTGACCATGCGGTCGGTCTAGAGGCGTTATGGCGCGGTTGCCTCGCTGACGCTATTGTCGATGCCGCCGGCTGGCGTCTGTAGAGATCACAGAGATTGCCGCAAGTGCAACTTGGGATGAGTAAGCATCTGTTGAGTAAGCATATGTGGCGTTTCAGTTGACCTCTGATTTCCGCGAGATCATACCTTGAAGATCTAGCTGATCTGGATTTGGGCTAATTTTGCAACGAGGCGCATTGCGATGTCTTTTGACTTTTCAACGATCATTATCATTCTTTTCGCGGTTATGGCGCTACAGCCGCTACTTACAAGTCGGTGGTACGCGGCTCAAAGGGCAAGTGCGATCCGCGCGATTGAGAAGTCGCGCAAGACACGTGTCATCACAATGATACACCGACAGGAAAAGCGCAGTCTTTTTGGATTGAACGTGGCTCGGCATATCGACCTTGAGGACGCACAAACAATTATTGCGGCGATCAAGGAGACACCTGACGAGGTGCCGATCGATTTGATCGTCCACACGCCTGGTGGGCTGGTTCTTGCCGCCATGCAGATTGCGCGGGCAGTCGAGTCGCATCCTTCCAAAGTGAGCGTATTTGTGCCTGTCTATGCGATGTCTGGTGGAACGCTCATCGCCTTGGCCGCAGACGAAATCGTAGTTGGCGAATTTTCGGTTCTTGGGCCTATCGACCCGCAGATACTTGGCCTGCCCGCCGCAAGCATCGTTCACGCACGCAACGCCAAGCCTCCCGAACATGTTTTCGATCTCACACACGTACTCGCCGACGTCAGTGAGAAAGCGTTGGAGCAAGTTAAGCACGGAGCGGTTGAAATATTGACGCCGCGAATGGCAGTGGGAGCAGCAGAGAAACTTGCCGAGAAGCTGGCCGGAGGATATTGGACACACGACTATGCTCTGACCGCACAAGAGGGACAGGCTCTCAGATTGCCGATCATGGTCGGGATGCCAAAGGAAGTTCTTGGATTGATGAAGCTTTACCCGCAGCCTGTACAATCTTCTGCGGTGGAGTATTTGCCGATTGATATACCGCGTGTGACAAAATCCTGAGCCTTGCAATCCCAAGCTCTGAGGTCGCGATGTCCAGCAGTCGGTCAACGGTGTGGCTAGAGGTTGAAGGCGTTGCTGAAAGTCAGAAGTGTCGGGCGGTGTTCAATGAGGAGCTATCTCGTCAATTCACAATTTGGTGCGCACGTCACCGGTGCGCACCAACATGCTTGGTGCTTTGCGACTACTTGCGCGTGATAGTCCAGATGACACCGGAACTTGGCACGGTGTAGAATGGCGACGGCATCTCGAAATCCGTGTAGACTTCACCGTAGTCCACAACGTACATTGTTTTGCCGTCGTTGGAGAATACGACGTCGTTGGGCCGTTCCAGACCTCCACGGTCTTCTGCCTTTTGATACGCGTTTGGTCCCATGGTCTTATTACGTGCAAAGTAAGACCACTTGACACCGGACGGCTCTAGAAACTCGACACGCAAAATTGCCGGCCAGGTCGGTGTCAAGCTTTCCGGACCAGTGTCTAGTATGCCGTAAACGGCTCCAAAGAGACTGTTGTCTGTGCCGAACCCCTTTGCGCTCCAGGCGATGCCATCTATCGGATTATTTGTATCCCATTCCAGAATCGGATTGATGTAGCCGTTTGGATTCGGGTTGGCGATAATGTGCGGGACTCCCCTTGTGCCGTCAACGTGATGTTGGAATCGGTAAGGGAATTTTCTCGGCACGAATGGCATATCGCCGATATAAAGATTGGGGTGGGGACGTTCGATTGGGTTGCCCCGGTAAGTCTGCCAGCCGTAGCGTTTTGCCGAAACAAAGAGATAACCCTCTTTGTCGGGGAAACCTGCGTCCTGACCCATTTCGGTCACCAGCCAAAGTTTTTCGGCACCGTTTGCAACGCGTCGATGACCGAGGTCATTCGCGCCATTGTCGCTTACTGCGAGCGCATTTTCGAACTTTGAACCCTTGGGGCCAAATTCAACGCCCGATTGATTGCGGAAGCCCATTGCGTAAACTTCCATCTTCTCATGTGGATAGAGGCCGTCGGCGTCCTTGGCATCCATCTTTACTCGCATAACAGAGCCACCACACGGTACCTTCTTGGGAATTTTCATTCCAGGTTTGGCAGCTACGCCGACGGGCAGAAAAGCGCCAGTCATGCGGCCGTCGGAGGAGCGGACGTTGAGACCTGTATGGATGATGTCGCGGCAGGGCGGATCGTGAGGTGTGGTCCCCCATCCTTCGGTATCGTGTTTTTTCCAATAGGGATCTTCGGGAATATCGGTCCAACCGTGATTGTCCGGATCCGCAAATCCCGTGTTGGATGGTAGACCGAGAGCAAAGTAGAAGTATCCATCCTTGCATGTTACGCCACCGTTGCGGTGGTCACCGATAAAGAGATCTTTGACGATGAGTTTCAGCTCGCCATCGATACCATCGATCTCCCAAATCTTTTCACCATATTCGGGGATGTATATCTTTTTGTTGTCAGCGCAGTAGGAGATCTCGTTCATCACCGTCGAGAAGGTTCCGCGCCCGATCTCCTTTATGACCTTGCCGTCCGGCGAATACACTTTGATGTGTGCTTCATCTATATCATCGGGGCCTCCGAGCAATTTTCCGGAAATCGCGACCCATAAATTCCCGTCGCTATCGACGGTGGCTGAAGAAGGTGTGTCCAATCCTTTTGCGAATATGCCGACTTCGTAACCAGCGGGCACAGTGACTTTAGCCGGGTTGGGCTCGACTGCAACGCGCTTTTCCCATCCCCCCGATTGACCGGTGCCTTTCATGTCGGCAAAGCAAGCTGTCGCTGAGACCAGCACAATGCCGGCGGACAGCAAATATTCTGACCACCCTTTCATCGTTTCCTCCTAAATGACTTTTTTTGCGTCTCGCCCTGATCAGTATCTCGGAAGGGAACGGACATGGGCGATAATGTCCTTGACGTCCTGCTCAGACAGCTTCACGCCGAAACCGGGCATGTAGCTGCTCTTTCCTACCGACGGCCCCCCTTCCGTAATGACCTTCAGTAGGTAACTGTCAGGCAAATACTCGATGTACTCTCTCTTTGTGAGGTTCTCTATATGCGGCATGAATGTGTGTGCACCGCCGCGACCGTCCGCTCCGTGGCAGCCACGACAATAACGCGTGTAGAGCGGTGCACCCTTCGCTGCGTCGCCGTCGGTGAAGCGATCGACATCCGCATGAGCCGTCGCAGACGAGAGCCACGTCAAAAGGAAAGCAATTTTAAAAACAACCAAGCGCGACATTTTCTAGGGCTCTTGCGGTTTTGCGAAGTCGAGCGCCGAGATCATCTTGCAATCTGGAATAGAGATTTAGTGGTTGGCCAAAAGGCAAGTACGCATGAAACGTACTCGGTCGCTTCGATGTCCGCAAGGGGCGGCAGGTCGTCAAACTTGAGCGGTCAGAAAATATCGCCAGTGAAATGATGCTAGGCAACGCGAACCGGCGAACCGGCAAACCGTAGCGAGTTGCGATCTCAAATCTAGCTTGTTGCTAGGGCATCGAAGTGGTAGACCGGCCGCTGCATCACATTGGGGCTATGATGTGGTCTATGCATTATGATTGGTTTGACCAGCACGATCCGGAGGACACTCCTCGTTGTTCCAATCACTGGGGCATACGCGTTGCCGCTCGTAGCCAAAATTACTCCCGATACTGTGTTGCCGCGGCGCGAGCTGACACAATGTGTGCTCAGTTTTGGCGGATGTAGGCCGACGTCGGTCAGAGAGTTTTCGCAGTGGGAAGCTGCCGCTCGCCTGACGTACGGATTCGGTAGGGATGACAACGAAGTGGCGGCGGCCCGCTGGTATGAAATGGAGGCGCTGAACGGTAATGCTCGCGCGGCACACAACTTCGGACTCATGCTCCTCTATGGCCAAGGAATCTTAACCGATCGCGAGGCCGGATTGCATTGGTTGCGTGTCGCGAGAGCGAGCAATTCGTTAGAGTCCATGTTCGCGCTCGCGAATGATATGCGTGTGCAGGACCAGTCTCCCGACGCACTCGTTCGGGCCTTCGCACTTTATAAGCAGGCTGCGATGTGCGGCCATATCAAGTCGCAACATGCGCTGGCAAATATGTTTGCTTTGGGACTTGGGACCACCGCGAATCTATTGCATGCTCATGCATGGTGGCAGCTGGCATCCGCGAAGGGCCATCTCTTGGCGAGAGCGGCTGCGACGCGGGCTAAGTTATTTCTTGGGCAACATCAAGTTGAAATGTCCAACCGAATCCTTCGCTCGGTGGCCTGTCGAGTTTCTGATTGACTGGAACACCTTGCAAGTTGGTCCAGAACACGGATGTGCCAAAATATTGGAAACAATGGAACTGAAGTTTCCTCTGTCTATCCATTCGCCGATGGAGTTGGCCGCAATCTGGCGGTCTGTGATCGATTGCGTGGACTGTCAATGTCTGCGCAAATGATCTATTCCAGATAGGTTTCAATTCCCAAGTCGTATTCATTTTCGGAATTTGCGGTCGTGGTTGGTTGCCAGTAATTTGGATGGGACCAAATTTTTTGAGCAACTCTTAGCGACTCTTATGGCTATGACGGTTGTCCGAAGGGGCTTTGGCGATTATTGCTGGCATCCCCGGTGCGCGGGCGGCGTCTGTGCGGTCGCGTTAGGGACCGTTCTGGCTTTGTACGTCAGCGGTATTCCGACCTGCAACATCTGGACTTGCAAAATGTTATATACTGATAACCCAACCCATGCCGAGTTGGTCGCTCTCGATGCCGTGCGCGGCGATCTGTGTGTTTCGCTTTTTCTGCCAACGACCCCGGTGACTCGTGCCACGAAGGCTGATCGAATTGCGTTCAAGAACTTGACTACAGAAGCTATCGCGCAACTCAAGAGCGCTAAGGCAAACAAGCGACGGATATCGGCAGTAGAGTCACAACTCGATGAGCTGCATGACGATGACCGATTCTGGGCCTATCTTGCTGATGGCCTGGCCGTGTTTGTTACGCCGCGAGATCTCAAGACCTTTCGGTTGCCGCTAAGCCCGGCACCCGAAGTTCAAGTTTCGGACCGCTTCCATATCAAGCCATTGGTTCCATTGGTTTCATCGGCTCATAACTGTTTTGTGTTGGCACTAGCGCAGGGTTCGATTAGGCTGATAGAGGTGACACCGTCGCTTAGCGAAGCTCTCAAGGTCCCTAGTCTTCCCCGATCACTTTCGGACGCTGTTAAGCGGCAAATGCCTCGTGATCGCGCCCCAGCGGGGCGTATCCAAGGCTCTGAGGGCATGAAAGTCCTACTTGCGCAGTATTGTCGCATCGTCGACCGTGCTATCCGCCCAATCCTGGCTGGTCAGCGAGCACCACTAATTCTTGCCACGGTGGACGAATTGGCTGCTCTTTACCGCGCAAATAGTAGTTATGCGCATCTGGCCAAAGCCACGATCAAGGGAAATTCTGAACATGTCTCCGAGCCAGAACTCGCCGTGCAGGCCCGAACTATTCTAAAACGGCTGGAACGAAAGCGGGTAAGCGAAAGACTATTAGAGATCAATAGTGCACTCAATGCGGACTATGCGAGTTTCGATCTCGCCCAAATATCGCGCGCCGCTGTACGTGGTCAAGTGGCCAGCCTACTTGTAGACGTGACCGCCAGTGTACCAGGAACCATTGATTCCAGCAGCGGAAAACTTAAAATGGCACGCAGTGCCAGTGCCGGTACGTACGATGTCTTAGATGAGCTCGTGGGGCTATCTATACGTGCGGGTGGCGAAGTCCTCGCAGTAGATAGCAAAGCCTTGCCAAGCGACAGCCAGGTCGCCGCTTTGATGAGATACAGAGGGTGATCACGAACTAGCTTGAGTCAGTTCCCGCGCGTTGCTTGGCAGCAATTTTTGTAGTCGTGAGGGGCACAATTTTGCCACTCTGGGCGGCGCCCGTTCGGGACTGTGGACCGGGAGTTATCGCATATGCGGCAGACCAGGGTCTTTAGGCCGCTGTTGGTTCTGATAGTGTTCCATCGTCACGAGATGACTTAGCCGACGATGGCGAAGCGTAAAAGGGATGACATGCAATGAGCGCTGAGACCGGAAATCATAATTGGATTGGAAAGCGCACCATCCGGCCTGATGGGGAGGACAAAGTTACAGGGCGCGCGAATTATGGTGCGGATCATGCGCTGCCAGGAATGCTGTGGGGCAAGGTGTTGCGCAGTCCCCATCCCCACGCAAGAATTAGGTCGATTGACTTTGCCAAGGCATTGGCATTGCCTGGTGTGAAAGCCGTAATGTCTGGGCAGGACCTGGTCGAGTTTCCGTTGGATAAGGCTGTCATGGTCGGCATTCAGGATATGCGATGGATGTGCCGGAACGTTATGGCACGTCAGAAGGCTTTGTTTGCGGGGCATCCGGTAGCCGCGGTCGCTGCAATTTCCTCGAAGATCGCGGCTGAAGCCGTCAAGCTCATCGAAGTCGATTACGAAATACTGCCCTGGGCGATCGAGCTCGACGATGCAATGAAAGATGGCGCACCCATTCTTCATGACCATATTCGCGCGCCGGATGGTGATCCTAACAAACCGTCCAACATTGCGGGAAGACTGGAGCACAATCTCGGAGATGTGGAAGCTGGTTTCGCCGCGGCCGATGTTGTTGTCGAACGTAGTTTTGAGACGCGACCTGTTCATCAAGGCTATATCGAGCCACAAGCTTGCGTGGTTAGTGTTAGCGCAGATGGGAAGTCGACGATCTGGAGCAGCAGTCAAGGGCATTTTATGGTGCGTGCCATGTGTGCCCATTTGACGGGATTACCGCAAAGCGATGTGCGCGCTATTCCAGCTGAGATAGGCGGTGGTTTTGGCGGCAAGACTGTCGTTTATCTCGAACCCGTTGCCTTGGTTCTTGCGCGAAAATCCGGTCGCCCCGTCAAAATGACGATGAGTCGGGAAGAAGTGTTTCGCGCCACGGGACCGACGTCGGGTTCAAAGAGTACGGTCAAAATAGGTGCTACGAAAGATGGCAAGATCACCGCGGCGCAGGCTACATATCATTTACAAGCCGGCGCATTTCCCGGATCACCAACACGTGGCGCGGCGGGCTGTGCCTTTGCTCCATATGATCTCAAGAATGTAAGAGTAACTGGGTACGATGTTTTATGCAATCGACCTAAAGCGATTGCCTATCGAGCACCAGGGGCGCCGATCGGCGCCTATCCTGTCGAGTGCGTTCTGGACGAAGTGGCCGAAAAAATTGGATTGGATCCGCTGAAGCTGCGACTTGCCAACGCTGCGAAAGAAGGCACCAAGGCAGCGTACGGGCCGACTTATGGCCGCATGGGGTATGAGGAAACACTGCGTGCAGCTATGGAACACCCTCACTACAGTGCGCCGCTCGGACAGAATCAGGGCCGCGGTGTTGCAAGTGGGTTTTGGTTCAACGCCGGCGGAGACTCGAGCGCGCAGGTCAATGTGAACGAGGATGGCAGTGTGGTTGTGGTGACGGGGCACCCGGATATTGGCGGTTCACGGGCATCAATAGCCAACATTACGGCAGAACTTCTCGGTATTGATATCAAGAACGTTCAAGTTCTTATCGGGGATACGAGCATGGTGGGCTTTAGCGCGGTAACCGGTGGTAGTCGCGTGACATTTGCATCAGCGATGGTCGTCACCCAATCGACTGAGGCAGTTATCGTAACTCTGCGCCAGCGGGCGGCCAAGCTTTGGGAGATCGACCCCGAGGCGGTAGTTTGGAAAGATGGAGCCGCGTGTCCTGCCGGCCCAAACGCCGGAGATTTTGAGCCGTTGACCTTGGCCGAACTGGCCGCCAAAGCGAGCGCAACTGGCGGTCCCATTACGGCGCGTGCCTCGAAAAATACGACCGGTGCAAGCGGCGGATTCGGGACGCATATATGCGACGTGGAACTCGATCGTGAAACAGGTCGCGTCGAAGTGGTGAGGTATACCGCATTCCAGGACGCCGGTCGGGCTATTCATCCTAGCTACGTCGAAGGTCAGATGCAGGGCGGTGTCGCCCAGGGTATCGGTTGGGCGCTCAACGAGGAATATGTCTACGACGCCAATGGAAAGGTCGACAATCCGAGTTTCCTCGATTATCGCATGCCCGTTGCCTCGGATCTACCGATGATTGATACGGTTATTATCGAGGTTCCCAATGACAAGCATCCACAGGGTGTGCGCGGCGTCGGTGAAGTTCCGATAGTTCCGCCTCTCGCGGCGGTGGCAAACGCGATCCATAGTGCTGTCGGCCTCCGTCTCCGGGCTCTTCCGATGTCTCCTCCGCGAGTGCTGAAAGAGTTGAAGGATACTAGTGTTCCCGACGCGATGGTGTAGAGGCCGGCTTGAGTAGGCGGATTGAGGAAGACTAGAACAGAGCCCATAGCACGGTGGCGACAGACGCCGTGCTTACCGTAGCAAGCTTGGCCTGGCGTCGACCCAACACCCGCCTCCGCGCGCAGATTCGACGCACGCTTGAATGGCTGCAGCCGATCGAAGCCCATCGACAACTGTCGGATAGAGGCTTCTGGCGGGATTGGCGGGACGGTTCGCTGTGCGGGCGCGAATGGCCTCGGCTAGATCGGCATAAATGTTGGCGACAGCAAACGGAAACCCCTCGGCATGACCAATTGTGATCCGCGTTGCTTGATCTGCTTCGGCGGAAAGATTGGATTCGCCGCGCTCGATGATCTCGATTCGCTTGCCTGTTGACATCCAATAGAGTTGATCGGGATGCTCCTGCGACCACCTCATTCCGCCTTTTTCGCCGAAGACTTGAAGTGTCAACCCGTGTTGCCGCCCAACAGCCACAGCTGAGGCCCACAGCCTTCCGACGGCACCGGTTTCAGTTCGAAAATTCACCATCGCGTCGTCTTCAAGAGCTCGCGAAGGTAGGCAGTAGGCAAAGTCTGCGGACAATTGCGTTGCAGGCTCCCCGCAGACAAACGTGGCCAGATGGAGAGCGTGAATGCCGACATCGGCAAAGACAGCCGAGATACCTGCTTGGTCAGGATCATAGCGCCAACGCACGCGAGGATTGCCATCGGTACTGGCGTCCGCATGGTGGCCATGGGCAAACTCGGCAAAAACCAGCCGAACTTTCCCAAGATCGCCTCGCCTGACCATTGCTTTCATATGTCGGACAAGCGGGTATCCAGAATAGCCATAATTTACGGCGCAAATTCTACCGCTCGCCTGCGCAACTCGGAAAAGATCCTCTGCTTCATCCACGTTCGCCGTCATGGGCTTTTCAACTAGGACGTGAAAGCCGGCCTCCAAGAATGCTTTAGAAATATTAAAGTGCGTGGCATTGGGTGTCGCAACTGTCACGAGTTTGACGCGATCGTCGCGTGACCTTTCACCAGCCAGCATCTCTTCCCAGTCTCCGTAAGCTCTATCATCACCGAGGCCGAGTTCTCTACCAAATATGCGACTCTCTTCTGGCCGATGGTCCAAAGCGCCTGCAGCGAAAGCGAACGCCCCGTCGAGACCTGCACCAATGCGATGCGCCGGCCCGATTTGACTTCCTCGTCCACCACCAACGAGCCCCCATCCTATTCGCGTCATGGCCAGTGAGCTCCTTAAATTCCAATCGAGTGGAGATAGGCGCGATTGGCCCGAGCATCGTCGATCGGAGACGTAGCGCCGGACGGATCGCAGTCTTGTTCGACCGTGCACCAACCATCAAATTTGCGGTCCAACAATAGCGTTCTAATACTCGGAAAGTCGACGTCGCCGTCTCCGAGCCTGCAAAATATGCCCTGCGCGCAAGCTTCGTAAAATCCGGTGCGATTGGCGACTACGTCAGATTTCACGGTTGGTGATATGTCCTTGAAATGGATGTAGGAAATTCGATCGATGTGGCGTCTCATGAACGCCACAGGATCGTAGCCAGCGTAGGAGTGGTGGCCGGTGTCGAGACAAATCTTGAGAGTGGAAACGTCGATAGCATCCAACAGGCGCTCGAGTTCGGGTTCAAAATCCATGAATCCAGCGGCATGGGCATGAATACCAACCGTTAGGCCGTAGTCATTGGCGCCAATTTGTGCCGTTGTTCGGATCCGGTCAACAAAGGCGGACCACTCGCAGCGATCCATCTGTTCAGCCTCGTTTGCACGACCGGCAGTCTGTGCTCGCCGGGGAGAAATACTGTCTATCAGGACGAAGTGCTGGGCTCCGTGAGCGACAAGGGCTCTGCATGTGCGGTGGGCACCGTCGAGAATGTCTTCCCAGGCGGAGGGGTCGTGAAACGGTCGAAATAAGACGCCGCCGATCAACGTGAGACCGTATCGTCCGAGTGTGTCCGCGAGGCGGTTGGGGTCTTCCGGCAAGTATCCCACTGGACCCAATTCAATGCCAGTATATCCGGCAAGAGCGCACTCGCGAAGGACGTCCTCCCAGCAGGGATAGCGCGGGTCTTGTGCAAATTCAATTCCCCAGGAGCAGGGTGCGTTGCCAATTTGGATTGACATTATTTGATCTCATGAAAGCCGCGTGAACAGGTTCCACTAGTCTCTAAGAAGAGACGCTGTCAACTGCCGTCCAGGCACCGCCTGCGTGGGATTGTAGTGCGGCAGCGGCAACGCGGTGAACATCCAGTCCGACTTGAAAGTCGGGCCAAGCCGGTCGGCCGCTGTCGATCGCTGTCACAAAGTGACTGGCTTCAATTATTATCTGATCTTGATAACCAGTTCCGTGGCCAGGCCCTTGGCAGAATGCTCGGTAGTCGGGATGGGCAGGACCGGTCATAATCTTTCTGAACCCTGCGCGGTCTACCGGATCCGATGTCTCGTAGAGCCAGAGCGCGTTTTGATCTTCCTGATCAAAACGGAGAGCACCTTTCGTTCCGGTAATCTCGTACGAATAACCCATTTTGCGACCCGTGGCGACACGACTGATCAGCAGATGGCCCGTTGCACCGTTCTCGAACCTACACATCATTTGCGCCTGATCATCGTTGGTGACCTGGTGTTGGCCGGCAGGCGATGGACGTAGAGCGTGAATGGTCTGGATGCTGCT
The DNA here is from genome assembly GCA_051009975.1 of Hyphomicrobiaceae bacterium. Taxonomy (GTDB): domain Bacteria; phylum Pseudomonadota; class Alphaproteobacteria; order Rhizobiales; family Hyphomicrobiaceae; genus Tectiglobus. Next base: position 14,704 of record JBPCWA010000433.1, read on the forward strand.
GCAAACATCGGTTATCGGGCCGCAGAAAGCCAGTGCGCATTGGATGATGTGGGGCGCAAGATCGCCCATCGCTCCATTCTCGACACCCTCTGAGCGCCAGGATGCAGGCGTCTGCGGATCTGCAAAAAAATCCTCTGTATGTTCACCCCGAAAAAATACAATGTCGCCTATAGCACCCTGCCGCACAAGCTGCATTGCGAATTGAGTAGCTGGCGTTTTGATGTAGTTGAATCCAACCATATTGACAGCGCCGCTTGCTGCGGCAGCTGCGGCCATGGCCGAGCTATCATTGAGATTGGCCCCAAGAGGTTTTTCGCAAAGCACCGGCTTGCCAACAGCGAAAGCCGCCAACGCAATTTCGCGATGGGTTTGCTGCGGGGATGCAATCACAATTGCCTGCACTGCCGGGCTGGCGACGAGGCGACGCCAGTCATCGGTGGACTCTCTGAAACCGTACGCGTCCCGATAATTTGCGGCCGATGCTTGCGTACGCGCGCAAACCATTTCGAGCGTTGGTCGGAGGTTCAATTCGTAAGCACCTACAACGGCCGACATAGCCACGGCGTGGGCTTTGCCCATATAACCACCGCCAATAATGCCAATTCCGAGCGATTCCATCGGTTCTATCTGAAACATCTTGCAACCGGTTGTAGTTGTCATATCCTGGCGATCACAAGCCGGTCAATTGTGACATGCTTAACGTTGCGCAATCGATGTCGCAATAGCAATAAGTCTTGGCCAGAATTAACAAAGGGGGATCGCGAAAATGGGCGGATCGCAAGGTCAGTCGCGCCTTACTGTCGCGCAAGCCATTGTGCGGTTTCTAGCAAATCAATTCATTGAGATCGACGGTGTCGAGCAACGTCTATGTGGTGGTGGATTCGCCATATTTGGTCATGGCAACGTGACATGCTTGGGCGAGGCGCTTTACGATCATCGCGATGAGCTTCCACTTTACCGCGGGCAGAATGAGCAATCGATGGGTTTTGCGGCGGCCGGCTATGCGAAATATCATTTACGGCGCCGGTTCATGTTCTGTACGGCTTCGGCAGGTCCCGGAACGGCAAATTTGCTAACTGCCTCTGCTTTGGCCCATGCGAACCGTTTGCCAATGTTGATGCTTTGCGGAGATACCTTCATCACCAGACTACCTGATCCGGTGCTCCAGCAACTTGAACATTTCGCCGATCCTACGATGGGCCTCAATGATGCCTTCAAATCTGCCACGCGTTATTGGGATCGCATTACGCATCCGGCTCAGGTCATGCAGTCGCTGCCAGTCGCGTTGGCCACAATGCTGGATCCTGCCGACTGTGGACCGGCATTTTTCGGATTGCCGCAGGACGTTCAAGGTTGGGCTTACGATTATCCCGATCAGTTTTTTGAGCGAAGAATTCACCGCATAAGACGTCAACCACCCGATCAGACTGAGATCGCCGATGCGGCAGCTTTGCTGTCGAGAGCCCAAAGACCGATGATCATTGCCGGTGGCGGAGTCCAATATTCGGGCGCCGTCGCAGAACTCGTCCGATTTGCAGAGGCGCACCGTATTCCTGTCGTCGAGACGATCGCTGGGCGCGCCAATCTTGTTTCCAAACACTCCCTTAACATTGGACCGATTGGCGTAACGGGTTCGGACTCTGCCAATGCGGTCGCCGCAGATGCAGATGTGGTCTTAGCGGTCGGCACTCGGCTGCAAGATTTTACGACGGGGTCATGGACGGCATTCGACAAAGCCGCGCAAATTATATCCATCAATGCCGGTCGGTTTGATGCGGGCAAGCATCGCGCGATTGCAATCGTCGGCGATGCAAAACTCTCGCTCGAGCGACTTGGCGCGGCATTAGCAGGCTTCCGGGCGCCGGAGGGTTGGGTGGAGACGGCTCAGGCTCACCGTGTGACCTGGGATGCCTATGTGGCGCAGAACGTGTCCATCGGTAATCGGCCAAATTCTTATGCGCAGGCCATTGGCGTTGTAAACGCTCACTGTGACAAACGGGACCGGATTGTAGCGGCGGCCGGTGGACTGCCCGCCGAAGTTACTGCCAACTGGCGTACTTTGGATATTGGAACGGTCGATGTCGAGTTTGGTTTTTCGTGTATGGGCTATGAAATTGCCGGGGGGTGGGGCGCGCGGATTGCGCAATCCGAAGTCGAACCCGATAGGGACACTATTATCTTTGCCGGAGATGGATCGTACTTGATGTTGAATTCGGACATCTATTCTTCCGTCCTAACCAACCAGAAGCTGATCATACTGGTTCTCGACAATGGTGGGTTTGCTGTCATCAATAAACTGCAGAATGGTACGGGCAACGAATCGTTCAATAACCTGATCGCCGATTGCAACATTGCGGTCGAACCCTTCGCTGTCGATTTTACCACCCATGCTAAGGCCATGGGGGCGAATGGCGAGACGATTACGCAAGCGAGCGATCTCGCTGACGCGTTCGCACGCGCCAAAGCGAGCGACAAGACCTATGTCATCACCATGCCTGTTGACGCATACGAGGGATGGACGACGCAAGGCCATGCTTGGTGGGAGGTGGGAACACCGCACGTGACTGAAAACGCAACTGTTGCTAAGGCCCATGCCGAGTGGGAGGCCGGTCGAGCGCGACAACGCAAAGGAATCTGATGGGGCGCGACCCGATCTGGTTGGAATTTGCGCGCCTGTAGAGCGGCGGAGCGCAGACCGTGTCAATAGAACGGAATATTGGGAGCAATATGAAAGCGTCGTGAGAGCGTTGGGAGCGCGTTCGAGAAGAGAGTTCAGTGAGTCGAGCGGGAGGCGATCCTCATTCTGATGGTTCAATATGCCTGAGTCGGTGCTCCTATGGACAGCCGCGCGGCAGGGCGCCGGCAGCTCTTGCTGCTGCCATTGCAGTGGTCCGCGCGACCTTGTCGGGACTATCAACGACAGATCTCGCACATGTTGGAGGTTGTCACCAAAGAGTGCTTTAGTGGAACAAAAATTCCAGTATCACAGATTTAGGAGGATTGTTTCAAGGTGCGGATCAATCTTGTTCGCCTGCGTTTTTAGGAACCTATCCGATCTATGTTTGAGAGGTCTCCATCTGTAGGGCTCCCACTTGATTGCAATTCGTGTTTAAATCGACGGACGGCTGGCGATCGCTCGACGGTCTGCGAGATATGAACGGGCGTCCATATAAGCCACGGGTGGACTGAAGAGGCCGCCCCAACGAGACGAAGAGCTCGGAACGAATGACAAACGCAACAAATGGGAACTTCCAACGGAGGAACACGTGAAATCCTTAATCAGAAACGTTTTGGCGGCAGCCGCCATAGCAGTAGCGCCGACCGCAATGGCGCAGAACATTGTTGTAGTGAGCCACGGCCAGGCCAATGATCCGTTCTGGTCAGTGGTAAAGAATGGGGTCGATCTCGCGGCCAAGCATACTGGAGCCAAGGTTTCCTACCGAGCGCCCGAGACCTTTGACATGGTAGCGATGAGCCAGCTCATAGACGCCGCTATCAATCAAGAGCCGGACGGCTTGGTGGTATCGATCCCCGACGCCGACGCGCTCGGTCCATCAATAAAAAAAGCAGTTGGCGCCGGCATTCCCGTTATCTCCATGAACTCCGGTTCAGACGTTGCTAAGGAGCTGGGTGCTTTGCTCCACGTCGGTCAGAGCGAATTTGATGCTGGCAAAGCCGCGGGAGAGAAGCTCAAAAGCATGGGAGGCACGAAGGCTCTGTGCGTCAATCACGAGGTCGGCAATGTCGCTCTCGATCTAAGGTGCAGTGGCTTCGAGGAAGGATTTGGTGGCACGGTCAACGTAATTCCAGTTTCGAATGATCCGTCCGAAGTTCGTGCGAAGGTCAAGGCCTCTTTGTCGGCCGACGACTCGATCGATACGGTCTTGGCTTTGGGCGCGAGCATTGGAGGCGAAGCTGCCGTCGCCGCCGTTGATGATGTCGGCAAGTCAGACAGCGTTCGAGTTGCATCATTCGATTTGTCTTCCAACTTCCTTAAGTCGGTCGCGGGCGGCAAAGCCGCTTTTGCCATCGATCAACAGCAGTTTTTGCAAGGGTATTTGCCAGTGGCGTTCTTGGCTTTGCATGCCAAGTATGGGCTGATCCCGGGAGGTGACGTACCATCGGGCCCCAATCTTATTACCAAAGACAAAGCTGGCCAGGTTGTCGAACTCTCCGCGAAGGGCATTCGCTGATCTCGAATTGATCGGGGAATGACGATATTGGACGGTAGTGACTTTCCAAGAGCACGGAAGATGCTGGGGCTACCGTCCAAATGAATCATCCACGAAGTCTACGGAGGAAGAGATGGCGACTTCGACGTCGACTGACGAGCGACTGAAAGAAGATTCCTTTGGTGCCAGACTGATGAAGCGGCCGGAACTCGGGGCAGTCGCTGGTTTGCTCCTGGTAACCACCTTCTTCGCGCTGACGGCCGACGGCAGTATGTTCACTCTCGCGGGCTTCATGAATTTCATGTCGCCGGCGGCTCAGCTTGGAATACTTGCAATTGGTGCGGCGCTATTGATGATCGGTGGTGAATTCGACCTGTCGCTGGGGTCCATGGTCGCTTTTGCTGGACTGATTTTTGCGGCCTTGTTGGTCACGTTTCAAATACCCGCAGAGGCAGCCATTCCGCTGACGCTCCTGGCTGCTGCTGCGATGGGAGCGGTAAACGGCCAAATCGTGATCCGGACGGGTTTGCCGAGTTTCATTGTTACGCTTGCATTTTTGTTCATATTGCGAGGACTCACCCTTGTTGGTTTGAAGCTCGCCACTGGTGGGTCGACGCAACTTCGTGGAGTGCGCGATGCGGCGGAAGGAAGCTGGGCAGGTAGTCTGTTCGCTGGCGAGGCATTTCCGGCTGTTTTCTCTTGGCTTGCAAGCTACGGGCTGATCGATACGTTCAAGAACGGAAAACCCAAAGTAACCGGCGTGCCTGTTGAGATCCTTTGGTTCATTGCGCTCGCAATTGTCGCCACGATCGTCTTGACGCGGACCCCCGTCGGCAACTGGATTTTCGCTTCAGGTGGCGATTCTAATGCCGCATCCAACTCGGGTGTTCCAGTGCGTCGGGTGAAAATGGGACTCTTTATGTTTACTGCCTGCTGTGCGGCGCTCGTCGCCATTATCACCGTTCTGGATAGTGGTTCTACAGATGCACGACGCGGTTTCCAGAAGGAGTTCGAGGCCATCATCGCCGCGGTCATCGGGGGATGCCTGCTGACGGGCGGCTATGGCTCTGCAATAGGGGCGTTTTTTGGTGCAATAATCTTTGGCATGGTTTTAATCGGGCTAAGCTACACACCAATTGATCAAGATTGGTATCTTGTGTTTCTCGGTGGAATGCTTCTCGTGGCCGTGCTCTTCAACAATATGATACGTAAACGCGTAACGGGAGAGCGGTGATGGCCAGCGCGTTTGAGATGAAGGACGTCTCGACCTCAGAGGGCGTCCACATGGACGGGATCGTCAAGCACTTCGGCAATGTGATTGCACTGGCAGGAGTGTCCTTTGATGTCCGTCCGGGAGAGTGCCACTGTCTGCTAGGGGACAATGGTGCTGGCAAATCGACCTTCATCAAGACAATGTCGGGGGTACACAAGCCAACCTCCGGCAAAATGTACGTAGATGGCAAGGAAGTTGTGTTTAGTCGGCCAAGGGATGCGATGTTGGCCGGTATTGCTACTGTGTACCAGGACCTCGCCATGATCCCACTGATGTCAGTGACCCGAAATTTCTGGATGGGTCGTGAACCGGTCAAATGGTTTGGTCCCATCAGGTTGATGGACTTTGACAAAGCCAATTCCGTGACCATGACCGAGATGAAGAAGATGGGTATTAATCTTCGCGAACCGGATCAGGCCGTGGGGACGTTGTCGGGTGGAGAGCGGCAGACAGTTGCCATTGCGCGCGCTGTTTACTTTGGCGCTAAGGTATTGATTCTTGACGAACCAACCTCGGCCCTTGGCGTGCGGCAAACGTCAAACGTGCTGGCGACCGTCGATAAAGTCCGCAAGGACGGAATAGGTATCGTATTCATCACGCACAACGTCCGTCATGCAATGGCTGTGGGCGACCGATTTACAGTGCTCAACCGCGGGAAGACTCTTGGTACCGCAAAAAAGGGAGAGATCTCTGCAGAGGAGCTGCAGGATTTGATGGCTGGTGGTCAGGAACTTGCGGAACTGGAGGGGTCGCTGGGCGGTACAGTGTGACGACCCTATCATCGGTGCGGTATCGTCCTCATGATCCCTTCATGCATTTGAACGTAATGGCGGGGCCACTCTGCGCGTGGCGTTTTAGAAAATCACTTTTATCACGGCTGGATCGCCCAGCGCGACGCGATAGGTCAGCTACAGCGGACCTTGATACACAACTGATTCCTGATCAGGCATCGGAGCTGCACGGATCAGCAGATGATTGTCATTGGTGAACAAGGAGTTCGCCGCCGTTTTAGTGTGCGGTTTGTCAACCACTCACTGTTGTCAGGGGCGATGAGAAGCATCACATTGGTCTGACCTGCGAAGTGGCACAAGAACGAAGTTTCCAAAATGGTTCTTCTTCATAAATTGCTGTTGGGCTGTCGAAATGTCACTCAGCGGAAAGATTTTGGCGACGATCGGTCGGATCTCATTCTTCTCAATATACGAAATCAGGTTGGGGAAGACGGGCTCGTCCCAGGCCGTGCACCCGATGAGGGAAATATCTTTGAGATACATGTCGCGCATGTCGAGATTGACCATTGGTCCGGCAATCGCTCCTGAAGACGTATAGCGACCACCTCGCTTGAGAATTTTGAGCACTAGCGGAAATGCTGGTCCTGCGACGTTGTCCACTGCGACATCGACTGCATTCTCTCCTAAAACTTCAATGAGATTATCGTTCCGGTCGATTGCGGCGTCGGCACCCAGGTCCAAGACCTTGTCCATTTTCTCGGCACTGATGACAGCTGTGACCCGAGCGCCACGGCGTTTTGCCAATTGAACGGCTGCAGATCCGACGCCGCCTGAGGCGCCTGTCACAAGTACGTGGTCGCTTGCGTTGACGTTTGCCCGATGCAGCATATTTTCGGCTGTTCCATAGGCGCACGGAATCGTCGCTAGTTCCACATCAGACCAGTCGCAGTCGATAGTGAAGACCTCCGTAGATGGAACTTTCACAAAATCTGCAAAGGCGCCGTCGAAGTCCGAGGCCATCCAGATGTTTTCCATAGAGCCGAAGCCGTTTTTGCGTATGCAGGCTCGGACCAGTACCCGCTTGCCTATGATTTCATTGTGAACGCCGCTGCCGACTGCGACGGCCCGGCCACAGCAATCCGTCCCCTGGATGATGGGAAACGGTGTGGCTTCATTCCAGCCGCCGTCTGCTCTTTGCTCAGTCTTGAATGTTTGACTGCTGGCGATGGACTTTGTGCTTTCGGTTACATGCGAAGAATACCAACCAAGACGAGTATTGATTTCGGTATTATTTACGCCGGCGGCTAGCACCTTCAAGAGGACCTCACCTGGCCCGGCTATTGGGATGGGTACACTACGATACTCAAGCTTTTCGTATCCTCCATTGCCGGTGGTGACGACGGCCATCATAGTTTTGGAGTTGGAGTTTTCGTGTTCTTTCATGCTGTCCCAGCCAGCTCCGCGGCTCAGTTGTTGGCATTGTTTCGTCGATTGTTGTTTGTCGATCTCATGCACGGATAGACATCGATTTTAGTGGTGAATTGTTTGCGCACCGTGGTCTTGAGGAGAGAAATGTCAGTCAGCTGCTTGTTTGGACGTGACTGTAGCTTCTGCATTACCACCCTTCTGCAGTGATCTCACTCCTCACACGAAACGATCCACCTCAAACGAAAAATAGCTCTAGTCGAGCGCGGGTCGCTTTGCGTGTCGGTAGCGCATCATCGCACAGAATCTGGTACTATAGTGCGAAGCTGAGTTCGCTTGGAAAGTGAGTTTGTCTTGATTGTGGCTTGAGTTGTGTCTCCTTCGCAACGGGTCGGCGAGCAAGTGACCTCAACAGCATTTCATTATTG
>JBPCWA010000434.1:0-6764 GCA_051009975.1 Hyphomicrobiaceae bacterium
GCCGTCGTTCACGATCCAGATGCACCCAGTTCACAAGCTGTTCGGTCTCTTAATGATCGTAGCCGTGATAGTGCATCTGAGCTTCAATTATCGAGCCCTAACTTCCTATCTGAAGCAGCAGCGCGTAGCTGTTGCAGGCGGCGTTCTTGTCACAGGCTTGGTTGCGCTCTATGCCGTCGCGATTAACAATGCGGTGCCGCCAGAACTGGCGAAGCAGATGGACGAAGCGGCAGCGAAGGCCGAGGAGCGCTGATCAGGGAGGAGCGCTGATCAGGGCTGAGCGGGGCCGGTCGCAAGCTAGTAGTCGGGGACCGTTCTGGCCGCCTGAAGGGACTGAAGGGGCGCAAGCAACCGGAGCATTGGCGGGCGGCGGCACGCTGAGCATCCTGAGGGGGGACTGGAACCCTTCGATCCGCAAGACGAGACGCCCCTGACCGTTAGCGTATATTCGTCGATCGACTAGCGTTGCGCCTCCTCCATGGCACAATCCGCGCCCCGCGCCCCGCGCGCCCGCTGGAAGCGGGTTCGTTCTGTGACCCAGCATGAAAGTTAGGCTGCTGAGCCTGGTTCGATTTCCCCTTTTGATCGACCAACTATCCGAAAGAACGCAATCCCATACTCCTGATCGCTGGATCTGGTGGGCGTCACGATGCACACCAATGTGGTGTGCAATGAACCCGATACGGAGTGAACAGACATGTGGTGGAGGGAGAAGGAATTGGCAGATCGGCTATCACCGGACGAGCAGATCTCTCTGGCGGCACTCGGTCTCGGCGCGATGCGGACCCGTATCCCGTTCAGTGTTGCGGAGTGCTTGAACGAAATGGGCTGGCGGAGGTTTTGTTCGGGCGCATGGAACTTCCCAGCTTTGGCGAGCAGCAAATTGGCTGAACCGCATTGTTGAGAAAGTTGAGCTAGGAGGTTGTGATCATGCGCCTAGACTTTGCGCCAGCCATTGGGGCTGAGTACCGATCAGGCCGGGGCGCTTTCCCTTGGAAGCACGTCCTCGGCACAATGAGGTTCCTCATCGTGCCTGCCGCGTGGGGCACGCTCATCCTGCTTGTCATTGGCCTTTTTGGAGAGTGGGTAGCGTTGGCTGACTCAGTGGGAGTGTTTCGACCGCAGATTGCCACTTTGACCGGTGCCTTCGGCGCCGCCTTCCTGGTCTCCCGCAAAACATTCGCAGGAGTTCTGTTTCTTTTCTGCGCCGTAGCAGCGCAAGCATCGACGTTAGCCAACCCTACTGGGCATGGGAAACATTCTTATCCCATGGCTCTCTATCAGAAGAACCTGCTCGTGATAGGATCGTCGCCCGAGGCCATCGCCGAAGATATACGATCGCACGCGCCTGATTTTGTGACGTTGCAGGAGATCAGCAACCGTAATCTTTCCCAGGTCAAATCTCTTGCGTCAAGTTATCCAGAACATGTCATCTGTCGTTCGAGCAAGCAGAGGGCTGTGGCCCTCTTCTCAGATCATCCGCTAATCCCCGGATCTGCAGGATGTTACCCAGATCTCAATCTTGCACTTGCGCAAGTTGATATCGGTGAAGAGCGGATATGGGTTGCAAGTGTTCATTTGCCGTGGCCGTTCCCTTATGCCCAAGCTGCCCAAGCAAGCCGGGTTGCAGATGTACTCTCGGTTCTGGAAGGCAAAGTCATAGTGGCAGGCGACTTCAACATGGTTCCCTGGGGGGGGAGCGTCGCCAGGATTGCGCGTGCCATCGGCGGCCAAAGAGCAGGAGCCGCCGTGACTAGCTTTCCGGCATTCCAACCATTGGTTCCGCTGGCGATTGATCATGTTTTACTACCTTCGGGAGCAGGAGCAATCACCGAAGCGCGCCCGTTGTTGGGGTCGGATCACTACGGCCTCCTTACGCGGTTCAAACTCTGAAGGCGCGCAAGGTCTTCGCACGGTGTCGTCCTTTGTTGCGGTGTTTTGGATGTCGGCCATCGCTGACCTTGCCGCACGCGCTGAGGCCGGTGACCGAAATGCGGCTGCTTGATCAAATCCGACTTGGTGCTCCGTGGTTGTGTGAGTTACGCTAAGGGCACCAGTCAACATAAACTCAACGGAGTGCTATTGGCGTTCGCTGCGCATGGCCGACATAGGCAAAGGACTTGGTCCACGTGGTCACACGCGAGTGGTGCATGTCGGCTTGCAAGGATCATTCGGATCAACGAACGAACATGCGGTGTGGCGCGCCACCGACCCTGGATGAGAATCACTGGAGACACCAGTCAATAAAAAAACCAGCGCCTTGCTGGAACTTGTGAGGCTCTTCTAATGGGCGCGGGCCGCTGCGGCGCGCAGATGTGTCTCCGCCTCGGCGCAGATGCGTGACATGAAAGCCGCTGCTGTTTCCTGTTCATGGATAAATCCTGCGGCTTCGCTGAATAAATACGGCATCTCGCCAGGAGGCGGTTCGGCGAAATGTGCTTGGTCTCTCGCGATCTCCGCCTGCAAGGCGTCTTCGCGACCATGCCAGCGCATCACGGTCGGCGTACGCACGGTCCGATTGGCAATTTCATTGGGCCATGGCCGTCCGCCCAATGCCTCGTGGCTGATGATATCAGTGACACGGCTTCTTATCGTTTCCCGCCCGTCGGCGGCGAAGATCGCCGCCCGCGCATCCTCACTAATTTCTCGACATTCGGTGACCGCTCGGAAACCCGTGCCAATCCAAGCACCATCCGCACCAGCGGCCAAGACAGACGCTAGAGTACGTCCGTCGCCAATCCCACCTGCGGCAATTACTGGTGTGTCGGGGAAAGAGTCGAGTACGTGCGCCAGAGCCGGCATTAAACTTTGATCGCCAGAGTGTCCACCTGCTTCGCAGCCTTGCACGGCGATCACGTCGGCTCCTTCTTCCACAGCGATCTGCGCGAACTCGAAATTGTGCACCTGGCATATCGCCGTGCGGCCGGCCGCCTTGATCTTACCGAGCCAAGGACGGGGATCCGCGAAGGATAGCGTCACTACTTCCACGCCAGCGTCCAAGACAGCGTCAAGCTGCGCGGCGTGGTCGGAAAGATAGGGTGTTATGAAACCTACGCCGAACGAGCGACTAGTCGCCGTCCGGGCGAGAGCGATGTTGTCATGAAGGTAGTCCATCGCGTTGTCGGAGAATACCGCGCCGAACGTACCCAGCCCGCCGCCTGCCGATACCGCACCCGCGAGTTCACCGCCGCTGTCGCCTGACATGGGTGCCGACACGATCGGATAATCGATTGCTAACAAGTTGGTTAGTCGAGTTTTCAAGGTACATCCTCAATTCTGCTTGTCGCAGGTGAGCGTAGCGCTCTGGGGTAGAAGCTTCCAGGGAAAGTTGGTCAACGAGTTTGGGCCCAGTAGGTGAACCTCATTTGAGACATGATTACCAGCCACCGAACGAACAATCTTAAGCATTGATGATCCGGTAATCTACGCAGTTCAATCTTTGAGTTATAGGGTAACCCGGGCCAAGGGGTACGTAATCCTCAGTTCGATACGTTGTCAAAACGATGACCGGTAACTGGCCGATCCTACTCATGACTTCGCCGACAAGTCATTCCGTACTGTTGTCAGCCCAGTGGGCGTCCTCGAGAACAGAGAGAAGTGATCGCTGCTTTGACAAGTCGACGAATAGTCGAACCATTGCCGCCATCACTTCTGAACGCAAGAGCTGTCGTGAGGTCTCGTGAGGTCTCGTGAGGTCTAGGGGGCCATAGCGATCATCTCCAGGCAATGACATCAGGCGGTTAGGTGCTTCTTCAGTCCCAACGCCTCCAGCCAATCTGCAAGGTCTTTGCTCATTGATCACCTTCGGTTGAGAAACTAGTTCGCGGTAGTCTCAGCCCATGAAACTGATATCTTACAATTCTTGTGATACCCATTGACGTCAACAGCCATACGGACCCTCAAACGACAGCCATGGCGCTCGGGCCTGCGGCATGTGTCGTGGCTCACGTAATCGAAAGGTACGCTATGTCAAACCTCGGTAAAATCCAATTTTGGTTCTCGGTGGGCAGCACGTACACATATCTGACAGTTAGTCGGTTGACGGAAGTTGAAGTGGCGAGCGGCATTTCTTTCGAATGGCGACCATTCAGCGTTCGGGCCATCATGGTCGAGCAAAACAACATTCCGTTTCAGGGTAAGCCAATCAAAAGCGATTATATGTGGCGCGACATTGAGAGGCGCGCCGGCAAATACCGATTGCCCGTGTCTGTTCCTGCACCCTACCCATTCAAAGAGTTTGATCTTGCCAATCGCGTCGCCGTCCTCGGTACGCAAGAGGGATGGTGTGCGAAGTATGTTCAAGGGACTTATCGTCGTTGGTTTGTCGGCGGGCTGGAGGCCGGCAGCGAACCAAACCTTTCGCAATCGATAGTAGAGGCAGGGCAAGATCCCAGCCGCGTCATCGCGGCCGCAAATTCCGAGGCCATAGGCGCCGCCTACGAAGCAGCAACACGCGAAGCCATCAGTCTGAATGTTTTCGGTGCCCCAACATTCAATGTATGTGGCGAGATTTTCTGGGGCGATGACCGCTTGGAAGACGCTATCGCCTGGTATCAGCATGGCAAACTAGACTAGTTGTGGAGTCAGAACCCAGATATCGCCAATCCTGTGTGCGGGGGGAGGTGGTGTGGGTACAACCCAACTCTTCGATGGCTACAACTACTTTTCCCAGCATCCGCACATCAGGCTAAGCAATGAACTGGTAAAGTTCACACTTTGGAGCGGTCGATGCAGGCTTACATTCATGCTCGCATTCAGACGAAGCCGCTTGAGTGGCAATCCGTTTGTCAGACAATAGTCCAACGCTGGCCGGATTTATGCGGTTCGCGGTGGACACTTTATGGCATTTGGCGGAATCAAATCGGACGCTGCCGCGACGAACTCAATTTGTTCGCGCATGCCAGTCCTCAGTGGTCTTGGTCTGATGCACCTTTGAAAGAAGTCGATAAAATTGTCAGCTTTGAAGCATGGTCAATGTCACCAACGCTGAGGCCAACTAAACACACTCCCCTTCAGCGTCAGGGGAACTATGCGTTCAGACACTTTCAAACAAATCCGGACAATTGGGACGAGTTCCTCAAGCTCTGTGCAGACGCATGGCCCGGGTTTGAGGCGTCCTATCCGGACTGCGAAGTCATGGGCCTTTGGCGATATTGCGGGATCGATGAGAACTTGATCAATGAGAACTTGATCAACGCCGTGATGTTGACGAGACGGCCAAATCTGGCGGCCTGGGAGCGCACCAAGATACCGCAAACCGAAGCAGAGGCTGAAGTCCGGCGGACCTTGAGCAAAAGATATGACCTGTGCACGTCGACCTATGTTCACACAACAACGCTGATGACAGCGTCAGATACAGCCGACACGACCCGGTGGACTTGACCATACGAACGGATGAACACCGCCCGGTTGTCGGTAGCGGGATGGGCGAGCCGTCACGGTGAGGCTCCGTTGTCTCGTGGTCGTTCCGTCAGGTCGGTATAGCCATGAGTTTGTGACCGAATGGGCTATGAGCAGTCACTCGTCCGGGTTGAACATTCTTTGATTTCTCTTTCATAGTGCATATTCTTGCAATCTCTGTGGTACGACGAAACGGTGGGGGGCTGGCTCATGAAAACACTCGACGTTTCAAAGGGACAGAATGGTCTGAAATTTTGGCGATCCATCTATAACGCGCGCGTGCAATTGCGTCTAACCGACCAGGCCCGCGAAGCAATTGTAGCCGCGCACAAGATCGTTGCCGATGTCGCGGATACTGGCGCTAACAATGGCGTTGCCGTTTACGGGATAAATACAGGGTTTGGCCGATTGGCCGGCACCGTGATTGACAATAGCGCTATCGGCGATTTGCAGAAAAACGTTGTGCTGACACATGCAATCGGGTCTGGCACACCCCTTTCCTCAACTGAATCTCGACTAGCGATGGCGATGAAAATCGCTTCACTGGCGCAAGGCCATTCTGGCGTTCGGGAGGCGCTTGTCGACTTCATGATCGAGATGTTCAACCGTGATCTGCTCCCGGTAATTCCATCGCAGGGCTCGGTCGGCGCATCGGGAGATTTGACGCCCCTCGCCCATATCGCCGCGGCGATGATCGGCGAGGGGAAGATCTGCGCAGCGGGAAATGTCTTGGCGGCTTCAGAGGCGTTGGAGGCTGCTGGACTTCTACCGCTTGAGCTTCAGCCCAAAGAAGGGTTGGCCATGCTCAATGGCACGCAGGTGTCGACAGCGTTGGCGCTTGGAGGGGTGTTTGAAGCGCGGCGCGCCCTTGACACCGCCGTTGTCATAGGCGCCCTGACGACCGAAGCGGTTTTGGGCTCCGTTGCCCCGTTTGAGGACCGAATTCAACAGGTCCGTCGACAACCCGGCCAGATAGAGATTGCCCGAAGACTGCGCGAACTCACCATGGGGAGTGGGTTCCGAAAGAAGGCGCTCAACTGCGAGCGCGTACAGGATCCTTACTGCATCCGCTGTCAGCCACAAGTCTACGGTGCCTGCCTTGATCTACTGGACAATGTCGATGTCACATTGGAGCGCGAAGCAGACGCCGTGACCGACAATCCAATAGTGTTCCCGGAAACCAGTGAAATTGTCTCCGGCGGTAATTTCCACGCCGAACCAGTGGCCTTTGCCGCCGATGTTGTGGCGATGGCAATTTGCGAGCTCGGCGCCTTGTCGGAACGACGCCTAGCCATGATGACAGACACGAGTCTTTCGGGCCTTCCGCCATTCCTGACCGATGATCCTGGCGTCAACTCCGGTTT
>JBPCWA010000435.1:0-3212 GCA_051009975.1 Hyphomicrobiaceae bacterium
CACGAAGTCCAAGTGATGATCCCAGCTTTCAAGTGGAGTGATTTCCCATCGATGTGCCATCCAGAAAGGCAGGCTGTGGACCAAGTCGGTGACTTCATCATTGGAGGCTGCCTCAACAATGAATATATGTTTTTTCTGTCCGGCTGGCACACCGCCGGCTACTATTTTTCCTTCGCTAAGTAATTGGCTCAGCTTCTCCATGCTGGCTGCAACTGTTTCGAGCAAAGGACCCATTTGATCGGGCGGCGGGGGCGGACCGCCAAAATGGTCGGTCGTCACAAGATACCGCATATCTGGTCTCCACCTTTCATTGTTGGAAACGGCCAATTCAAGCGGCCATGATGATCTTGCGCTGCCAGATTCAATTTGTACATGGCCATTCGGGCCGGATACGCAACGGATGTCCGCGCTATGGACCGAGTCGCCTTTGTGCGTCGCACCACGCGTGGCGGTCAGCATGACCGGTTTTGGCCCATCGGAGACATCGGCTCTACGG
The DNA here is from genome assembly GCA_051009975.1 of Hyphomicrobiaceae bacterium. GTDB lineage: Bacteria > Pseudomonadota > Alphaproteobacteria > Rhizobiales > Hyphomicrobiaceae > Tectiglobus. The sequence goes on from JBPCWA010000435.1 coordinate 497, forward strand.
CGCTCAATGTCGGCTTCCGGAGGCGAAGCAGACATGTGATGCGCGTGCACTCTGCACATCCAGCCACTCTGCCTCTCAGCAGCCCGCGCAAGGCCCTCACAACCTCACTGAGAGCCCTGGGGGGCTTCCGAGCCACCTCCGACTCTCATCAACCAAGGCCCCACCAGCGACTCTCTGAGGTCGTTCTGGAGGCCACTCTTGGGGTCCCACCAGCGCAGAGTACGCCACCTACACACGGACGGTGACGGCAAGGGCTATCAACGTCGTCTTCTTGTTCTTGCAGCCATCTACAACACGTTCAACGTCTAACGCCATCTCATCTCACGTCGAACACTTCGGCAGTTTCGTTCTGCTGCGATGGAGAGCTGGCAAGACGTGGCAGCGGTCGATTGAAATTGGATAGCCCTAGATCGACTGTGATCGACGGATGTTAATGTGACAACGCCATCTTCAGCGCTTCGAAATAATCTCTAAACGATGTTTGGATTCTCGGCCGATTGACCTGATATTCGGCAACGAGATCCGAACTCAGTCAATTGCAGCAGGGGGCATAAATCGATCAGATAAAGTCTGACTCCATTGGCTTCGTTTGTGGACGATGCATGGCAATAGGACAGCCGCTTCCTTGAAGACTTATATGGAATTCAGTCTATCTCTGACGATTGGTCCGTGCATAATCCGGAGAGCCGATGTCTTTGTACGGGCATGCTCCGATGCGAGAAGAGTTCGGTCAGATCATTTGCATGAAGGTGCATTGCGATGGATTACACGTACCTAGGGCGCAGTGGACTGCGCGTATCTCGCATTTGTCTCGGCACGATGGACTTTGGCGGTGAGACGGATCTGGCGGCGGCGGAAAGCATGGTTGAGAAGGCGCGAGAGGCGCAGATCAACTTCATCGATACTGCGGATGCCTACACCGGCGGCAAGTCGGAAACAATGGTCGGTCAGCTCATTGCGGGAGACCGCGAAACTTGGATCCTGGCAACCAAAGTTGGCCAGCAGGACGGCCCTGTTCATCGCAAAATGGGATTATCGCGCAAATGGATGATGCAGGCGATTGACGCTAGTCTGGCGCGCCTCGGCACTGATTATGTCGACATCTACTACATGCACCATCGCGATCGTGACACGCCATTGCGTGAAAGCATTGAGGCTATGCGCGATATCATCGCCAGCGGCAAAGCCAACTACTGGGGCTTTTCAAACTATTATGGTTGGGAGATTGGCGAAATTATTCGCTTGTGTGATGAGACGGGAGCGCCGCATCCGGTCATAGCCCAGCCTATGTACAATCTTGCCATGCGTATGGCCGAGAATGATTATCTGCCTGCCTGCGAATACTTCGGCATAGGAGTTGCGGCGTTCTCGCCGCTCGGCCGCGGTATCCTGACCGGAAAGTACAGGCAGGGCGAGGAACCGCCAACCGGCAGTCGTGCGGCACGAGGTGACTCAAGCCTGCTGAACCGCGACTTTAAAAGGGAAACATTCGAAGTGGTCGAACAGATCCGCAGCCATGCTTCGAAGCGCGGCATGTCGCCGACTGACTTTGCGATGCTGTGGGTGCTCAACAACAACATCATTTCGAGTGTTGTTGCCGGTCCGCGCACGCCCGAGCAATGGTCGTCCTATCTCGAAGTGCTTAAGCACGAATTCTCACCGCAGGACGAGGCGCTGGTCGACACACTCGTGGCGCGCGGCCACCCTGCCGCCCCTGGTTTGATTTGGAACAGGCATCCGCCGATGGGGCGTAAGCCGCGAACCAGTTAGCATGTTCGATCTGATTTCCATGCGCTGGGTCAGATCCTCCGTCTTCCAGACGGACAGCTTCAGCGTCCGTAAGAAGTCATGACCAGTCTCCCGGAACTGAATGCCGCGCCGGGGCGATTGTAGGCATTCAGTCCCGGGAGACTGGTCACAGGGTATCAACCGGTATTGGCAGCTAGTTCAGGGTTATCGCTCATCCATTGCTCCCGCTCGTTGACCGACTGGGCTGCAATGCGCGTTTCAACGCTGATCACCGCGGGTTAATCTGGCAACACTGCTGCCATTCGCTGCTGCCATACGGGTATCGGTCGCAGTCGGGCCCGCACGCATAGGCTGATGCGGTTGTCGTGAGCAAGAGCAGTGCAGCGATAGTCATGCGGTTGATGGTCAAGCGGTTCATACGGTGCGGTCTCCAAGTGTTGATGCGGATTCAGGGTTCCATAGCCAAAATCTGGCGCAACTAGCTCGATGACGCGAACCTGTTGCACGGCACATTATATGCCAGAGGTGCTGTCACAGTAACTCTTGGATTGAATTGGCGTGTTATCAGTGAACGATGAGTAACGTCAGCTATCGCCGCCATCGTTTTCCAGTTGACATCATCCAGCACGCCGTCTGGCTGTATTTTCGGTTTCCTCTCAGCTTCCGAGATGTCGAGGACCTGCTCGCCGAGCGCCGCATCGATGTCTCGTATGAAACTGTCCGGCGCTGGTCGGTCAAGTTCGGCTTGGCCCATGCCAGAAGGCTCAGAAGATCGCATCCACCTCCCGACGTGCGCTGGCATCTCGATGAGATGTTCGTCTCGATCAATGGCAAGACGATGTATCTATGGCGTGCCGTGGATTGCGCAGGCGAAGTTCTGGATGTCTTGGTTCAATCGCGACGCAACAAGAAGGCTGCGTTGAAGTTGAATCGCGAGCTCCTCTAGGCGCAGGGCTTTGCTCCGACC
>JBPCWA010000436.1:0-9286 GCA_051009975.1 Hyphomicrobiaceae bacterium
CCATAACCCCCATGCCCACCGGCATAGAGGCCGAGCCAAGGAGTGCGTCCGCGATCGTATTCCTGGGCTTTCGCCATCGAAGCTGCAACCGCAATCGCAACCGCTGCCAGTACAACGCGTTGATACAGAGTGGTCATTGAAATTCCCCGTTTGCATCTCGCCCCCCGGCTGCATGGGGAATAGATTTTATCCCTTAAGAGGGCAACTTATTTGCGAATGGCTCGTGATTAAAATGCGAAAAGCGGCGCATAAAACACAAGTTCTGCGGAAACATTTGATCGCAGATCTATTAGAGTAAAACAAGCGATGCCGTAAAAATATGACATAAGATATTTTCGATAATGAAAATATTTAATTATTGCACCATTCGATTGTAATGACTAATCTATTCAATCATTTCGTCAGCATCAACTACATCGCAACGGGGGAAGAACGGGGCGGCTGGGTATCCAGCACAGGTCCACCGGCGTGCGTATCGAGGTCGAGCAATCTGCCGCGCGTCAGACCTGGGGCAGTAATGGCAACCGCAAGGGCAAACCTTCACCCGCCAGCTTCCAAATCCCATTAACGGACGGGTGTTGGCGCGACCGCGTTGTCAGAGTCGTAACTGCAAAGAGACGGCAAGCGGACGTCTACATATTCGCGTGATTTGTCTATGCGCTAACTTGCGTCCGGAGACGACCCCACGGGAAAAATCATAGTCGATTAGACCGGTGGAGCATCGCCCTAAACTTCCAGGTTGACCGTGATGTTTTTTCTCTGCGTGAAGCTGTCGAGCATGCCCTCCAGCGAGTGTTCGCGGCCAATGCCTGACTGCTTGATTCCACCATAGGACTGTCCGGGGAACTGACCAAGCCCCTGGTTCACCTGCACCCATCCGGCCTCGATCCGGTGAGCGGCCCGCAAGCCGCGTCCGATGTCATGCGTCCAAACATAACCGGCGAGGCCGTAGTGCGTATCATTCGCCATGCGAATTACGTCTTCTTCATCCGACCACGGGATCGCGACAAGCACTGGACCAAATATCTCTTCCTGCGTCATGCGCCAGTCGTTTGCGGCGTGGGAGAACACGGTCGGCAGCGCGAAGTATCCTTTCGACAGCGGTCCCTCTTTGGGCGGCAATCCTCCAAACAACATTTTTGACCCTGCTAACGAAATCCCTTCTTCGACATATCCGCGAACCTTGTTGAACTGCTTTTCATTGATAATGGCGCCAATATCTGTCTCTTCGTCGAGTGGATCTCCGATTTTGAGACTTTCGACCTTGGCTGCCAGTTTCGACAGAAAGTCGTCGTAAATGTCGCTATGCAAAAATAATCGCGAGCCTGCCGTGCATGATTGACTTTGGCGCGTAAAGCGCATGGCATTGACGATGCCGTCCACGGCCCAATCTTCGTTGGCGTCCGCGTAGACGATCGATGGGCTCTTCCCGCCAAGCTCAAGACTGATAGGTACGATACGGTCAGCCGCCGCGCGCATGATAATTTTGCCCACCTCAGTCGAGCCGGTGAATGATAGCTTTCGTACTGCTGGGTGCGCGGACAAGGCAGCGCCCGCTTCTTCACCGAGGCCTGTAACGACATTGAGTACGCCCTTCGGCAAGAACTCCTGACATATTTTCGCACACAAAAGCACGCCGAGTGGTGCGTCCTCTGCCGCCTTAAGAACAAGCGTATTGCCCGCACAGAGGGCAGGCGCAATTTTCAGTGCTGCAAGTGCGACCGGAGCATTCCACGGGATGATCGCACCGACAACACCTATCGGCTCGCGACGCGTGTAGGAGAGGACGTGCTCGCCAAGCGGGATCGTCTCGCCTTTGAGTTCGCTTGCAAGCCCGCCGAAATAGCGAAAGATATCAACCGCGCTATTTGCTTCTCCACGGGCCTGAGTTCGAATGGCATTGCCGGATTCCTCTGCCAATACGCGCGACATCTCTTCGACGTTTTCCTCAAGCCTGTCTGCAATTTTTTGTAGCAGTTGCCCGCGGTCGCGCGGTGCCACACGCCTCCAGGCAGGAAACGCAGCGTCGGCGGCTCGAGCCGCACGGTCGATATCTTCGACTCCGCCGCGCGGTATGCTGCCAATGATGGAGCGCGTGCCTGGCGACTCGACAGGAAGCTCGCGCCCATCTGCCGCTAAGAGCCATTCACCATTGATTAGCATCTTGAAGGTTTTGACAGTCGCAGATCCGGGGTTGTCGGGAGCGTTCATGATAATCCTCCTCGGCTCTCTCTGGCGGCGGCTTAGTAGTTTTAATAGTAGATGGCCATAGGCCATAGGCCATAGCCTAGGTTAGGTTAGGTTAGGTTAGGTTAGGTTAGGTTAGGTTATAGGGATGTTGGTCACGTTTCAATCGCGTGCTAAAACGCCAACGCTCCGACCTTAAAAAACGGCGAGCGTGTCGGGAAGCGCTGTTCGTGGCCGTTAACAGGCGAGTATATATACCGCCGCGCCTCCAAATTCTTGTTGGAACAAGTCAAGCTGAATCAACCGAGATCGTCTAGAATTGGTGGTTCACGAAAATAGGTTCGGACGCAGAGGTCCCACGTTCAGCCCTCTACCGTTTCGCAACCATCCGATCCGAGGCAAAGAGAGGGCGGGATACATCGAACATTGGCCAAATTTCGTGAGCGTATCGCTTGCCGCTTGCGTGGTTTTCTTCGCCAGGAATTTTGGGCGCCCCGCACATGTGCTTCCAATTTGCAATTTGATTAATATCGTTGATGGGCCCTCACCCGCTTTTCTTCATCGTCTGCAAGTCAGCCGCGTTCAGTCTAAGCTACTTCCGCAAAATCTGATTCGGCATTTTTCCTTCAGTGGGGATCGCTCTTCAGTCGACAACAAAGCGCCGATGGCGGATGCTATTTTTGATGTGTGCGTCCCGTTTGGGGCATTGAAACATCCAGGGTTGATTGTTTCGTCACGATCCTAGTGAGCCATCAGTGCCGGGAGAACGAGCGCGATTGTTGGAAACGCTATAATGAGGCTGACGCGAATCAGATCCGAAATAATAAATGGTACAACACCTTTGAACGTTTCAATCATTGGTACATCTTTGGCGAGCTTATTGATGACAAAGACGTTTAATCCAACTGGCGGCGTGATCAGCCCCATTTCAACGACAATCAGCGTGATAATGCCGAACCATATTTTTAGACTCTCAGGGTCCAAGCCGAAGTCAAGGCCAGCAACGATGGGCCAAAATATAGGAGCGGTGAGTAAGATCATGGAGAGCGTGTCCATGACGAAGCCCAGAAAGATGTAGAGAACAACCATTCCTAGCAGAACCGTCAGTGGGGTCAGTCCCGAATTCTGAAAGAAGTCGGCGGCGAACTGCGGTAGCTGTGAGAAGCCAAGAAATGCATTGAAGATTGCCGCTCCCAGTAGGATGAGGAAGATCATGGCCGTCGTAGACGTGGTCTCAAGAACGGCCTCAATGAAACCATCAAGGCGCATTCCGCCTTTGGTAACAGCAATGAGAAACGTGCCAGTCGCTCCAACACCGGCCCCTTCAGTCGGTGTGAAGAACCCGCCGTAAATGCCGCCCATCACCAGTAAGAATATTAAGAGAACCGGCCAAACTTCGTACAAAGCGCGAAATCGCGCGGAGTATGGTTGTCGCTCGCCAGCCGGTCCGGTCGCTGGGTTGATACGTACGACGACTGCGATTGTGATGAGGTAGCCAATTGCAGCCATGAAACCGGGTATGAATGCCGCAAGGAACAACGTCGCGACGTTCGCCTCAACGAGGACCGCGTAAATGATCAAAACGACCGAGGGTGGGATTAAAATGCCCAAGGTTCCGCCAGCGGCAAGTGCACCTGTCGCAAGTGAACCGGCATAGTTGAAACGCCTCAGTTCTGGCAGGGCTACCTGTCCCATCGTCGCTGCGGTCGCCAGCGACGACCCTGTGATTGCTCCGAAACCGGCGCAGCCGCCAACAGCTGCCATTGCCACACCGCCCCGAAGGTGTCCAAGCCAAGTGTTGGCGGCTGAAAACAGTGCCTTGCTGAGCCCGGCCTTGGCCGCGAACTGTCCCATTAAAACGAAGAGCGGTATGACCGACAAACTATCGGTAGTGAATCGCCAATAGGTTTCGGTCTTGAGGTAGCTGAGTAACGGGGTCGCGCCAGCGATAGCATAGTATCCAATCAGCCCGACCGTTAGCATCGATATGGCGATTGGTATGCGGAACGCCAGCAAGACGAGCAAAGCAGCGAATCCGACCATCCCGATTTCAAGACTTGTCATGGGAATGGCGATCCTAGATGTGATCGGGATATTTGCCGCGCCTCATCTCGCCGTACGAGCGCAAGATCGAATATGCGATAGTGATGCACAAGAACCCGAGGCATATAATTGATACTGGGAATGTCGTCCAACGCGGGAAATTTATTGTCATGGACAACTCGTTGTATTTGTACATGTCGATTGCGCCGTAGTACATGCGCCAGGTGAGAAGCATTGCGATGAACAGATAGGCCGTGTTGCCGACAAGATCACAAAATGCTCTTGCGCGAGTCGGTGCGCGACTCATGAAAAAATCGACAAGGACGTTGCCGCGCGTCATTTGGCAGTAGGGTAGCATCGCAAACACAGCAACTCCGGTACCGATTGCGACGAGTTCAAAGTCGCCTGGAATGGGACCGAGCACGGTCGCCCTGCCGATCACGCTGGCGGTGGTGAGAAGCGCAATCAAGGACAGAAGTATTCCACCAGCAATTGCAAGGTTTCGGGAAATCCCAAAGAGCAGGCGGCCTAGTCGATCAGATGGCTGCGGCTGCCTTTGCGATCCTTCAGCCATGCTCTGATCCCTCTGTCGCACATGAAGGCTGGGACCGCACAAGAGTTCTTTGCGATCCCACGCTCATCACTTTGCGTGCTCCGCAATCATGGTCTTTGCGTCTTTCAACATCGACGGGCCATCGAGATTGGCCTTTTGGGCCTCTTGAAACCAGCGCGCGTAGACTGCGTCAGCAGCTGCCTTCATTTTCTCCGTCTCGGATGTAGAAATAACGGTGATTTTATTTTTCTTGCGGGCCATGACAGCTTTCTTTCCGGGCTCCTCTACGGCACGCCAATTCTCTCCAGCCCAGCGCGCAATATTGCGACCCGAGTGGTCGTCAATCACCTTTTTCAGTTCATCCGTTAGGCCGTCATATTTGGCCTTGTTCATCAAAAAGGTGAAAACATTTGTACCAAGTCTGGGCTGTTCACCGGACAGGGTGGCAAAATGACTGACCAGATCCGGCGTCTTCACGGCCGGGGCTATTTCATAGGGCAGCGTTACACCCTCTATAACGCCTTTCGACAAGGCTTGTGGGATCCGGGGCAACGGCATGCCGATGCCCTTGGCTCCTAGTTCGTTCAACAGCCAAACACCAGCACGGGATGCTGCACGAATTTTCCTGCCCTTGATGTCGGCAACCCCCTTCACCGGAAATTTCGTCTGGAAGAAAAAGCCATCGTGCACGTGGATAAGGAGGACTTTGTAGTCCTTAAATGTGCTCGTCAGGTATTTGTCATAAAAGTCTTGAAGTGCAAGTGTCGTCGAGAGGGCATCGCGATGGACGAACGGCAGTTCGAACGGTTCGATCTGCGGAAATCGACCCGGCGTAAAGCCCGGCAAGGTCCAGCCAATGTCGACAACACCATCGCGGATCTGATCCAGAAGTTGGGGTGCTTTGCCGCCCAGGGCCATGGCCCAATAACGCTCAATTTTGATCTTGCCGCCGGACGCTTTTTCGACCTTGTCCGCCCAAGGCGCGAGAAACGTTTTTGCCGGGTTCGCCACAGGTGGTACAAAGGTCATCATGCGCAGTTTGACCTGTGCGTTGGCGACACCGGACTGAATGAGTAGTGCCGATAAGGCGATTACAACTCCACAGAGATACTTCGTAAATCTCACGCCAAATTCCTCCACTCCATTGGCATTATCACTCCGCAATCGGTCGGTCTTTAGTGATGTCCGAATTGATTTGCCGAATGCGGTTAGCGTCGACTGAATAGACCGAACCGAGGCTAGCACATGACCGTGCGTGCGACCAAGGACTGGTATTGCACATTATCGGACTTGAAGCATGCGTGGCATGGAGAGAGGTTTTCGATATACGACTGAAATCGCTACCGACGGCGATCCGAGGTATCGGTGCGGATGCACCTGACCAGATCTGAAAGGAGCCCCCAAACACACTCGTCGACGATGCTTGAACGTAACACATGAACACGAGAGAGGACAGCGGGCCATGACAGCAAACGGACGCGCGATAAGAGCAAAGCCGTGCGAAGTCACCATTGAAAAAATCAGAAGCGACCTCGGTGCCGAGGCGCATGGCGTTCCGCTATCCGAAGGTGTCACGGACGAGGTGCTGGCAACGCACAAGGACGCGCTGGCCAGCTAAAAGGTTCTCATATTTCGCCTTGAACCGCTCTCTTGGATGGAGTTGATGGCGCTCGGCCGTAGGTTCGGTGATCTGAGTGTTCACCTGTTCTCGGAGCAAGTTCAACTCTGGCAAAATGCGCTTCAGACAGCGGTGTCGGCTCTGGTCCACAATCTTTGTCGGGGCCAAACTTCATTCAAGATTTCCATCGCTGTGGAGGCGGTCGACACCAAGACCGCACGACTCAAATGCCTCCCGGGTGCGGGCTCTTTCTGCATCAGTGAGATTTAGAAGTGGCCTGCGGACAGGACCGCCCACCTGGCCGACGAGTTCCTGCCAGTATTTTTGGTGGGCTTGTGGCTTATCCTGAGGTCGCGTCGTCCTCAACGCTTCCCGCACTGGATCCAAACTATCGCGAATGACACGGGCCTTGCTATACTCACCAGCAAAGGCAAGTTCTGTGTATTTCTTGATCCGTCGGTCAACTTTGGTTTGCATTAAGTAGGGAGGCGTCGAACATAAATAGACCTGCCAACCCAATTCTTCAATGTTGTCCAGCCAGTGGTCTTCGGAGGACGTGCTGACAATAAGCTTTTCCCCGGCTATACGCGTGAGTTCGCTGTAAAGCGCGCGATCAACGCTGTATTTAATAGCAACGATATTCGGTAAATCTGCGATTTTCGCGCACAACTGAGGGCTCATGACGTAGTTGTAGTCAGGCTGATGCCACATCGCGACGGCGATATCGACTTGTGAGCTGATGAATTCGTAGTATCGGAAAAGAACTTCATCGAACGATTTGTGAAAGTACAGTGGCGGGCTGTGCACGATGATGTAGTCCGCGCCCAAATGCTGGGCGTGACGCGCAAGGTCGAGCACGGTTTCGATGTTTTCGTCGGAGCAGGATATCATCGTACCGCAATGACCGTCGGCCTCTTCTACTGTGATCTCAATTTGTCGTTTTCGTTCTGTCAATGACATTGAAAAGTACTCGGCCTGCTTGCCGCATATGAACAGTCCGTCAAGCTCAAGATCATCAATCCAGTGCCTAAGGTTTTTTCGGAATCCTGGTTCATCAAACTCAAGACTTGATGAGAACGGCGTTAGATTTGCCGCCCATAGTCCGCGTAAATTTTCACGCGCATATTCTTTCGCATCGTGCCGGCCGTATTTCATTAGGCGATATCTCTCATGTTCAGGTTGTTAACACCTTTGGGCCCAAAGGATCGTCATTCGCGGACTCCTTATCTTGTTCAGTGGTGCAAGGCCTCAATCAATATTGAGGGGGACAAATAAATTGTCCGCCAGTGAGAGCGTCGGGCGCATGAGGCTCCGCTTCAAGTCGATTTGCGATGTTGAGCGTCCTGTAACTTCCAGATCGGCGATGAAAATGGTTTCTCAAAGATCGCCTTTGCAGCTTCCTCTTCCTCAAGTGAATCAATTCAATTGAACTGTAGTCATGTCATATCTACGTTGAAGACTGACGACAAATGTTCACACCCGATATGCCGCGAGCAGGAGACAGGCATGGCATCGCATCCCAGATTTTCTCCCTTTAATTTCCGGCAATGGATAGAGGAGAACAAGAGTGTTCTCAAGCCTCCTGTTGCGAACAAGCAGCTGTTCGACGCAAAGACAGATATGGTGGTCATGATTGTCGGCGGCCCAAACCAGCGCGTCGATTTTCATGATGACCCAGTAGAGGAGTTCTTCTATCAACTGCGTGGCGACATGGTCTTGAAGATTGCAGAAAATGGCGAGATTTATGACGTGCCGATCAAAGAGGGCGAAGTCTTCATGCTGCCGCCCCACGTTCGGCATTCACCGCAGTGGCCATTCGAGGGCTCCATTGGCCTCGTCGTCGAAGGAACGAGGCGACCGCAAGACAAGGATGGTTTCGAGTGGTTTTGCTTTGGGTGCGGCAACCTTGTTCATCGAGTCGAAGTCACGATCAATGACATTGTGAAGGATTTGCCGCCGCTGTTCGAGGCATTCTATTCAGACGAGTCGGCGCGAACATGTTCGTCCTGTCGTGCGGTGCATCCCGGAAAGGAAACCCCGGCAGACTGGGTGGCGTCATTGCGGTAAATGGCACTCGTGAGGATTGCGACGCTGATATCCAGTGCGAAGACGCTCATCCATGTCTCGACTATAGCTGTTAGGATGAGCGCTTCTCAGACCGGAAGCACGAATGGGACACGAGAATTGCGATTGGGGGAATCGCGCGATTCGCAAATCCGAATTCCGATGCCGTGGCTCATGTTTGGAAGTGGTCGGATCTGCTGCCGCTTGCTAAAAAGTCAGGTGACCTTGTACCAGTCGGGCGCGGAGGAGAGCGACGCGCAATTGGTTTGGCTAATCCAGGACTTGGCGGTGCTGCCTATGTCTCGCCGACGTTGTGGGCTGCCATTCAATATCTTGGACCGCGAGAGACGGCGCAAGAACACCGCCACTCGCAAAACGCCTTCCGGTTCGTGGTTGATGGCGAAGGGGTCTGGACGGTGGTCAATGGTGATCCTATCCGCATGAGCCGTGGCGACCAACTGCTCACGCCAGGATGGTGCTTTCACGGCCACCAAAACATTACTGACAAGCCAATGGCCTGGATTGATGGACTCGATATCCCGTTTAGCAGATCCAATGACGTCGGATTCTTCGAGTTTGGTCCGGATCGCGTATCAGACGAATCAACACCACATTTTTCACGTGGAGAGCATCTTTGGGGCTATCCGGGATTAAGGCCACTGTCAGGTCTTATCGAAACAGTAGCCTCGCCACGCGGCGCCTTTCGCTGGGAACACACGAATCGCGCGCTGAGCGAACAGCTCCGACTTGAAGATGAGGGACATTCCGCAACGGTGGCGCAGGGCCATGCTGCTGTCCGCTATGTCAATCCGACGACCGGT
>JBPCWA010000437.1:0-3140 GCA_051009975.1 Hyphomicrobiaceae bacterium
GCGCTACACACGCGTTGCAACAGCCTTGATCACGGCCATTGAAAGTCCAATCGACCTGCTGGGAGATTGCACGGTCAAAGGACGCAAGCGCAAGAAGGCAAAAGCAAAGTCGAAGACTTAAGCCGCCACCGGCATGTCTCGTCCAGCTTTGGAGGTCGCGGACATCTTCCGCGACCATGGACAAGCATGGCTTGCAGCCAATCGCGGTCACGTCAGTCTTGATCAGCTAAAGGTTATGTCAGCCATCGAGCGTTGCCGAACAGCGGCGCTCGGTGGTCATGTTGCGCGCTGTGAGGATGATGCCTGCGGCCACACGATGATTGCCTATAACAGTTGCCGCAACCGACATTGTCCCAAGTGCCAAGGAGCGGCAGCCAGGGATTGGATGGAAGCGCGCGAAGCCGAGTTGCTACCGGTTCCCTACTTCCATGTCGTGTTCACACTACCGGCTGAGATTGCCGACATTGCATACCACAACAAACGCGTGATCTATGCTCTGCTGTTCCAGGTCTCGGCCGAGGCCATGCAGACTATCGCTGCCGATCCTGACCACCTCGGTGCCAGGATCGCAATGACCTCGGTGCTGCATACCTGGGGCAGTGCCATGACGCATCATCCACACGTGCATATGATTGTGCCGGGCGGTGGACTATCCGCCGATGGCCAGAGATGGATCGCCTGCCGCAAAGGCTTCCTTGTGCCGGTCCGCGCGCTCTCCAAACTGTTCCGCCGTTTGATGATCGAGAGACTTATGGCTGCACATGCGAGTGGGCAGCTGAACTTCTATAGCGCTCTGAGACATCTCGTTGAGCCCCAAGCCTTCAAGCGCTTTCTCCGACCATGTCGCCGTCGAAGGTGGTTCGTCTACGCCAAACGTCCGTTCGCCGGGCCCAAGGCCGTACTCAGCTATCTGTCGCGCTATACCCACCGCGTCGCCATCTCGAACCGACGTCTCGTCAAGGCCGATGCCACTGGCGTGGCCTTCCGCGTCAAGGACTATCGCCGCGACGCCGCCGCGCGATACACGACGATGACACTCCAGCCCCATGAGTTCATCCGTCGTTTGCTGCTCCACACATTGCCAAAGGGCATGCATCGCATCCGACACTACGGCCTATTCGCAAGTGGCGTGAAGGCTGACAATCTTGCAAGGATGCGGGAGTTGCTCGGGGTGACGGAGTTGACCGACGGCAACTCTGAAAACAGTGATTGCGACGTGACAGCGGCGTCCACAGATGCAACAGCACAAGCCTGCCCGTACTGTGGCGGCGCCATGCGCATCATCGAAGTCTTCGAAGCAGGCCACACACCCCGCCATCACGTGATGCTGGAGGGGATCGATAGCTCATGATAGCAAGCTGGCCGATAAACAGCGTGGAGAACGGGCGAGCGCGGTCTCGCAACAGTGAACTACGGCCTCAACAACCGCAACCAGGTGACCGTGTCCATGAATGCATCGCTCATCCTCCGATTCCGTGCCACCTTGCTGCCTCAACTCCGCTCCAACGGCACAATGCGTCGCAAAACAACAGCTCAGCCAAACAGAGCCAAGTCCTCAAATCCCCATAGCAATCCTTGAAGCTCAAGGCTAAACCGCCCGCGGGTTCCTTCCCTGACGACTTTCGGACGCCGACACTGATGCGTGTTGTCGGAGCTGTGGTCGCCGGCATCCGAAACCCTTCACAAAATTTGAAATGCTGACTGTGAGTGCATAGGGACCGTTTGTCACTCAGCATCGGACATCCGTCGCGAACGCAATTTGCACCGTCCTAACCAAGGGCCCATGTCCGATGCGTCCACACAGCCGACATTCGATGTAAAACACAGATTTGCGCGAAGTCTTGTCTTCCAATGTCAGATGTTGAAGGATAAACGGAAGTAGTACACTACGTATGAAGAGCCATCAGTGATGCATCCAATGATGGCTTAATTTCAGATCACCTCACTTGCCAATAAAACCAACGCCCTCACGTGATGAGAGCGTTGGCAGCGGCAGCAATGTTGTTGTTGTTTCCCTGACCCTATTTTAGCGGTTCCAGCTCTTTACTGTGCCGACCGAACCTGTAGTTCAATCCAACTCGGAAGAGATGCATGTCTGTGTCCAATGTCATGCTCTCCGGACCAGGGCCTTCCTCGCTACCCATAGCAATGCCACGATCATTATTCCTGAGAATCTCTCGATCGAGGCCAACGTAAAGGTATTCAGATTTCAACGATAGCGCTTCGGTCAGTTTCATCTCAAAACCGGTGCCGGCCGTGAAGCCAGTCAGGATTTCGTTGCCAGCAATTTTGGCGGCATTATCAGGATCTTTGACTGTTCGACAACCTCCCGGAAAGCGATCACTGGCGTCATTTGCTCCATTGCGATCCGCACCACAATAGTCGACTTCGGCGATCGCCAACCCGCCCGTCACATAGAGGAGCGTATTCCCGACGGCGAGCCCTGCTTTCGCCCGAAGTGTCGACAACCAGTTCAACTCTGCAGAAGCCAATATATCCGGGCGCTTGTCGTCTGTGCTATCTGACAGCAATTCGGTTTGATCATAGGTGGTTCCGCTGAAATCCGCCTCAAGACCCAGTACAATATTTCTGAGCTGCCGATTGTAGCCAACCTGAATGCCATATATCCCATCGATAGACGAAAGATCGACCATCATTCCCTCGTCCTCGAAAACGCCTTCATCGAGGTCAACCATCGTGGTGTCGACGCCTGCAACGCCGCCGCTGACGCCAACGTAAAAGCCGCTCCAGTCATAGGCGTGATCATGCACATCACCGGCTGCCATCACACCGCGACGACCAAAATTGTAATTGAGACCAGCCCTGAAGACATGGAGATTAACATTTGTCGAAACACTTTCGGCGTCGTCGGGTCGTTCATTGGTTGTGAACGTCTCCCGCCCTAGGTCAACGTAAATATATTCTGCTTTCGCGGAGAGTGCTTCCGTGAGCTTGACTTCGACGCCGGTTCCTGCAGTGAAACCCGTTAGGACTTCGCTGTCTTGAATTTTTTCGGGGTCGTCGCCACGACCGGTTCGGCAATCGCGCCCGCGCGGAGTATCGCCGGAACCGCCACTGCGATCTGCAGCACAAAAGTCGACGTCAGCAAATGCGAAACCACCAGTCACATAGACGAGGGC
>JBPCWA010000438.1:0-5936 GCA_051009975.1 Hyphomicrobiaceae bacterium
TGGATTGCTTGGATTGCTCTGATGGCTTTGACTGCTCTGATTGCTTCGGCTTCGTCGATTGCGCTGCCCGACAGTGCCTGCACTGCTGGTTCGCGGGTCACGATCGCTGTCTTGTTCGGATCTCTCACTTGGGATTTTCTGGCTTATCATTTTCTCCATCCCGCGCGGGTGTTTGAGTTAAGGGGGGTCGCAGGGTGGTGTGGCGCTTCCGGAAGCCCCGGCGCGTGCAGTTCTGCCGATGCGATGGACGTAGGCTTCAGGGACTTCAGGAAGTTCGAAGTTAATGACATGCGATACACCTTCAATGTCGATGCCTCGCGCGGCAATGTCTGTCGCCACTAAGACTTGGATCTTGGCGTTTCGAAAAGCATCCAATGCGCGTTCACGCTGGTTCTGGCTCTTGTTGCCATGGATCGCTGCGGTGCTAATACCAAACCCGTCGAGGTGCTTCGCAACCTTATCGGCACCACGTTTCGTGCGTGTGAAGACGAGAGTTCGCTCCATCCGTTGATCAACAATCAGCTTTGCGACGGCCTGGCGTTTGTCTGCCACGTCAAGATGAATGACGCGTTGTTTCACTCGATCGGCTGTTAAGTAGACCGGTGTAACGGAAACTCGTTTCGGATCACGCAAAAAGTCTCGCGAAAGATCAGTTACAGAAGACGGCATGGTTGCTGAAAAGAACAAGGTCTGCCGATCACGCGGGAGCCGCGAGACTATGCTCCGAATAGGTTTGACGAAACCCAGGTCTAACATCTGATCGGCTTCGTCGAGTACCAAAGTCTCTGTTTGGTCAAGCTTGACAGCACCGTTTGCCAGATGGTCGAGCAGGCGACCAGGCGTGGCGACAAGCACATCCACTCCGCGCGCAAGTGTCTTGATTTGCGGGCCATATCCGACGCCACCGAAGACTGTAGTAATCGACAGTTGCTGATTGCGTGCATAGGCATCAAAGCTTGCCGCGATTTGGGTGGCGAGTTCGCGGGTCGGTGACAGGACCAGCACTCTTGTCCGTTTCCGGACGAGCGCCTTTCGATTTGTCACAAGGCGATGAATAATTGGCAGTGCAAAGGCTGCAGTCTTTCCCGTTCCTGTCTGTGCTATACCAAGGATGTCGCAACCATTAATGGCCGGCGGAATGGCCTGGGTCTGAATAGGTGTTGGCTTGTCATAACCCTCACAGTCGAGGGCTTTCAGGACAGGAAGCGCGAGGCCCAAGTCAGAGAATGTCTTCACTCTTGATCTTTCTGTAATGTAGTATCGCACAATGGGATTAGCATGCGCTCGCATTTTGCGATGACCCAGCTCGTGTCAGCAACTGGGCCCGCCGCGAGAAATAGTTTATTGCTGTGTTAATAATTCGGAATACTCAACAGCAGGACGCTCATTTCCACGCACCGACCTGGTTCGTCAGATACGATATCCCTTCATACGACTGGGGCAATGATTAAACACCGCAACACTGCTGCTCAGAGCTCATCGCATGTTGCACTGCAAAAGTCAAAGAGTACTTTCACGTTCCTAGATCCAAGAGCCTTATACCGATGTGGCGTTAGTCATTGAGACGATACGAGGAGACGATACTAGGTTTCATTCGTGACAACCAAGCCTATTGATCTTCGTTTTCAGCGACCGAAAGAGGGACAGCGTCCGCAAGCGGATCCGACGTGTCTTCGTCCTCTTCCAGAAGTACGTCTGCTGCCGCGGCTATTGCAGTCTCATCTTCTGCCACAGTTTCGCCGTCACCACCTTCCCCTTCGACTCCTTCTTCATCCGCCTTATCATTTGCACCTTCATCCGAACCAGCTTCTGAAGCTACGATCGGTAAATCGCGCGGCTGTTTGCGGCGAATGTAGTCTGGTACGGCTGCCTGCTGTTGTGCTAGGGCGGAAGCATGGGCCTCATGATTGAATGTCGTGCCGCAGATAGGGCAATCGAACTCCTCCCGCATCAGATCATAAAATGATGCTTCGCAGTCTTCATTCTGGCACTTGCGCTTATCGCCGCGCGCAGCTTTGTTTGACATTCTGTCTGATCCAATCTTTCGCTCTTATCAGCAACGCGTCTTTCGAATTCTCCGCACTCAATCAACCAAGGTGTTGACTACGCCAAATATCAAAAGCCCAAGTAATCACCCCGACGTATTGATGACAAAAATGATTCCGCCGATGGAAACTATCCACCATGCAACGGATAAAATCGCTGCTATCCGACCATTGCGGATTCGATTGTGGCGCTCTGTGTCGGTCTCTTGTACGTAGGGCACGGGCGGACACCTTTACTTGCTCGCACTTCAGTGTGCGGCCGAGGGTGAGAGGTAGCGTCTGGTGATCGGTACTAGCGGGTGAGTGCAGAAAGAAACGCGATTGCTGGCAAGTCTTGAAGGCCAATGGCCATCTCAATTGACTGCACCTGAACTCTCAGCCTGATTGGTTGGATGCGTCAGGTAAAGCGACCGTTAGGGGCTACAATTCACTCTCGCCGCCAGCGTTACGTCAGGAATCTTGCTGATCTATCGCCAGTCAATGAGGAAGCATGCAATCCAATTGGCAATGCAACGACCCGCCTACACTCGCTTGCGCTTACCAACAACGCAAGCAGTATTTTATGGCTTTCATAAAGCGGATTGAACGTCGGACGGGCCGCCTGCTGTCTAATTTGGATTAATTTTGCTGTCCGAATCTCTCAGCTTGTGCTAAGCACCGTTATCGACATGGGCCGGACAATCGGGCCGTTTCGCCTCTTTAATGCTGGGCGCGCGATCTAGACCATCCTCCATAATCGACAATTGAAGGCGGCTCGCTCGATGTGTGCCGTCGCCGAACTCGCACGTAGAGGCTACGACTTATGCAAACTGGAATAGTAAAGTTCTTCAACACGTCAAAAGGCTATGGCTTCATCCAACCGGATGACGGCAGCACCGATGTTTTTGTCCACATCTCAGCACTAGAGCGGGCTGGCATATACAGTCTGAACGAAGGTCAAAAAGTCTCGTTCGACACTGAAAAAGACCCCCGCAATGGCAAGATGGCAGTCGCCAATATCCAAGCGCAGTAGTCTTGCAACTTGGCGATCAGCTGCCTTCAGCACTTAACTGAGACATGACGGTGGTCGGTACTTTGGAATGTGACCTCTGTGAACGAACAATAACTTAACGAGGCAGTGCAACGCGGCTTGCCTCAATGTTCCGGAAAGGAACAATGATGCCTCGTTATGTCGTCATGACCTCAGATGCGGTGTTTGCGTCAAGCCTGCCCCAAATGGCATTTGCAGGCTTGAGCAAGTTTTCGCCCGACACCCTCGTAGGCCCGTACGGCAAGGATCGGTATTGCCAGCTAAGGTGCCTGCGAAGGGTTAGTGCCAGTCAACAGGTCACGTCGTCGAATCGGACTTGGCTGGCACGCTATGCTCTTGAGAGTTGCCGAGCCACTCGGCGAAACTCGCTCAAAACCCGACATCCTAGCGAACTACGCCGAGAACGGCGCTTGCAATCGCGACTTGCTGCGGACCACCCAAAACCGCCAAGCAGTCGAGTTCCTTCCTCACGCTACTACGATTAAGCGGATCTTTGGGGAGTTGGAGGGATCCCTCAACACTGTCTTTCGGTGTGCGTCTGCCCGTTAGAGCAAGAAGCGAACGATAGGAAAGCACATGCGCGAACGATTTTTCCAGAATTCTGGGCCCTTGCCGCTTTTTTACATTGCCGAACAGATCCAGGCCGACCTGGACAGCAAGGCAGATGGTTCGCGTATGATCGAAGGAGTTCGAACGCTCGGTTCAGCATCAAGCACTGACCTAACGTTTTTCGACAATCGCCGCTATGTGAACCAACTTGCAAAGACGACAGCTGGTGCCTGCGTCCTCGCTGCAAAGGACGCTGAGCATGCACCACAAGCAGTAACTGTCCTAAGATCTGATGCCCCCTATCAAGCGTTTGCCAGCGCTGTCCAGCTCTTTTACGCCGACACAATGCGCAGCAAGGCTGCAATGTTTAACCAGCCCATGACGCAGTCCTTGGTCCACCCGTCGGCACAAATTGCCGAGGGTGCTGCCATCGAGGCTGGTGCAATCATCGGGCGAGAGGCCCAGATCGGCAAGGGAACCGTCGTCTCGGCTGGTGCGGTCATTGGTTATCGGTCGGTACTCGGCGATGATTGCTACGTGGGACCGGGCGCAAGCGTAGTACACGCCGTTCTAGGCAACGGCGTCATCATTCACTCGGGCGTTCGAATTGGACAGGATGGCTTCGGCTTCGCCATGGGCAAGAGTGGTCATGTAAAAGTCCCACAGATTGGTTGCGTCATTATTGCCGACAACGTTGAGATCGGTGCCAACTCTACGATTGATCGGGGTACGCTTGATGATACGCGAATAGGCGAAGGTACCAAGATAGATAACCTCGTCCAAATTGGACACAACGTTGTTATTGGTCGACACTGCGTGATTGTTGCACAAAGCGGCATTGCAGGCTCTGCTGAACTAGGCGACTTCGTTGTCATGGGTGCGCAATCAGGTGTACTGGGACACGTTAAGATCGGCAGCGGCGCTCAGATTGCCGGTATGGCGCATGTGAAGAACGACGTCTTGCCAGGCAGTCGTATGGGCGGGACGCCCGCCAAGCCATTCAATGAATGGGCGCGCGAGTTGGCCGCAATGCGCGCGCTCGGCAAGAGGCGGCGCTGCGAAATCTAAAATCCGGTACTTCTACTACCTTTCCGGAAAGAGAAGTAAATGATGTTACATAGATTCAAAGTTGGCCAATCTTTGGTCTTTGCACCACGCCGCATCGGACACCCGGGCGGCAATCAACTGTGCAAGGTCGTTCGATTGATGCCTGTCGAAGAAGGCGAATGCCACTACCGTATCAAGTGCACCTACGAAAACGTTGAAAGAGTAGCGAAAGAATCTCAGCTGTCTCAACAGAAATAGAGCTGCTCCACCGCGTTGCACAAAGGGGGGAATATGGGACGGATGAAACCGAAGATGCGATCAGATGTCGCGCTATATGATGTCTTTTACGAAGACGGGAAGTTGACGTCGAACCGGAAGGTACCTTTAACCGAGATAGATGGCTTGGATGGTGAGAAGCACATTCGGACTGTTATAGAAGCGCAAGATGAGATGATCGCAGAGCGGTCAGGAAAATCGCGTGCACCGATTAAATCCATCAAAAGGGTCAAAGTGAAGAAACGAATCGCTGGCTAGCGTCGATCCAGTCAGCCAAAGGAAGGAATATGTATGCAAGTCACTGTGCGCGATAACAACGTCGATCAGGCACTCAAGGCACTGAAGAAGAAGATGCAGCGAGAGGGCCTCTTTCGCGAAATGCGACAGCGCAAGTTCTACGAGAAACCCTCTGAGAAACGGGCCAGGGAGAAGGGTGAGGCAATTCGGCGAGCACGTAAGCTAGCCCGAAAACGTGCCCAACGTGAGGGTCTGCTGCCAAGCAAGCCACGGCCTGCTCGATAAGCGCATCCAAAGCTGCATTCTCAACGACGCACCGTTCAGTGGCGCATCGCTCAATGGCGCATCGCTCGGTGGCGCATCGCTCGGTGGCGCATCGCTCGGTGGCGCATCGCTCAGTGGCGCACCCGCTCAGTGGCGCATGGTTGCGCTATTGCGCTGCCAGTAGATGCATTGAGCCGCTTTCAGGGCTTCCCATTTCCACTCTAACATCGGACTAATGCTGTCTCGCTGAATGGCAACAAGATACTCTTCACATCTCTAAGTCTTGGGTTTCATGCCGTTCGCAGCATTTTGGCCAGCTTCGGTCATTAGTCGGCCAATCTCTTGTGTTTGCTGGGCGTAAGACTGCATCTGTTTCTGCGCAAATCTTGTCTGAAGTGCCAAGATTTCTTGAATATCTCGGGCCTGTGCCAATTCGTTCGCCAAGACAAAGCCTGCTTCGGCGTTTTGCTTGGCGTAGTGCATCGCGC
>JBPCWA010000439.1:0-2687 GCA_051009975.1 Hyphomicrobiaceae bacterium
GCCCTGCGCAATGCTGAGCTGGAATGACATATAGCGGAGCGGTTCGCAGACAACGAGAACCAAGATCCCTATGCCGATTTGCCAATTTATTGTCCTGGAAACAGGCGCCAAACCGAGGGTCGCACGCACCAGCACACCGCCGGCGACAGCTATGGTCCCGACGTAAATCATCGTTCGCAGTAAAACAGATACCCAATCCAGATCAGTAAATATCATCGTTCACTGCGCGACCTTGAAGGAGAGCTCTCCCTTCATGACATGCCCATCCTTGGCGATTGCTGTCCAATTAACCTGGTAGGCGCCTACGTCAAGGGGTGCCACCTTAAAGGGAAAGGAGCTCTTGAATGTCGCAGCGGGTTTGAATTCCGCTTTTACATCGGACTTGTCCTTCGTGTTCCTGACCTTGACCAACATCAGCCGCACTGGCTTGGAGAAACCAAGTGTGATTTCAGACAATCCCGTTTTGGCAATCGCCCCTTCAGCTGGCACGCTCTTTGCCACTTTCGAATGGGCGAGAGCCCCGCTTGCGCCGAGAACGCAAGTCAAGGCGAGGATGAGCGCTCGTGAATGCATCTTGCAGACCTCCCACGGTGCAGCGTGCCAGGCGCAATGCCCGGCACGCAATGGCATTACTTCTTCGACTCGATTGCCATCACGCGAAACTGCTTGTCACGGCCCTGCTTCAGCGTGATGTTGACGGTACTGCCCGGCTCGACCGCGGAAAGATCAACACGGCGTGTCACCGGCAGGTCCATGGTCATCTTTGGCCAGCCCAGTTCCGGAACAGGTTCGTGAGTGACGTTGATTTTTCCGGCCGAGGCATCGACCGAATTGATCACGCCCACGGCGACCGCCTCGGTGCTGCCCGAGACAGCCTTCATTTGGCCATGGCCAGCGTGACCATCCTTACTGTCAGTCGCGATCGCCGGACTGAGGCTTAGCGACAACGCAATTGCACTTGCAGTGAACAGCTTCTTCATCTCAACTTCTCCGTCTTGCTGCGTTTCTTCCACACACCCAAATTGCGCCGAAAATTTCGGCATTCCCTGCCCGATGAGAGCAGATCTATTCAGCCGGTTGTACGGCTATTTCTCCACCCTTTCGTACAGCCGGGCTCGAAGATTTCGGGTTTTTAAATCGTCGTCCCTCCCAAAGGTAATAGACGACCGGGATGACGATCAGAGTCAGCACCGTGGTCGATGCCATGCCGCCGACCATTGGTAGCGCGATGCGTCTCATGACGTCGGAGCCAAGGCCGTCCGTGAAGAAAATCGGCAATAAACCGGCTATGATGACACCAACGGTCATCAGCTTTGGGCGCACGCGCATGACGGCACCAGCAACGATTGCATCGAAGAGCTCTTTCCGTGTCTTAGGTGGGTGCTCGCGGACCTGTTGGTCGATGTAGAGCAGCATGACGACAGCCGTCTCAACCGCAATGCCTCCAAGGGCAATAAATCCGACGGCAACCGCGACCGAGAGGTTGTATCCAGCCAAATACACTGCCCACATCCCGCCGATCAAGCCGAACGGCAAGGACAGCATAATCATTGCAGTACGGTCGAAGCGGCCGAAGTGAAGCATGAGCAGCACGAAGATAATCAGGGCGGCGGTTGGGATGGCAATCGACAACCGCTCGCGCGCTTCGATCATTTGCTCGAACTGGCCGGACCAGGTTATTGAGTAACCGGGCGGCAGTTCGATCTTGTCGCGAATAATGGTGGATGCCTCACTAACGTAAGTGCCAATGTCGCGGTCGGCGATGTCCACAAATACCCATCCCGTGAGACGTGCGTTCTCCGAGCGCAACATCGGTGGGCCGTCAGTGATCTCTATCTTAGCCAGTTCTCCAAGTGGGATATGTTGACCCGACGGTGTCGGAATGAGAATCTCAGCGAGCTGTTCCGGTGTCTCACGGAACGGCCGGTCATACCGCAGCATAATATTGTAGCGTTCACGCCCCTGGACGCTCTCGGTCAGTCGCATGCCGCCAAGCGCTGTCTGGATGACGGACTGGAAGACAGCCAGGTCGATGTTTCTCCTTGCAAGCTCACGGCGGTCTGGCCGAATTTCGAGATATTTTCCTCCAACCACTCGGTCGGCAAATGCCGATCGTGTTCCGGGAATGTCCTTGACGCCAGCCTCGACCTGCAAGGCAATTCGCTCGATGGTCTTCAGATCATTGCCGGATATCTTGATTCCGACCGGCGTGCGAATCCCTGTCGAGATCATGTCCATTCGTATCTTGATCGGATAGCCCCAGGAGTTCACGAGCCCTGGCAGTTTGGTCCTGCTATCTAATTCTGCGATGAGCTTCTTGACCGTCAGCCCTTCCCGCCAAAGGTCCTTGGGCTTGAGCTTAATCCAGGTTTCGATCATGGATATTGGTGCGGGATCGGTTGCGGTATCGGCTCGCCCAACCTTGCCGAATACACGTTCAACCTCTGGGACGGTTCCGATGAGGCGGTTGGTTTGGGCCAGAACCTCCTTTGCCTTAGTGATAGAAACGCCAGGCAGTGTTGTCGGCATATAGAGCAATTCGCCTTCATAAAGCGCGGGCATGAATTCCGAACCGATGCGCTGCATGGGAATAACAACAGAGGCCAATGCCGCAACCGCACCCAAAAGCGTCAACCAACGCACTTTCAGCGCCAACCAAAGGATTGGGCGATAGAGCTGCACAAAGA
>JBPCWA010000440.1:0-4959 GCA_051009975.1 Hyphomicrobiaceae bacterium
CATCGACCGCGCGAACAGAATTGCTCTCATCGACCCAGTCATCGAGGCATTCGGGCAACAACGTCGACTGACTGCGATCGGCACCTTCGATAAACCGCTTCATCAGATCCCCCGAAATTCGTCAGGAGAATCATAGCCGACTCGTTCTTTTCACGCAGCCAGGGTCATCAAGAGCCATTGCGGGCCGCTTGGAACCGGCGGCTGAACCCTCAACACCGGACATGTTTGCCATGCTTATGGCCATTCTGCGCAGCGACGAGGTCACTGGGCCTAAAAAAGCGCTAAGCTGCGATTGCAATGAAATTTAGATGTGAAGGCGTTCGTCACAAGCAAGGTGCATAGGCTCTGTCATCGCTCTGGGTTGGCCGACAAGGAGTTGCCACCATGAACGGGAGAATTCTTAGATCCGTTGCGGCGTGCGCACTGATAGCCGTCGCAAGTGGCGCCGCCACGAACGCGAGCGCAGACGCGCAACGATTGCCCGACAAACGCGTGACGGAAGTAATAGCCAAGTTTGAAGTCGCGCAACGCATACGGGTGAGGCCAAAGTATCGTCCACCACGTCGCTGGATCCGGAACAAGCCCAGTCGTAAGGAGAAGCGAGACGACAGAAAAGGTGGATCGTCAGCACGTATCGACAATTGTGAGAGAAAAGCAGGTGGCAAGGTGGAATGCACATCGCAGTTCCAACGTTTCATGAACATGGTCAAGGGGTGGTTCTAAGAAATCAAGCTAGCGCCTCATGGCGCTCATAGAGCAAGATCTAACTGGAGGGCTTCGAGACAGTTTGGTCAGGGTTGGCAAATTGGTGAGTGCCCAAGACGCTCGGGCGCTCACTAAAGAACGGCATCTCCGCCCCAACTGTTGCGATTATTTTTTGGGCTTGCCGAGGAAGTCGAGCATGGAGATCGCGGGGTAGGGTCAGATTTTCTTGGCGCCAGCTGCAGGCGCCGGTGTGACCGGATCCGACGGCGTTGTCGGCTTAGGTTCGATTGACGCGCAGGCTTCTTTCACCGGGTTGATATGTTTGG
Organism: Hyphomicrobiaceae bacterium; assembly: GCA_051009975.1. Lineage (GTDB taxonomy): Bacteria > Pseudomonadota > Alphaproteobacteria > Rhizobiales > Hyphomicrobiaceae > Tectiglobus. The sequence goes on from JBPCWA010000440.1 coordinate 1,032, forward strand.
CCAGCTCGCCGGTGCCGAATTCCCGTGACCGGCAGAACTTCGTCAGTGTTTGGCTTATCGACGTGGTTCAGCGTGTATGTCTATTTACGGGTGCGATCAGCGGGCAGAAAGAACCTTGAACGCCGCCGGGGTATTTCACTGTTCGATTGCAGGCCGCTTGGCGTGACCACGTAGTCGCGTTTCGTTCGCGCAACTTCGGCGGTGCACGGCATGCAGGCAAGCTCGCCATCGTTTAGATCATCGAAGTTCTTCGAAGTCTTTAGGTCGAACAATTTTAGCTCTATGTTGCTGTTTCGCTGAGCGTCGGCCATTGCTTTGTCTTTGGACGTGCCAGCACCATAAATCCGACCGCCCTTGGCGAATACTGCAAATCGATCAAACTTCATGCGCAATCTTTAATCGTCATATTTGGTCGCCAAGCGGCTTCTTATGTTTCTCGGTGGTTGTGTCGGAAATGTGCCCTCAGCCGCTCGCCAAGGAGAAGACCACCGTTGCCGCTGTCCTCAGCGCCAATCGGTGCCGGGTTTCCATTCACGTGGTTAACGATAGATAGCATTACCGTTGACCGACAGCGTACCCACTAATAAGTGTGAATTACCTCAGTGATTGCTGCCCAATGCCCTAGAAAAAAGTGGCCGTCCAACAAAGAACGGCCCAAGTCTAGGGAGGAAACGCCCAAGAGGGGCGGCAACCACTGAGTACTGCTCAGTTCGATCGCAACTTCACTTTATCTCGTGCCGCAATAAAACGGGCAACAAACAAAGCTGCATGGTTATTTCGCGCGACCCGCTTTCTGCGCCTGTATCTGCCTTTCGGCACAGATCGAGCCAGCGCTCCCTGCTTCGCCGATCGGACCGTGCCTTAGACCGCCGCGCGCGCCACGGCACGTTCACCGGCTTTCTTGTGTCGGTTCATGCCCTTGTTCATTCTGACCGTCCGGCACCGCCTTGAATATTGATATGACCTCGGCTTTGTGTGCGGACATCGCATGGCGCGCAGAGATACAGCCGCAAGGCCGACATTCGTTTAATGTTGCACTTTGGTATACTAGTTTTGCTTGCTGGACTTAGGTTGCGGCCCTCGCATGTAGTGCCGTTCTGGACGATACTTCCCAAGCAATTCCCGGCGGAGTTCAATCAACGCCCTCAGAACGGATTTTGGTTCCAGCTTTGTTTCTGATGTGTGTCGCTTAGAAGAAGCCATGGTGCACCTCCTGGTGTCATCGCGTTCTGTCTTTTGCAGAAATCAATCCGTAGGATCCGATCCACTGTGCGCGGCCCAATTCTAGGGAGGAAATGGCCACCGCTGAGCGTGGTTTAGCCATGCCGCAGGGACACGGTTCTACTGCATTGCACAAAAGAGCAATCCCAAATTCTGCATATTTAGTGTGCAACGCACACATGCTGAGTTGGGTGTTGCGGCGCTGCGACAACCGCTGTGGCGACGGCTGCCAGAATAGTGTTCCGTCTTGGACGATGAGTTAGCGTCCGCCCGAGACCACCTTACAATCACATCCGAACATGCCGACAACGCCCTCCTGGATATGAGTAACCGTCCGCCCTAGACCGCCTTACAATGACATCCGAATATGCCGACAATGTCCTCCTGGATATGAGGGGGCAGGGACGTCGTGGCATCAACACCGAGAACTTCACGTCGTCATTGGAGTGAAACGTTCAAAAAACGTGTCGCGGCTGAGGCCAGTGAACCTGGCGTGACGGTCGCTCAGATTGCACGGCGCTACGATGCCAGTGCTTAACTCATTGCAGTTGAAAATACGTCTAGGTTCGGCGAGACGTGGCGCGACCACAGTGCGCAATCACCCGATATCACTGCATGTATGGACTGTACCCACCAAAGGGTCCCCTAGGGGTCTCGAAAAAGAACCCATTGTCGAATGGGCCACCTGAGGACTGGCGTGGTGGATGGACAAAACGATAAATGTTTCGGGTGCCGATGGTATCGCTCTTTTTATATGAATAACCTCCACGCGGTTTTCTTCTGTGGACGGTTACGCGAAGGGGTTTATTCTTGACCGACTTCTTACCTTTAGCGGCTTCAGCCGACTGCACTGGCATTAATGCAATGATGACGGCTATGACATAGGCCAGACCGGCGGTTTTCATCTGATTTCTTACTCTAATACGCTAGCTACACTCAGATCGTTTGCAACTTATACACGACCAAGCAAAAAATGAGCGTCCCGTGCGGGGTCTCACGGTGAGGCTCAATCACCAATATCGTCTACAATAGGGTGCTGGGGAAGACAATAAGGCAGCACAAAGAGGATAATGCGGTGCGCTTTGATCTCATACATCAGTCGGGGAATGTGGTTGAGGCGTGAGTGTTACGACCATCGCAGCAGCAAGACCTCAATAGGCGGACCTATCGACGGCGACAGGGTACGGCTTCCACTTTGCACCCCCAGCCAGTCGCGTTTTCTGAACAGCGCACACTCCTGCTGCCTGCTCGCTTGAACCTAGCCCACGCATTGCCATACTCGAAAGCGGTAAACTCCGCCCAGGACGCGATCGCTTTCGCGCGCGCGACCTTCTTGCTGCGCTGACCGGCACTCGATCCGTAATGGAAATGATCCGTCTGACAAACTCGACCCTTGCGCCGCGCCGCATCGGCAGGAACCGTAAGGGCTACCATCGCGGCAGCTCCGACCACTCCTACGAGCACGCCAGGAACTACAAAACGTAGATACATCGAGCCTTTCCTCCTGCCTGAACAATGCTTTGTTACATCGGCGGCAAGACACTGCAAAACGGCAACCGGCGCCCGCGGTGAATATGGTTGCACGTTGATGCGCGGAAACTACATATCGCAAGCGGGTCGTTTGAATTTCTGATGGCTGCAACACCAGACAGTGCCGCGTGGCTAATTTTGCTGGCGTCGTCCCATGATGCTGCGGCTGGTCAGGGCCACGTCGGGTCAAAGCCGGCTGAGCGCCGCGCGAGCTTAAGACCGCGGCTCTGCCTTCGGAACCCGGAGTGTTGGAGTACGACAGCCGTCTTAAGACATCCACCGAACATTGCGGACGCCTACGCTGACCTGGGCCTTTTAAGTCGCATCTGGTCGTAGTTGTGGAGAACACGGGGCCGAGAGATGCTCCGATTTGGCGCAGCCATGCTAGCCTAACAACAGTGGTAACTGAAGCACGTAACCAGATGACCGAGGGATCTCATGAGTGACTATTGTTACGGCCTTGCCAGAATGGAACATATCGTTTCCCAGGCCGAATTGATGGACCGCATGCTTGAACGGTGTGGGGTGGATCCAACTGTTGCAGCTCAGGTCGAGAACGGTATGGCATTGTATGAGGCGCGCACACGTTGTCTCGAATGTCCGTCGGTGGCGCAGTGCAAAGCATGGTTGACGGACGTGTCTTTCGACCCCCATCCGAAAACGCCGGATTTTTGTCCTAACGAACTATTTTTCCGCGACTGCAAACCGACCGGCGCTTGATACCATGCCAGCATGAGAGGGCTTTGCACGACGCTCTGATCTGCGTACGTGATGCTTAAGTTAGCCAGTGCTAAACCTGCACTATGGGTCAGTTGCGACGATCGGGCTTATTTGCCATCGCATCTGCTGTACCCCCAGATAGCTGCCGTCCTGCTGCGCCGCACCGAAACGCCGCAACAGAGACGATTGGCCTACGCTGCCTCAATACTTTGTGCATTCTAGGTGGGTGGCAACCACAACGTCGCGTTTGGCTTGTTGAAATCTACGCTTGAGTGATAGGACCAAAACTCACGTGTCGGATCGTTTGCTGGTCCGATCTGCAGCTGAACTGGCCACCAGCTGCATGAAGGCGCGCATTCTTTCTGCATCATGAATGACCTGAATTCGGATTATCTTGCCAATAGAGTTCGTTTGAATGACAAGGCGAAGTCTGCCCTCTATTTCTTCTCCTGTGGCC
>JBPCWA010000441.1:0-6752 GCA_051009975.1 Hyphomicrobiaceae bacterium
TTTGCAGCGGGGCCGCCGACAGCAACGATGATTTTGGGATCAACCAGGGCTATCTGGCGATCGAGAAATGGTCGGCAGATGAGGACTTCGTGCGGCGTCGGAGTTCGATTGCCCGGAGGCCGCCAATAAACAACATTGGTAATATGGACCTGCGACTCGTCGAGTGAGATGGCCATGAGCATACGGTCGAGTAATTGTCCGGCACGACCGACGAATGGACGCCCCGTTCGATCCTCGTCTCTACCCGGAGCTTCGCCTATGACCATCACACGCGCCTGATCTGAACCGCGAAAGAAGCACAAATTCTTAGCCGTCGCGCGCAATCCACAACCATCGAACCGCTCAAGCGCGCTCCGCAATGATGCGAGGTCTGTTGCTGCGGCTGCGATCTGACGGGCGTCTTCAGCGGCCTCGCTCGGAGCAATAGTCGGCGCTTGGCGTTCGCTAACCCGTGATTGCGATGCGTGTGGTGCAACCTTTGGTGACCTTCGTTGCTCCAATGTCGATGGTATTTGATTTCCATCCGGCGGAGTGCTCGGCACGACTGCGTCTCGATTTTCCGCGAAGGAAATCAGATCCGAGACTGAGGGTGGCGGTTGGTTGCCGCGCTCTAACCAATCGGTCGCGGGATGATCGACAACATCAGTCACACCTGCCTCGCGGTACCATGCGATGAGTGCGAGCAGACTGTCGCGATTGCTCCGACCCAATTTTTCACTTTCTGCCATCCGTCCTATAGTATCGTCGCCGCCGGCAATTGCCAGTCGCTCCGCTGTAATCCGTCTCTCTTTGCGAATTGACCTACTTGACGATGGCTGTTCTGGTGAGGTTAATCCGTTAGCGTGCCACTTCAGGAAATCACTGATCATGTCGAAAAACGGTGCCCATTCGCCGGAACGCGAATCGATGGAATTTGATGTCGTCATTGTTGGCGGTGGACCATCGGGTCTCGCTGCGGCAATTCGCCTGATGCAATTGGCTAACGAGGCTGATCGCGAGCTATCCGTCGTCGTCTTGGAAAAGGGCTCTGAGATCGGCGCCCATATCTTGTCTGGTGCCGTGATTGATCCGGTCGGCCTCGATCGCCTCATTCCTGATTGGCGGGACACGAATGCTCCGGTTCATACACCCGTTACGAGGGATCGGTTCGTTTATTTAGGCCCGGCCGGTGACATAACGTTGCCGAACTTTCTTATGCCGCCGCTCATGAATAACCACGGCAACTACATAGCAAGTTTGGGAGATTTGACACGGTGGTTAGGTGAGCAGGCGGAGACCGTCGGTGTGGAAGTGTATCCGGGATTTGCCGCGAACGAACTGCTTTTTGATGAAAGCGGCGCAGTTTGCGGCGTGGCCACCGGTGATATGGGCATCGGTGGCGATGGCGAGCCGAAGGATACATACACACCAGGTATGGAATTGCGTGGAAAATACGTTTTGCTTGCCGAAGGTGCCCGAGGATCGCTTTCGAAGCAAGCGATCCAAACGTTTGCACTTGATGCGGATTGCCAGCCGCAAAAATATGGTATCGGTATGAAGGAGTTGTGGCAGGTTGCTCTTGACAAGCACTCTCCAGGTCTCGTTCAGCATAGCTTTGGGTGGCCATTGGGCAACGACACTGGCGGAGGCTCGTTCCTCTATCACTACGGCGAAAACCTCGTGGCCGTCGGTTTTGTGGTGCACCTCAACTACACCAATCCGCATTTGTCGCCTTACGAGGAATTTCAACGATTTAAGACCCATCCGGCGATTCGCGATACCTTTACAGGCGGCAAGCGCATCGCCTACGGCGCGCGTGCGATTACCGAAGGTGGTTGGCAATCTCTTCCGAAATTGACATTTCCGGGGGGCGCGCTTCTGGGTTGCGCGGCCGGAATGGTCAACGTTCCACGTATTAAAGGGAGCCACAATGCGATTTTGTCCGGCATTGAAGCTGCCGAGGCGGCATTCACAGCAATATCTGCGGGACGACAACACGATCAACTTTCAGCTTACGAGAATGCAGTTCGCCATGGTCTGATTGGTAAGGATCTCCGGGCGGTGCGAAACGCCAAACCTCTGTGGTCCAAGTTCGGTACTGCATTGGGAATTGCGATGGGTGGCCTTGACATGTGGCTCAATACGATCTTACCCGGCGGTCTCGGATTGACCCTTCAGCACGGCAAGGCGGACCATGAAACTCTGGTCCGCGCCAACGAAGCAACTCCCGTAGCGTATCCAAAGCCTGATGGTGTCCTCACATTTGACAGATTGACCAACGTTTCGTTTTCGGCCACCAACCACGAAGAGGACCAACCCGTCCATTTGCAACTGGCAGACGAAGAGATCCCGATCAGAGTCAACTTGCCAGAATTCGCGGAACCTGCGCAGCGCTACTGTCCGGCCGGAGTTTACGAAGTGGTCACCGACGAGAATGGCCAATCGAGGTTCCAAATCAACGCCCAAAACTGCGTCCATTGCAAGACCTGCGATATCAAGGACCCTAGCCAGAATATAACGTGGACGTGTCCTGAAGGCAGCGGTGGCCCAAATTACTCTGGTATGTAGGCCGGCGCAGTATTGAAACCAGACGAGTGCGTTTCTGCGGCTAGCCAATCATGCAATCAATTAATTTGGTGACATCTGATTGGACTTCCAACTGATCGAGTTCGTCGATCAGGAATGCAATTTGGTCGGGTGTCAGAGGATTGGCTGCATTCGCACAGTTTGCGCGGAATTTGGCTATGCACGCTTTTTTCTTCATTGGATTGTGCGGATGTCCGTAGACGTCTTCGACCTGCGTTTCCAGCAGCCTGCCGTCGGAGAGTTCGATCGCGACCAAAATGGGGGTTAGAGCGTTCGGATCTCCGCTATCCACAACATCAATTGATATTCGGTCTGCGAGGGATCGGGTCGCTTCATCCGCATAGGTTTCGGCACAAAAGTCATCCAAATCGATACCACCCGCAATAAGGGTTCGAGCACAGACAAATGCGGCACATAGGCGGGCGTAGTTGATATCCATTGTGGGTTTTGGCGGTCTGCCGACCAAATGTTTGACCAACGGCGGTACCTTGGCATGGACGCGCAAGATCTGGTCCGGCGAAATCTTGTGCTCGCGTTGCAAGGTAAGGCAACCGTCGATCAAGCCGTGGGTTGCTCGCCCCGTAGGGAATGGCTTGAGTGCGACTTCACAGATCCGCCACGAATGGCCCAGGTTCTCGCAAACAGCATCCAGGTTGCCTTCGGTTTCGAACAATTTAAAATATCCAAATTGCCCTTCCAACACATTTTTAGGACCCTCGAATCCGGCTGCAGTGAGGTCACACGCGACGACACTGTTTCTTGCATTGAAACCCATCTGAAGGGCGAGCAACATCGACCCTTCGGTGTGGGCCTGCATGGTCCCGCACAGCTGGCCGTAGACAAGGGAAAAAGCACTGACCATCTGGTCATGATCGAAGTTCAACAATTTACCGAGCGCAGCCGTGGCCCCAAATGCGCCGACGGTGCCAGGTCTGAAGAACCTTAGACCTGATTTTGATGCAATGCCCAAACTGCTTGCGACATCCACGCCCAGTGTCACGGCCGTAATTAACTCTTCACCACTGACGTTTCCACGGCGTTCGCAATGTGCGAGCGACGCGGGAAGTACGGCCGAGAGCACATGCGCGACGGCTTTCTCGTGCACGCAATCGTATTCACTGTTGTGAATCTGGTAAGCGTTGCAAAGCGCCGCAGCGGGCGCCGGAAGGCGATGGCCGAGTGACCAGACGCGTGCGTCGGTTCCAGTGCCCGAAAGGGATTGGGCAGCGGCAAGTTCGCGCGCCAGTGGGCCGCCGCTTCCCAGCAGTCCGACCCCGAGCGTATCCGAAATACAAGTCTTAGCTGCCGAAACGGCTGCATCCGACAACTCATCAAAAGTCGTGGACACAACATGGTGCGCGAAAGTTGAAATGTAGTCCATCTGCACAGATCCGAGGTGCTAGTTCTGACCGAAAGCCAAGCGCTCGTGCTTAGATTCGGTATACGCGTGCTGCAGTATCGTGGAAGAGAGCTGCCTTTTCGTCGTCGGAAAAACCGGCCGTAATCTTCTTGAAGCTGTTCCAGAGTACCGTATAGCTGCAGCTAATTTTGTCGACTGGAAAATTTGATTCAAACATACAACGCTCAACGCCAAATGCTTGGATAGCTGTCTCGAAATATCGCCGAGTCGCTTGCATCAGTTCGCGGCTCGTCGGAGGTCGTTTCCGTTGATCCCAGCCATATCCGTTGATATCCATGTTGAGGCCACCTAACTTCATCATGACGTTGGAACAGCGGGCAAGTTCGTCGATTTTCTGTTTCCAGTTCTTAAACACTTCGTCTGATTTGCCTGCGTAGGGACCGATGCCCAAGGGGCCGCCGCAATGGTCAACAATGAGTGTCGTGTCTGGGAATGCCCGCGCGAGATCAGTGGCGTCGGGAATTTGAGGATGACAGCACCAGACGTCGAAACTCAGACCGCGCCGAGCAAGGTGGCGGAACCCGGAGCGAAAATCGTCACGGCGAAGTAATTCCTCTGGTGGGTTCGTGCGGTGGTTGCGAATACTCGGGTGAGGGTGCCACAGTGCACCTAGCCTGACACCGCGAAATCGACCTCCACCTGCTGCAATCTGCGCATCGAGCACATCGGCGGCGGCATCGCCAATTTTGAGATCGACGGTTCCGATAATCGCGGCAGCCAGCTGCCCATGGCCATAAAGGTTGGACGCCGACATTGCGGCAACTCCATTGGCAAATTCGGTTTCGCCGATCGGTCTGAGAGGATCTGGACCGTCAGCCTTAAACATTGTTCCGCACTCGACAAAAACGGTTGATACAACGTTGTGGCCGCAGTTGAGGTCTGCGAGAAGCTCGTCGAGTAGATAGCGCGGCTGAACGGTGCCCTCCCGATGGTCCCAGAGATGATGATGCGGATCGCAAATTTTAAGTTCGGGTTCGAGCGGTGGTTCGAAAACCTGATCGAGCCAAATTTGATTGGTTGCCTGTGAAACCATAGTCCACCCTTCATTTCACAGTTCGTTTGACGCAGCGACCTTTTCAATGCCGGCGCCCGCCACCATTGCACCCGGCCGACGTCGCTGTCCAATGGCGGAGTTGAGGTATTTTGACATCGGATCGGGCAGTGGGAGGTGCAGTTTTGCAACGCTTAATCTTTTATTATCCCAAAGGCCAAACTTTTTTTTGATGACAGTATTGGATTGGGAATTTGTCGATTATGGTCTATGGTGACTAGTCTGGAACAGATGCTGTATTGGAAGGTTTATATCGTGGTTTGTTGTAGCCTCGCAAGGAATGAAAGTGAGCTGAATAAGATTAAGGTCTTATTAACATTCCTTTTAACATTTTTGATTATAATGTTAATGCAGCCTGTATCGCCGTCGCAGGCGCAGTCGAGAATTGTTGGCTATACTTACGATGGTCGACCGGTTTATGCTCAAAGACGGTCTTATTCACGGAGACGATATCGACGCAGAACGCGCTATGGTACTCGGGCTCGGCGGCAGCGCCAACGCGCCGCGGCTCGGCGTCGGTCTCAAAGATCGAATCGTCGACAGCGCGCAGGGCGCGTTCGCGCAACACCCTTACCAAAGCGTAGTTCAAAAGACACACCGGTGCAAATTGTCGTCTCGCTGTCACAGCAGAAGATGACGGTATACGAGGCCGATAAGGCTGTCGCCACAACCCGGGTTTCGACCGGGAAGAACGGCCATCGGACGCCCGCTGGTGTCTTCAGTATCATTCAAAAGCGCCGACGCCATTATTCGAATATCTATCGCGGGGCTGCGATGCCGTATATGCAACGCCTCACTTGGTCAGGCATTGCTCTGCATCAAGGGCCTGTTCCGCGCTATCGCGCGTCGCACGGTTGCATTCGGTTGCCAGGTTCCTTCGCTCGGTCGCTGTTCTCGTTCGCACCGCGGCGGACGCATGTTGTTGTTGCCAGCGGCAACCCAAAGCCGTTTGGTATCGGTCATCCGGCCTTGTTTCAACCGACGCGTTCGCAGGACTTGAATAGGGGCAACAGTAGAGACGACGGAATTGCCAGTCATCAGTTGAAGTCCGGCCCCGTCCGTGTGGCCATGAATTCGGCCGGCCCCCAAGCGACTGCAACGGATGCTATCATCGCACCTCAGTCGGCATTAGCCACTAAGTCCATGACCTTGCTGGAAAGCCTTCATGCGACCGATGCTAACGAAATGGCGGTAGAACGCACGGTCACTATAGCGGAGCGGTCGAATGCACCATTGCGCATCTTGATTACGCCTCGCGGTCGAACCGACCGGGTGAAGAATACCCAACGATGGCTCAACCAACTTGGTTATGATGCCGGCATCGCGGACGGCCTAGCGGGTCGGCAAACGATTAAGGCGATCAAGGCCTATCAATCGGCGCAAGGCATGCAAACAACGGGCGTCGTGAGTGACGATCTCGTTGCTGCACTGGAAGCTGAGGCGGGTCAAACAGAAGCCACCAACGCCTGGATCAAAGTGCGCCAGAATGGCAAAGAGATTTATCGGGCTGGCGTGACACTCAAAGATCCGACCCAACCTATCGGCACGCATCTTTATACGTTGGCACGCATGGACGCGAACAGTGGCCAAGCGACCTGGACCAGCCTTGCTGCAAAGATCAGTTCGGACTCACCTGACAATTCGGCTGCGGGCGTGCTCGATCGCTTGGATATTCCTAAGCACGTTCGCATGCAGGTCGAAGACCTGCTAACAAAA
>JBPCWA010000442.1:0-25779 GCA_051009975.1 Hyphomicrobiaceae bacterium
CAATCTGGTGGATCCGTGCATATCGTGGCGATTGACCCGTCAGCAGACCCGGATCTGGATACGTTTCCACATCACCGCATTAGTCTCGGGCAGGTCGGGCGTTTAATTTCGATCCTTCGAGAACAACGATGCAACAAGATCGTTATTGTCGGAAGTCTAAGCCGTCCAGATTTTGCGACCCTTCGATTGGATTTTGGATTTTTCACAAATCTTGGAAAAATTCTTCGTCTGTTGCGCGGTGGCGATGACACTGTTCTGCGCCAAGTTATTCTTTTCTTTGAGTCACATGGTTTCGAAGTCTTAGGCTTAGCTGACGTTGCGCCTGGACTCCTGACGCAGTCGGGTTTGCTGGTTCCACCAAACATACCGGAAACGGAACTCGCGGGAGAAATTGCCAAGGGTCTTGGTCTGATTAGACAGTTGGGGCATTTAGACGTGGGCCAAGCTGTTGTTGTCAGGGAAGGTAGGATCACGGCCATCGAAGCTGCTGAAGGAACTGACGCGATGTTGCAGCGTCTCGCCGATCGTTCGCCTGATTGCTTGCAGACGCATGGAGTTTTGATTAAAGCCGCCAAACCCGAGCAGGACTTGCGTGTCGATCTACCCACGATTGGGCCTTTAACAATTCAGATGACCGCGACTGCAAAGTTGGCCGCGATCGCGCTGGAGGCGCGACGGAGTGTGATTGCCGACCGCCTTGCTACACTGGATGATGCAAGGAACGCTGGTATTGGCGTTATGGGGGTCATGCAGGGCGAGCAACATTGTAAGACGGCAATGGGCCCAGAAGGAATGGCAGAGACGATGGCGAACATTAGTCGCCGGCGTCCATCAAGGTCAGAATTGAGTGACATTGCTCTCGGTTGTCGTGTGCTCGATATACTCGTGGCGAAAGACGTCGAGTCGCCGTCGGTCGTGGTCAATAGGGGATATGTATTAGCCGTTGGCGCAGATGAAGAGTTTGTGAACGTCGTGCAACGGGCGCGCACGCGTCGTCAATGGGGCGATCGCGGTCCTACACGAGCCGGCATCGCAATTCTGCAAGATGCGGAGCTGCTGACGCTGGCCGCGATTGAGGCGGCAGTGCGTGCTCGTTTGCGAGGTATTGTCTGCCGGAAGCCCGTTGAGGACAGCATTGGTAGTCACTTGATCGAAGCCTGCGACGCTCATCGACTGATATTGCTGATGGCCGATTCATGAGGACACACAAAGTTTTCATGGTGGCCGGCGAGCACTCTGGTGACGCCTTGGGGGCGAACTTAATGGACGCCCTCCGTGCGCAATCGCCAACGGAGCTGGTCTTTGCCGGCGTCGGTGGTGAGCAAATGGAGCATCGTGGCTTGCGCTCGCTATTCCCACTCTCGGATGTCGCCGTGATGGGACCACTTTCGATATTGCCTCGACTACCTCGCATTGTTCGAAGGGTGTATCAGACTGTGAATGCCTGTCTGGAATGTGATCCGGACATTGTTGTTATTATCGATAGCCCAGAGTTCACACATCCCATTGCCAAACGGATACGTCAGCGCAAGTCAGATATTCCAATTGTTGACTACGTAAGTCCCAGCGTTTGGGCTTGGCGTCCAGGCCGGGCCAAAAAGATGCGGCCATACGTTGACCATCTCATGGGTATTTTACCGTTCGAACCGGAAGCACATCATCGGCTCGGGGGCCCGCCTTGCACATATGTCGGACACCCAATGATTGAGAAGCTCGACTGGATCAATTCGCTTGACCCGGCCGCGCTTGCAGCGCGGCTTGGCCTTAGGGCTGGAGCAATACCGGTTGTTGTCTTACCGGGAAGTAGGGCGTCGGAAGTGACGCGGCTCATTGACGTATTTGGGGCCACGATTGATTGTCTTGCCAGTCGTGGTCTGGACGTTCATGTGCTGTTGCCAACCATATCTCATCTGCGAGAACTCGTTGTTGACAGTACGGCGAATTGGACTGTGCCCGTTTCGATGCTAGATGGTGACGAAGACAAATTTGCTGCCTTTAAGCTGGCGCGTGGTGCCCTTGCCGCTTCGGGCACCGTAACCCTCGAACTTGCTCTGGTGGGCACACCGATGGTCGTGGGTTACAGAGTTGATCCCCTTGCCGCTCGCCTGAGATTTCTTGTCAACGTACCTTCGGTTGTGCTGGCAAATTTGGTTCTCGGCGAGAATGTCATTCCTGAGTTCATCCAGGAGGAGTGCGAGGTCGGTGGACTATGCGACGCTTTGATGGATATCGTAGTCGAGGGTGATGTCAGGTCACTACAACTTGACGCTTTGGCCAAAGTGGCTTCCAAGATGCGCCTGCCCCACGGGACACCGAGCTCTGCTGCTGCATCAGAAGTTCTTAAAGTCATCGAGACCAAGGCTTCGACCGCTTAAGCACCAACTCATGTTGCAGGCGCCTTTGGCGCAAACTTAACCTCTCTGTTCGACTGGAACAAAGTCGCGCTGACCATCGCCGACATAGAGCTGACGCGGACGACCGATGCGCTGTTCGGGGTCCTCGATCATTTCCTTCCACTGGGCAATCCATCCAACAGTGCGTGCAAGTGCAAAGAGCACTGTGAACATATCGACGGGAAAGCCCATAGCGCGGAGTGTGATGCCTGAGTAAAAGTCGATATTCGGATACAGGCGTTTATCGACGAAATAGTCGTCTTCGAGAGCGATCTTCTCGAGTTCCATCGCCACCTGCAAGAGCGGTTCACTTTTGATGCCCATAAGGTCCAGAACTTCGTGGCAAGTTTGTTGCATAACTTTGGCACGAGGATCGTAGTTTTTGTAGACGCGATGACCGAAGCCCATCAAGCGGAACGGATCATCCTTGTCTTTTGCCCGTGCTACAAACTCGGGAATGCGATCGACTGTGCCGATTTCTTCCAGCATGTTGAGAGCTGCCTCGTTTGCACCTCCGTGCGCAGGGCCCCACAAACAGGCAATGCCTGCGGCAATGCAAGCAAATGGATTGGCGCCGGATGATCCAGCTAGTCGAACGGTCGAGGTCGAGGCATTTTGTTCGTGGTCCGCGTGCAAGATGAAAATGCGATCCAAGGCACGCGAAAGGACAGGATCTACCCGGTAGGGTTCGCAAGGCACTGCGAAGCACATTTGCAAGAAGTTAGACGCGTAGTCCAAATCGTTACGCGGATAAATGAATGGCTGTCCAATGGAGTACTTGTAAGCCATTGCGGCAATAGTGGGCATTTTCGCAATCATGCGATGCGACGCAATCATGCGTTGTTGCGGGTCGTTGATATCGGTTGAGTCGTGATAGAAAGCGGATAGGGCACCAACTGTCCCTACCATGATGGCCATCGGGTGCGCATCCCTTCGGAACCCAGTAAAGAACCGGGTCATTTGCTCGTGCACCATTGTGTGGTGCGTTATGGTATGTTCGAATTGTTCAAATTGATTGCGTGTTGGCAATTCCCCGTGGAGCAGCAAGTAACACACCTCTACGAAATTCGACATCTCCGATAATTCGTCGATTGGATAGCCGCGGTAGAGAAGGACGCCTTCATCACCATCAATGTACGTTATGCGCGATACGCAGTTAGCAGTCGATGTAAAACCCGGATCGTATGTAAAACATCCAGTATCACGATAAAGTCGCGTAATATCAACGACATCTGGTCCTACTGTGCCAGACCTCACAGGCAGCTGAACATTGTTGCCGTTGAGGCTAATCTGACCAGCTTTCGCTGACGTGTCGTGCACGTTCATCGCCTCGTCCCTTCTTCGCTCGGTGCGCCACGGTGCAGTGCAACGACCCGCTAGCGCAATCTACGTTTGGTGACTGAATTGCTATTACAAAGTCGGCATAAGAACAAGTTCTCGCGCCGCAATAAAAGCACCCCTTGATGCGGAATTTATCGAAAAAACAAGGTCTAAGCGGATTGTTCTTGTAATCTGGCTATGGATTCATCTTGACCCAGAGCCGCCATCATATCAAAAATTGGCGGTGCAGCTGTCGTCCCGGTTAGAGCCGCTCGCACCGCTGGGCCCACCTTACCCAATTTAATTTGCTTCGCCGCCAGAAATTTCCGCACTTCACTTTCGATTGTGCCGACAGTCCACGGTTCCAGCGTAGTCAGTTGCGCAGCCAACTCTGTGAGGAGTTTCTTGGCGTCGTTGTTAAGAATTTTTCGGGCCTGGTCATTTAACTCAATTGGCCGCTTGGCGATCAGGTATTTGGCGCCGTCAATCACATCTACGAGCGTTTGGGCGCGATCCTGGAGTGACGGGAGCGCAACTGCTAGTTTGCGCGAGCCAACTGTTTCGAATTGCTGGAGCATCTGCGATCCACCTTCCAAGTGCGGAAGAAAACCTTTTATCTCAGCAAGTAACGCATCCGGCTCGGATTGGCGCAAGTAGTGAGCATTGATATCCGCCAGTTTGTCAAAATCAAACCGCGCGGGGGAACGCCCCAAACCATCGAGATCGAACGCGGCGATCATTTCGTGGGTAGAAAAGATTTCCTGGTCGCCATGACTCCAGCCAAGTCGAACCAAATAATTTCGCAGCGCGACAGGCAAATACCCCATGTCCCGGTATGCTTCAACGCCCAGTGCTCCATGGCGTTTAGATAATTTAGAGCCGTCGGTTCCATGTATGAGCGGCACGTGAGCGAATACCGGCACGTCCCAACCCAATGCGTGGTAGATGCCGCTTTGACGGGCGGCATTGTTGAGATGGTCGACCCCACGGATGACGTGAGTAATTCCCATGTCGTGGTCATCGACAACGACTGCGAGGTTGTATGTTGGCGTCCCGTTACTGCGCAAAATTATAAGATCGTCGAGCACAGCATTTTGAAAGGTTGTAACCCCTTGAACTCTGTCAGCCACGATCGTCTCGCCGTCGAGCGGTGTTTTCAATCGAATTGCGGGTTCCACCCCGGATGGCGCATCGGACGGATCACGATCGCGCCAGCGTCGGTCATAGACCGGAGGGCGTCCTTCGGATTCTGCTAATTTCCGCATCTCTTGCAGTTCATCGGGTGAACAGTAACAGCGATACGCATGGCCCGAACGGAGCAGTTCCTCAACCACTTCCCGATGGCGCTCGGCCCGACCAAATTGAAAGACTGCTGGTTCGTCGGGTGGAAGGCCGAGCCAATCCAAACCATTTTGAATAGCGGCGATTGCCGGCGCAGTCGATCGCGCGCGGTCGGTGTCTTCGATCCGCAGCAAGTAGCGACCGTCGCAATGGCGAGCAAATAGCCAATTGAACAGTGCGGTTCGTGCGCCACCAATGTGCAAAAAACCGGTCGGGGATGGTGCAAAGCGGGTTACGATAGGGCGATGTGGACTGGGCTTGTTCAACATTTTCGTGCGCTGCCGGATTGATTTTCGATGACAATTTGGCGACGTAGAGAGAGGCGACGACAGCTGTGTTCTCGACCACGAAGACTGCGACTTCCAGGATCGCGAATTCCAAGATCACGACGACTGAGACGGCCACCAATCGGACCAGGCTCACTGAAGTCAGGACCGCCAAAGTCTGGATCACTGCGGCTACGGACAACGAATGCCCACCCCAATACTATTCCAGAACCTAAAGGGTGCATTCACTTCCTGTGGATGGGCTCGTCGCTGATGAAGTCGATCATGCGTAACACAAATAGAAGCTAGAGATAAGATGTTTGCAACAGAAACTCGGGACGGACGAGGCCAGTCCATTCCATAGGCAGGCCCCATCGATTGGCGGAGTATAAGCTTCGTCCTCCTCCAAGGCGACTGAAGTGGCCGACGGCATCGTGGGACCTGGGTTTCCTGGCCGCCAAGTCAATTGAATCTGACTTAACAAGCAACGCGCTACCACTTAGTTGTCGGGACAATTCTTTGGAGGCTGAGCGCATAAGGGAAATAGAGCGTAGCAAATAGGTTGCTCTCAGACTCCAAACGAATCCTTCAAGCTGGATGGCTATTGCGATTCCAGGTGAATTGGTCAGAAAGTAACTACAGCTCTGAATATCGTCATCGACGATCCATTCGCCGCGTCAATAACGCCGGATCAAACCAACCAGGCGCCCCTGCACGCGAACTTGGTCCGGGCCAAAGATACGAGTCTCGTAGGCTGGGTTGGCCGCCTCCAATGCAATTGCCCCGCCGCCACGCTTGCGGAGTCTCTTGAGCGTTGCTTCCTCTTCGTCAACTAGTGCAACGACGACGTCGCCATTCTCGGCTGTGTCACAGCGACGAATAATCACCGTATCGCCATCTAGAATACCGGCATCCACCATGGAGTCACCACGAACGTCCAAGGCAAAATGCTCACCGCTCGTGAGGAGGTCCGGTGGGCAAGCAATGTCGTGACTGTGGTCTTGAATTGCCGAAATAGGCACGCCAGCCGCAATTCGACCCATTACAGGAACAGAAACAGTCCGACTATCGAGAACCGTCGAGGCAGGGTGGTGAGGAGAAGGGGGTGTCGGCGCACTGTTCTTGACTAAGCGGAGATTGGTCCGAGGCAATGTCTCCACTGATTCCGGTTCCGCTCCAGGCAGCTTAATGACCTGTAGAGCGCGCGCACGATGTGGTAATCGTCGGATAAATCCACGCTCTTCAAGTGCGGTGATTAACCGATGAATGCCAGACTTCGATTTGAGATTGAGTGCTTCTTTCATCTCGTCAAAGGATGGCGGGACGCCGGTATCTTGGAGTCGAGCATTTATGAACATCAAAAGGTCTTTTTGCTTTTGCGTAAGCATCTTGAGAGCCTCGTCGCGCGCGTCGTATCTATTTTATGGAATGAATACAAACGCAGAACTTTAGGTAAACATAGTCATATATGTTCCTGCGTTGTTCTTCAAGTGTTTTCTCGTGTGGTGATAGTTGCTGTCGGATCGGGATCGCTAAGTCATGTACCTAAAAATCGATTCTGGTGATCGGAACTTGGCTGCCTTTAGTGACGGGTGGTGCATTTGGGGGACGCACAATGAGGGCGTTGGATGCGGCGAGCGCGCGCAAGAGCGAACTGTCCTGAGAAGCAACAGGCGTGACGAGTACCTCTCCTTCACCCGTTCGCGTTGCGATTGCGCGCATATAATGTTGACGCGATCCATTCGGATCCAGGGCGACAGCCGCGGTCGCCATTTCTAGGTCAGGTTCGCCCGGCGATACGTTCAACAACGCGTGGATCAGGGGACGAATAAAGACGTGGGAACAGATCAACGACGAGACTGGATTGCCGGGCAGCCCGATCACTAACGTGGAACCTATCTGACCACACATCAGTGGTTTGCCAGGTCTCATTGCGATCTTCCAGAAATCCAGGGTCATTCCCATGGATTTGAGAACCGGTGCCACAATATCGTGATCCCCCACCGAAGCACCGCCGATGGTGATTAGGAGATCGGCGCCAATCGCACACTTGCACATTTCGGCCAGGGCTGAGTGCTCATCCGGGGCTATGCCCCTGAAATAAGGTGAGCCACCCGCCCGCTGAACTATACCGGCCACTCCAAATGGATTTGAGCAAACAATCTGATCTACCCCAATGGGATCACCTGGAAGCACAATTTCGTCGCCTGTTGCAATAATATCTACACGAGGTCGACGACGCACTTCCAGCGAGGCATAACCCATGGCCGCGGCAAGGGACACGTCGCGCGCCGTCAATCGGCGGCCCGCGGCAAGGAGTGTCTCTCCCGTTCTGAAATCCATGCCAGCCGCACGCACATGTCCGGGATTGGGAAGACCCTCTAAAACTTCGACCTGTTGGCCAACCGATCGCGTGTTCTCTTGGATCACAATCGCATCCGCGTTCGGAGGTAACGGTGCCCCAGTGAAAATGCGGACGGCATCGCCAGGCGCTAGTGGCTGATGATAGCCATGGCCTGCAGCAGAAACACCAATGACATTCAACACCACCGGGGGGGACAATACGTCGTTTCTGACAACGGCAAAGCCATCCATCGCGGAAACATTGAACGGTGGCTGCGATCGCCGTGCCGTCAACGCCTTTGCGAGAACGCGGCCATCAGCGTCGAGAAGACAAACTATTTCTGTCTCAACGGGGACAGCGTTGGCGAGAACGCGCGCGAGAGCTTCGGAAACCTGCAGCAATTTGGCTCCGTCAATCTTTGAGTACTGGCTGATCAGCTGCGAAGGTGCCGGAGCTGCCACCGGACTTCGCAAGCAGTCGTATTCCAGAAATTACCATACTTCGATCGGTGGCCTTCAGCATATCATACAACGTGAGGCAGGCGATGGAGACGGCGGTGAGTGCTTCCATTTCTACGCCTGTCTGCCCGATTACTCGCGCAGTGGCGATGGCGCGCAAACCTGTTGCTGTGTCGGCTTCCAGCTCGTGGAAGTCGACATTGACCTTGCTCAGGGAGAGTTGATGGCATAGAGGGATGAGTTCGTGCGTTCGTTTGGCGGCCATGATGCCTGCAATCCGGGCTGTCGCAATGGCATCTCCCTTCTTTGCAACACCTGAACGGATTAAGGCGAGCGTGTGCGGCTGCATTTCGATGCGACCCTCAGCCTGGGCCACGCGGCGGGTCGACATCTTCTCGCTAACATCAACCATTTCCGCTTCGCCGCGGTCGTTGATGTGGGTCAACTGGGCCATATCAGGACGTACCTTCCAGCAGTTGGCGTGTGGCAGTCGCTACATCGGGATGGCGCATAAGGCTCTCACCAACTAAGAAGGCGCCGACGCCTGCGCGCTCCAATCGGTTAAGATCTGCGTGACAACTGATACCGCTCTCTGAGATGACAATCCGGTCTTCCGGGACGCGTGCTGCCAGACGTTCTGTTGTCTCAAGTGTCGTTTCAAACGTCCGCAGGTCGCGATTGTTGATGCCGATAAGACGGCAGTCAAGCTCTAGCGCGCGTGCCAACTCCACCTCATCGTGCACTTCAACGATTGCGTCCATTTTCCAGCTCTGCGCCGCCGCCGCCAAATCCTGCGCACAGGCATCGTCCACCTGTGCCAGAATGATCAAGATGCAATCCGCTCCCCAAGATCGCGCTTGTGGAACTTGGTACGTGTCGATCATGAAATCTTTACGCAGTGTTGGAAGGTCCGTGACGTTACGGGCCGATGCCAGGTATTCTGGTGCACCTTGGAAAGATGGTCCATCGGTCAGCACCGATAGACAGGCAGCACCCCCTAGTTGGTAAGACTGTGCAAGCTGCGGTGGATCGAAATCCTCTCGTATCAACCCCTTTGACGGACTTGCTCTTTTTATCTCTGCAATGAGAGCAAATCTACCATATGTCCGTCTCTGTTCTAGGGCGCCAGCGAAGGGACGAACTGGTTCGGCAGCTCGCGCCAGCTCCTCCATCGCAGAGAGCGTCGTTTGAGCCTTCTGCGATGCCACTTCGTCGCGCTTGTAGGTCGTTATCTGGTCAAGAATAGTACTCATTGCTGTCCATAGTAGATGCCGACGACATAAGTTGATACGCACAATAAACCAGTCAAACTGAAAGCGATAGTTGCTCCTAATCATGCCGGACCTGTCAAGCCGGCATAGGCAAGGGCAGCGGTTCTAAGAGAAGAAAGTGTTCTCCCAACCAATATTGAAGTAGGAGTGAAGGTTCCTGGCCACCGCGATCCAGCAAATAAGCTGATGACTTGACGACCCGCCAGTCCAACCGCCATTCACGAAATAGAGTATGAGGGACGCGGCGATGCCCGCCATTCCGCGCACGACACAGCACAACTGTTCGGCCCTTAAGCGGTCCAAACTGGACAGCGGCGAGGCTTGGTTTCGTTTGTTCATCTCAGTTTTGTTGAGCACAATAGGCGGCATCGGCATGTGGTCGGTCGTTGTCGTTTTGCCGGACGTTCAAGCTGAATTCGGAGTGTCGCGCGGGGACGCATCCCTGCCGTATACGGCTACAATGATCGGGTTTGCGTTAGGCAACGCGGTTGTAGGTCGCTTCGCGGATCGGCTTGGGATCACGCTACCCATCATAACCTCAGCAATTTTGCTGTGTGCGGGGTTCCTGCTCGCCGCGCAAGCAACAGACATTCGGCTGTTCACTGTAATCCAGGGGCTGTTGATCGGTCTCGGCACTGCGGCCACTTTTGGACCTTTGATCGCCAGCATCTCGTTGTGGTTTGAGCGTCGCCGCGGCATCGCTGTCGCATTGGCGGCGAGTGGAAACTACCTGGCAGGCGCCATTTGGCCTGTTCTACTTCAGCAACTCATAGCGAGCTCTGGTTGGCGAACAACGTACATGGTCGTTGGTATGATTTGCCTCCTTACAATGGTCCCACTCAGTTGGTTCCTGCGCGGGGATCCACCGGGCAAAACCGTGTCGCTTGCGACATATGACGGGAAGGCCTCCGCGGCAGAGAACAGACAGTCGTTTTCGCCGCTTTTATTGCAGACCCTGCTGATCATCGCGGGCATCAGTTGTTGCGTGGCGATGTCCATGCCGCAAGTGCACGTGCTGGCATACTGCATTGATCTCGGGTACGGACCGGCTGTTGGTGCCGAGATCCTGTCTATTATGCTAGCCACAGGGATTGTCAGTCGCGTTATATCTGGCCTGATCGCTGATCGGGTGGGCGGTGTGCGCACCATCATCCTTGGCTCGGTCTTACAATGCGTCGCACTGATATTCTATTTGCCATTTGATGGGCTCGCATCTCTCTAGGTCGTCTCATTCATGTTTGGTTTGGCCCAGGGTGGCATTGTTCCCAGTTATGCGTTGGTTGTTCGCGAATACCTACCGGCAGCTGAGGCGGGGCAGCGAGTTGGGCTTGTCGTGATGGCGTCGATCCTGGGTATGGCATTGGGTGGTTGGATGTCTGGTTGGATATTCGATCAGACCGGTTCCTATCGCGCGGCATTCTTAAACGGCATCGTTTGGAATCTGGTCAATATACTCGTTATGCTGCTCCTGTTGTGGCGGAGCGGCCTCGCATTGTTTGCCACGGGGCGGCCAGTCCCTCTTGCGTCTTAAGCACGTGTGGTCTGGTGCTCGATAGTCATAACGGAAGGCGAACCCAAACGTCCCATCAGACCGACGTTCAACGAGCTCGGAAACAGTTAGATCCCAAAAGGAGCACGGGAGCGGAGTTAAGCCTTGCTGACCGCGATGAGACGCTCCAGTGCAGATTTGGCAGCCCCTGAATCGATAGCTGTGCAGGCAAGTTCTGCACCCTCTAGTAAGTTTTCGGCCTTATCGGCGACAACCAAAGCGGCCGCGGTATTCAAGACGACAATATCCCGGAACGCACCCCGTTGACCGCCTAACACACTCAGGATTGCCGCCGCGTTTTCGGCAGCATCGCCGCCTAGGAGATCTGAGAGATGTGCAAGTGGTAGTCCAGCTTGGGCCGGCATTACATCAAACATGCGTACTGAGCCATTCTTGAGCTCGGCTACCTTACTAGCCCCCGTTGTCGTCAGCTCATCCAATCCATTATGACCATGTACTACCCAGACATGGACACTGCCCAAATTGTTGAGAACGCGTGCAATGGGTTCAACCAGATCCGCAGCATAGACGCCAACGACCTGACGCTTTACTCGGCCAGGATTGCAGATAGGGCCAAGAACATTAAAGATGGTGCGGATACCCAACTCGGCACGTACTGGCGCCCAATGCTTCATTGCGGAATGGTGCAATGGAGCCCACATAAAACCGACACCAGCCTCCGCAATGCATCGCGCCACCTGCGCTGGGCCGAGATCGGTTTTTACTCCGAGTGCCGCCAGGACGTCGGATGCGCCAGACCGAGATGATACGGATCGATTGCCATGCTTGGCGACCTTGGCGCCGGCGCCGGCCGCAACAAGTGCTGAACAAGTAGAAATGTTATACGTGCCATGGCCGTCCCCGCCCGTCCCCACGATATCGATTGCGCCAACTGGCGTATCGACGCCGGTCATTCGTTCGCGAAGCAGCTCCGCGGCGCCAGTGATCTCCTCCACAGTTTCACCGCGCACACGCAGCGCCATCAAAAACGCGCCCATCTGGGCCTGGGTTGCCAAACCAGACATCATGATGTTGAGCGCCAGTTGGATTTCATCTCGTTCAAGCGTTGCACGCGTAGATACTTTTTGAATGAGGGCCTTCAGTTCAGTTTCCGACATGAACCAACTTTCGGTAATGTAATGAACGGACAAGCCAGTCTAGCCAGACTAGCCAGACTAGCCAGACTAGCCAGACTAGCCGATCTGGCCGATCTAGCCGGCACTTTTGCGGCGGTTGATCTTAAAACCAGCCAAGTTGAGGAAATTCTCTAGCAGAGCGTGACCTTGTTCGGAAGCAATGCTCTCTGGATGAAATTGAACTCCGTGGACAGGATGGCTGCGATGTGCCACGCCCATAACAAGGCCATCGTCTGTTTCGGCTGTAACCGACAACGATTCGGGAAGACTAGAACGTTCAATAGTTAGAGAATGATATCTCGTGACGGTTATGGTTTGTGGCAGATCTACAAAAACGCCTTGGCCATTGTGTCGAATAGTCGACAACTTGCCGTGCATTGGAGTGGTACGAACAATTTCGCCACCATAGGCTTGACCAATTGCTTGGTGGCCAAGGCAGACGCCAAGGATAGGTAACTGCCCTCCAGCTTCCCTGACAAGATCGAGGCAAATCCCAGCTTCATTTGGCGTACAAGGGCCCGGAGATAAAACAATCGCCTTAGGTTTTTTGCTCAGCGCTTTTGCTGCCGATATCTTGTCGTTTCGTACAACCTCACAACTGGCACCCAGTTCGCCCAAGAAGTGGACTAGATTGTAGGTGAAGCTGTCGTAGTTATCTATGAGCAGTAACATGGTATCGGTGTATGAGAGGACATGAGGAAGCGTCAAGCGCTAAACTGGTGAAGACACAGCATCGCTCCGCGGTCCGAATTGTTAGCCGGGGGCTTGCAGGTGTTTGGGTGTCATAAAGGTCTCAAGTCGCCAACGATCCCAAGTTGCCCGTTTCCAGTTTGACCTGGAACTCGCCAAAACTGAAAGTGCCGAGGTCGGATACTTTGCGACGAAGGGCAGTGAAGCACTGTTGGGATCGCCACTCATCAGGCGAAGAGCTAACTTGTGCATGCCTGGGTTGTGGCCAACGACGAGGACTGAACTTGTGGCATCGGGTATTCTCTCGAGTCGTCGCCTGATCACGTTTTCCTCAACTTCGTAGAGGCCCCGTTCGAACCTGATGGCCGGTACACCTTTCGAGATCGCGCCTGGCAAAGCGAGCCGCAGTGTTTCGCGAGCGCGGTTGGCGGTCGAGCATAATATCAATTCCAATCGGAGATCGAGAGTTCCGATGAACTCGCCCATTCGAGACGCGTCGCGTTCTCCGCGTTCGTTGAGGGGCCGATCGTGGTCATCCAGGCGAGGGTCAGCCCAACTTGATTTAGCATGTCTAAATAACAATAGGTGCAACATCGTCAATAGCCAACTGTCATTGAAGTCCCGACTGTCTTCAGTTTTAGCCAAAGGCACCACGATTACTGCCTCTGCCCGTTTCGCGTGCACGTCCGCCGGCGAAACGAACCGCTTCTTCCGCGGCGCGGATCAGTGCCTTGGCCTTGTTGATGCACTCCTGCTGCTCGCTTTCAGGGATCGAATCATAGACGAGGCCAGCCCCAGCCTGCACATGCATGACACCGTCTTTGACTAGAGCAGTCCGCAGCACGATGCACGTATCCATGTCTCCGTCTGAGGAAAAGTACCCCACGCAGCCAGCGTAAGGGCCGCGTTTGTCCTTCTCGAGTTCATCAATAATTTCCATAGCGCGGACTTTCGGTGCCCCGGAAACCGTGCCAGCGGGAAACCCCGCCATGAGCGCATCGATTTCGTCATGGGACGACTTTAGGGCTCCGACCACATTCGAAACAATGTGCATGACATGGCTATAACGTTCGACGATAAACTGGTCAGTCACTTGAACGCTACCGATCTCGGCGACGCGCCCAACGTCATTGCGACCAAGATCAAGCAACATTAAGTGTTCCGCGCGCTCCTTCGGATCGGCAAGCATCATCTGCGCCAAGTGATTATCTTCGCTCACCGTTTCACCGCGTCGTGCCGTTCCAGCGATGGGCCGGATCGTGACCTCGCCATTCCTGACCCTTACGAGTATTTCTGGACTGGATCCCACCAACGCAAAATTGCCAAAGTCCAGGAAGAATAGGAATGGCGATGGATTGGTCCGACGCAGGGCTCGATAGAGCAAGAAGGGTGATAGCGGAAAAGGGGTAGAGAAACGCTGAGACAGCACAACTTGAAAGACGTCGCCAGCCATAATGTAGTCCTTGGCGCGGTCTACCATGGCTAAGAACTCAGATGGTGACGTGTTGGAAGTCGGTTCCGCCGCAACCAGGTCGCTGGGGGCGCTGAGCGTTGTCTCATTCACGGGTGCGTTGAGCGCACGAACGACTGCTTCGAGCCGCAGCTGCGCCGCAGTATAGGCCATTTCTGCCGTTTCATCTTGACTCGGTCTGCATGGAGTCACGACGGCGAGTTCATCCTTTACAGCGTCAAAGATGACCATAATCGTCGGGCGGATAAGCAGTGAATCAGGTACGCCGAGAGCATCAGGACGCTCATTCGGCAGCTGCTCGATCAAGCGCACCGTATCATAGCCCATGTAACCAAACACACCGGCCGCCATCGGCGGGACATCTTCTGGTTGTTCGATTTTTGATTCGGCAAGGAGACTGCGGAGTGATTGGAGCGTCGGCTGACCTGAAGGCTCAAAAGAATTGGGATTTCGGATCGGATCCCGATTAATCTCTGCTCTGTCGCCAAATGCCCGCCACACAACGTCGGGCGCTAGTCCTATGATAGAATATCTACCGCGGGCTACCCCCCCTTCAACGGACTCCAGAAGAAAGGACATCGACTGATCCTTGGCAACTTTCATGTAGGCGGAAACGGGTGTTTCCATATCCGCGACGAGACGGGTCAGAGCCAATTGCACGTGGCCATTTTCATGACCACACTTGAAATCCGAAAAGGCAGGAATGACGTCAATTTCGTCGCCGGGCTGTCCCTCAATCACGGGCCTGCTCCTGTTTGCCACGTCGTGCTCGCGCAGAACATGCTGCAACTCGGCTCTCGATGTCAGCGATCAGTACCCGGCGCGAGGTACGATACCCACGGTTTGGTCGATGAGCGCTTGATTGAGGCTGTAGCCTTGTTCGTCGCGAAGACCCGCAATGTACTCTGCTAGCACATCACGGCGAATTTCGTTGGCCAATTGGTCAGCTAAGCGCTCTTTTTCGGCATCGCCTTGCTTTGTGGGTTCTTTGATTTGCGTTACTTCCAATACACTTCGGGACAGGCCGTCGGCAGAAATGACCGACACCGTATCATTTTGTTTTATGGCAAACGCACGAGCGACGGCCGCCGGAGAAAGCCCATCGACTTGATCGGCACGCTTAAACGGAGCCGTAGATTTGACCTCTCCACCTGCCTTCGCAGCGACCGTGGCAAAATCGGATCCGTCATTCAACTCGTCCACAAACAATTTTGCCTGCTCGCCAAGCAACTTATTTGTTTCGTTGCTCTTCCAGAGTTCCGCGACTTCGGTCCGGACGTCGTCGAATGGTCGTTGTTCCGAGGCTGTCACATCGAGCAATCGGACCCAGGCGTACCCATCGTCTGATAGCTCCAGGACTTCGTTTTCAACCCCAACAGAGCTCGCAAAGGCGGTTGCGATAATTGCCGTGAGGTCGGGTGAAGCCAATACCGGTTTGCCATCTGGGCCGTTGCCAGATCGATCAACAGCCGCAATGTCGTGATACGTTATACCGAGGAGGTCGCCGATCTCCTTTAATGATTTTCCGGCCAAACGATTGTCTTCTACTTGATCTTGCATTTTCCTAATTTGTGCAGGAGCTTCGCGTCCCGCTAGGCGATCCCGAATTTGCTCTTTGACGTCCTGGAACGGCGGTACTTTGCCCGGTCGAATGTCGCTGACTTTAAGCAACACCGTGCTAAATTGTCCGTCAATGACTTCCGAGACGGTCTCCTTTTCTAAGGAAAAAGCAGCTTCGGCAATCTTCGGATCTATTAGGTCGGACTTGGTAACGAGTCCTAGATCAATGTCGGTTGTTTTTGCGCCACTGGCCTTGGCAACTTCATCGAACGATGTTCCCTGCAGGATTTTTTCTCGAGCGGCACCGGCAGCGCCTGCGTCTTTGAATGGGATTTGAAACACGCGCCGCTTTTCGGGCACACTAAAACTGTCTTTTGAGGTCTCGTAGTCGGTCTTCAATTCGTCATCTGAAATGTTCACTTGCCTTTTAGCGTCGTCGGCCGTGATCATCAAAACTTCAACGTGTCGCCTCTCCGGGGACACAAACTGAGACTTGTTCGCTTCGTACGTTTTGCGTAATTCCTCAGGGGTTGGTTTGCCCAGGTTGATTGTCACTTGAGGATTAAGCGTAAAGTACCGCGCGACCCGCTCTTCGTCGCGATAGGTCGCATACGCCGTCAACAGGGTGTCTGATGGTGTGACATTCTCCAGCAGTGCGTCCGTGAGTTGCTCGCGTACTGTCTCGGCTTTCTGCGTCTGGACGAATTGCTCTTCCGAATAACCGGCATTGCGGTGGATCTGGCGAAAGCGTTCCGGGTTGAATTGTCCATTGGCCCCCTGAAATAGAGGATCATTTTCGATTTCTTGTTCGACTGCGTTGTCGGTGATCGACAAGTTCAATGCCTTCGCGTGATTGGCTACGGCGCGCGATCCAATCATGGCGTCGATGACTTGGCGCTCTATACCGAACGCCCGGGCCTGCTCTGGCGTCAATCGACTTCGTGTACGCATATATACCGCATCTAACTGGTTCTGGTATTGCCGCCGAAATTCCTCCATGCCGATTTCAGTTCCGCCGACATCCGCAACAACGTTGCGTCCAACGCCGGTAATGACGTCAGCGACGCCCCAAACGGCAAAACTAAGGATGAGAAGACCAATGAGGATCTTGGCGAATATTCCAGTTGCACTTTTGCGGAGAGCTTCAAGCATGTTTAGTTGATACCGTAACGTCAAACATGAAATGGCTGACTGGACGACACATCACTAAGACGCGCTTTGCCCAATCGTGGAGCGACATTTAGCAGATTGCGGTTTTGCCCGACGAAATCAACCCTCGTCCGAACAATCGTCCGCGAGGTTCCTTGCGTGGACGCCATCAACACCATTGTGCAGGACGACCTGAGGAGATTTGGATAGTAGGATGATAAAGCCCATAGTTGCCGGCAATTGGAAGATGAATGGCCTGATGACGTCGCTTCGTGAAGCCATAACGGTCGGAAAGGCAGAACGACGGTCGCCAGAGCCGACTACTGTGGTGATTTGCCCTCCCGTGACCCTACTTGCGAGCTTGGCATGCGACTTGTCCCGAACGCGGATTAAGCTCGGTGCTCAGGACTGTCACGCGGTTGAGGCAGGTGCGCACACTGGTGATGTGTCGGCAAAAATGCTGATGGATGCAGGGGCAACGACTGTCATCGTCGGCCATTCTGAGAGACGGTCTGATCACGCCGAATTGAGCAGGGACGTCCGTGCCAAAGCAGATGCAGCACTGGCCGCGGGCTTGACGGCGATTATTTGCATTGGCGAGACGGCCGGAGAACGGAACATTGGTCGAACACTGAATGTTATCGAGCGTCAGTTGAGCCATTCGCTGCCCGATGGCAGCACAGCATCGAATACAATTGTTGCGTATGAGCCGGTATGGGCAATCGGATCGGGCCTAACTCCGAGCACCACGGACATAGCTACTGTCCACAACTCCATTCGCGGTCAGCTCCAGGCCAAATTCGGCAGCGGTGCAAGAATCCCGATTCTCTATGGCGGGTCAGTCAAACCCACCAACGCAAAGGAATTACTCAGTATTCCAAACGTCAATGGTGCTCTCGTCGGGGGGGCTAGCCTCAGGGCTGACGAATTTTTAGGGATAATTCACGTTTGCGACGAAATATATGCAGATTCAGATTAAGGATGGCCTGTGCGAGTAGCTGTCAGCTAGGATTTTGGAGATCCAACGCTTTGAAGATGCGAATGAGCGCTTATTGCGGCACTTGGGCCGTCGTGTTGGGTGGATTTCTAACTGCCGAATTGATTGCGGGCGTTCCAACGCGAGCGGAGCCGACCACAACGCATGCGGCGGAGAACGAGACTAAGCAGTCGTGCGCGGCGTATAAGGAGGAGCGTGCGGCTCTGGAGACTTCAGGCATTCGCGATATTATTAAGCGCGATCCACAAGCGGTTGCTTCGACACTGCCCGTCAAGCAAGTCGAGCAGGTGCGGCGGCTGATTGACCTTGACGAAAAGATACTGTTTGGGTGTCGCGACGCTTCTGAACTTGCTCATGCGTCTCGTCCCAATAAGCAACTGGGTGACTCGGGAGCGCAGATTGGGGAAACAATACCATTGCCCCCCCCACCAACGCGTCGGCCTTCGGATTCGCGCATAAAAAGTGCCGTTCGTGCAGAAATTCCACTACCAGTTCGCCGTCCTGCTCCCTAAGTTAGGTGTGGGTACTAGACTACCATCCGCGATGATTTGTATGGCGCCTTACGCTGGCGCGGCCGCAACAGATGGTATATTGGTTCAATTCAGATCACGAACCACAAACGAGCCAAAGGACAATCCATGGCCGAGCTTCTTCTTGTCGTCCACTTGCTAATCTGTATCGCGATGATCGTGATTATCCTCCTACAGAAGTCTGAAGGTGGCGCGCTTGGTATCGGTGGCGGAGGTGGCGGTGGAGGCTTCTTGACCGGACGTGGGACCGCGAATTTGCTCACGCGAGCGACGGCGGGTCTCGCTGGTGGATTTTTCGTGGTTGCGTTGGCACTTGCGTGGCTGGGTAAGCAGCCTCAGACCGCTCAATCTCGATTCACTGCTCCGGCACCAGGCCAGTCCGGATCCACAACTCCAGGACCGGCACCAGCAACTGGAACGGGCGGCGATAGCGGTGTGCTGGACGCGCTGAAAGGCGGGCGAGGTGGCGAGAGTTTGCCATCAATTCCTCAAAGTCAGTAACTTGGGTACGCATCACCAGAACCAGAGTTGACGTTAGAGTTGGATGTAAGCTTTTTTTCGTAGTCACGCATTGGCCATCGCTTCCATCGGCCGCGCCGGGAATGCGTGACCCGTTATTATTGGTGAGCATTGAAGTTCCAAAACGCCGTTCGAGGTCTTTCGTGCGGGTTGCCTCACGCGCCAGCCGAGGAACGAGAATGATGTAGAGTAAATCAGCTATCAAGCATTCACAGGTTTTGCTTCTGCATATCTGAAGCTTAGACTATCAAACATCACCACAACAAAGATCCACGGCAATCGCACAATCATCTGCGTCTCGAGGTCGCTTCCTGTGTCCGAAATCTCAAAGTAGATGACGATAGTGCTGAAATGCCACTTCGAATCATCGCCGCTCCTGTATATTCTGCAAGCCCATGCGACGGTACATTTTCATTACCGGCGGTGTGGTCTCCTCTCTTGGAAAAGGACTCGCATCAGCCGCCCTGGGCGCGCTTCTGCAAGCGCGCGGGTATTCCGTTCGACTTCGTAAGCTCGATCCCTACTTGAATGTTGACCCGGGTACCATGAGTCCGTTTCAGCATGGAGAAGTTTTTGTCACTGATGATGGAGCGGAAACCGATTTGGACCTTGGACACTACGAAAGGTTCACCGGGGTACCCGCCCGTAAGTCGGACAACGTGACAGCGGGACGAATTTATCAAGACATCCTATCCAAAGAGCGGCGTGGTGATTATCTGGGTGGAACCGTGCAAGTCATTCCGCATGTAACCGACGCCATTAAAGAATTTGTCTTGGCTGGCGATGAAGGTGTGGATTTTGTTCTGGTGGAAATTGGTGGGACGGTTGGCGATATCGAGGGATTGCCATTTTTCGAAGCTATCCGTCAGCTCAACAACGAATTACCACGTTTGGCCTCAATTTTTGTTCACCTCACTTTGGTTCCGTTTATTCCCTCGGCCGGCGAACTGAAGACAAAACCCACACAACATTCAGTGAAGGAGCTCCGTTCTATCGGCATCCAGCCGGATGTTTTGATGTGTCGATGCGATCGCATTATTCCGGTCACGGAACGCCGCAAGATCGCACTCTTCTGCAATGTGAGAGAGAGCGCTGTAATTCAGGCTCTTGATGTTGCGTCAATTTATGACGTGCCGCTAGCCTACCACGCTGAAAGGTTGGATGCGGAGGTTTTGGAAGCGTTCGCTATCACGGATGCACCAGTCCCCGAACTGTCCCGTTGGACCGAAATATCCAATGCGATTGCCTCACCGGAGGGTGAGGTTACAATTGCAATCGTTGGTAAGTACACAGGCCTCAAAGATGCATACAAGTCGCTTAACGAGGCGCTGGTCCACGGTGGGTTGGCCAATCGCATAAATGTCAAGACGACATGGATCGAATCGGAAATCTTTGAGCGCGAGGATCCTGCGACGCATCTTGCCGGTGTCGATGGAATTCTCGTTCCAGGTGGATTTGGCGAGCGTGGCGCCGAAGGCAAAATCTTAGCGGCGAAATTCGCACGTGAACGTAGCGTACCGTTTTTCGGCATTTGCTTCGGAATGCAAATGGCCTGCATCGAGGCCGCGCGGAACCTTGCGGGGATAGCAGGTGCCAATTCGACTGAATTTGGCCCAGCTGATGAACCCGTGGTCGGGTTGATGACGGAATGGTTGCGCGAAAACGAACTGGAAATACGCATGCAAGATGGCGATCTCGGCGGCACCATGCGCCTTGGCGCGTATGATGCTACCCTGGATCCGAACAGCCGCGTTGCGGAGATTTACGGTGACACGCGCATATCTGACCGGCATCGGCATCGTTATGAAGTGAACGCGGGCTATAGAGAGCGGTTAGAAGCTGCCGGACTTAAATTCTCAGGCACCTCACCCGACGGTTTGCTGCCTGAAATTATCGAATATCCTGATCATCCGTGGTTCATCGGTGTCCAGTTTCACCCGGAACTCAAAAGCCGGCCATTCGAGCCTCATCCTTTGTTTAGAAGTTTCATTGAAGCAGCTGTGAAGCAAAGTCGCCTGGTCTAGAAAGGCTCCGCAGGGATCAATTCAGGTCCCCGTCGAATGACGTATCGGATATCCCAAACGTTCGCTGTCCTACTCGGACAAGGTTCACAAGTGGTAAGGCTCATAAGTGGGCTGGCAAGCGCATTGTGCCTTTGGCGCACTCGGAAAACCAACGAGGTCCGCAGCCCACTGCCTTGATCAGTCGTATTTGATCTATGGATGAACCAATGTCAGCGATGACGGTATTGTGGAACAATGCTATGCAGTCGTGAGCGAGATGCAGCAAAGGACGAGGTCATATGACCGATATCAACATGTCTGAATCGCACACAGAGCCAGCATGGGAGCACCCCATCAGTCCAAGTCCAGTTGTGCGTATTGGTTCGGTCGCATTTGCCAACGATCGCCCCATCTCTCTGTTCGCTGGCCCCTGTGCTATGGAAAGTCGGGCGCATGCTCTGGAAATGGCTTCGGCACTCAAGGAGATTTGTGCTCGTTTGGGGATCGGATTTGTCTTCAAGACGTCATTTGATAAAGCTAATCGCACCAGCCGTTCTAGTAGCCGGGGTATGGGGCTGTCTGCCAGTATCGACGTTTTCGCGGAAATACGTGCGCAGCTTGACGTTCCCATCGTGACCGATGTCCACGAGGCAGGCCAATGTTCTGTGCTGTCCGAAGTTGTTGACGTACTCCAGATTCCCGCATTCCTTTGTCGTCAGACAGACCTTCTGACAGCTGCCGCACAAACGGGGCGTGTGGTCAAAATAAAGAAGGGTCAATTTCTAGCGCCTTGGGACATGTCTCATGTTGTGGATAAAGTCCTGGAGAGCGGCAATCCAAACATCTTGTTGACTGAACGCGGCGTGTCCTTCGGCTACAACACGCTGGTTTCGGACATGCGGGCGTTACCTATTTTAGCTGAGACTGGTTGTCCGGTGATTTTCGATGCCACGCACTCGGTACAGCAACCCGGCGGTCGAGGCAAAGCGAGCGGCGGCGATCGTCGTTATGTCCCGGTATTGGCCCGTGCAGCTGTTGCCGTGGGTGTGGCGGGGCTCTTTATCGAGACACATGGCGATCCGGATCAAGCTCCGTCAGATGGGCCTAACATGGTGCCATTGGCACAATTTGAGCCCCTCGTGCGGGATTTGATGGCAATCGACAACGTCGTCAAATAGAGACCTGGTAATCCGTCGTTCAAGATCACCGGTTTGCCGGGGCGTCGCCCGAAAGATCGCGCTGTGCGAGAGACCTATCGCGACCGTTCGATGCGAGATGCCTGCGAACGTAGCGCCTTCAAGATTGGTTCAAAGGCCTCTTCGTCCCTGAACTCCGGGTAGGTCATGTATACCGGATACGTAAAACGTCTGGCGCGTTGAGGAATTCGTAGCCGGCCACGTGCAATGTGTCGTCGCGCGATGCGTACCGGACAATAGCCAGACGCTGGGTTTGATAGCAGGTATTCAACTCCAATGCTGCCGACATCGAGACTAAGATCCGGGTTCAGGACATCAGGGTCGTCCGCCATGTTCTCCAGTTCAAAGTCTGGTCCCCAATCCAGTACAACATAGTCGTAGGCATTGCGTCGCTGACCTGCCTTAACGCTTGTTACCATAACGAATTCGTCGTCGAACAAATGTTCACATGCCAACCCGGTGAAGTTGAGCGGCTGGTACATAACGGCGAGATCAATCTTACCTTCGAGAATACCTTGCGTTACAGCCGATGGCAGCTGTGCGCTACCACTCACCGCAATGTCAGGAATATTATGGCGCAGCCACGAAACCCAAGTGAGCAGAAAGCCGTCCCAAAGACTCATTGGTGCACCAATCGACAACTTGTCGCGATGCTTGCTTGAGCCGCTGACGTCCAACTGGGCATGCTGCCATACTCTTACAAATGCAAGCGCATGTCGGCGAAATTGCTCACCCGCAAATGTCAACGCAGCACCGGTCTTCGACCGTTCAAAGAGTTCCTTGTCCAGTTGGTCTTCCAAAGTTCGTATGCGTGCACTAATTGTGGATTGTGTTACGTGCATCTTGCGCGCAGCTTCAATGAAGCTACCTGTATCGGCTACTGTTAAAAACGTTCGTGCTAGATTGATGTCCATGATATTTCCCGCGCGCCGCCGAGTTCGGTGCGCGCCCGCTTGGCAGTACTCATCCTTATCTATCGGTTTTTTCGATAATGGTCACCGGAAAATTCCGTTTGTCGTTACGACAGAAAACCATAAGAGTGCAAGCTGTTCGAGCTGTACGCTGGAACAACATCCCTCTCCAAGACTATGAGAAAGGTTAGAAGGCAATGAAGGCTCCTGCAAAAAAGGCAGCCTCGAAGAAGGCACCAGCAAAGAAGGCGGCGGCTAAATCAAGTGCACGCAAGTCGCCATCCAAGAAAGCGCCGGCTAAGAAAGTCGCAATGAAGAAGGTGGCGTCAAAGAAGACCACTGCAAAGCGACCGGCGTCGAAGACTGCTTCTAAAAAGACAGCAGTCAAAAAAGTGGCCATGAAGAAAACGGCAGCAAAGAAGAAGGCACCTACAAAAAAGGTTGCTGCTAAAAAGGCACCAGCCAAGAAGGCGCCTGCTAAGAAGGCAACCGCTAAGAAGGCAACCGCTAAGAAGGCGGCAGCCAAGCGAAAGCGCTAGACAATGATGCCTGCGGTTACGGTGTCCCGTTTGTCAACACATTGCGTGTTGCTTGCCGTGCTTACCGCAGGCTTTTCCGGCCTGGGCTATGCGGTGACCGTAACCAATGTAGATCGTGTTCCGCGGAAGATTACAGTGGTTCAGGGTGCGGCGCGTGAAACGCACACGCTTGAACAAAATGCAATTGTTCGCGGGCTCTGCAACAATGGCTGCATTGTTCGCATTGACGATGACCCTGAGAAAGACTTCCGTCTCGAAGGAAACGAACGAGTTTCGATAGAGAACGGACTCCTTTTCTACGACGGACACTCAAGTAGCGAACGGACGGACTGAACTGGATTGCCAAAGACATTCGCCTGAGATGGACCAACGGTATCGAACCGAGGCTCTGTCGGACCGTGGTGTTTTTGAAGAACGCTTTCTTCAGGCGAGAATTAAATTGGCCTAGCACGGCCCACTGTCATGTGAGCGTGCCCAGCGCTGTTAGTGTTGCGCACCCGATGATGATCGACAGACCCAGATTCCGATTCAGAACGAAGTAGCTGGCACAACTGATGGCCACGCTGAGCAAGCGGATCCATATTGGAACTGTCTCTAGAACGCCAACCGGAAACATAACGAACCGCATCACGAGACCCGTTACCAGAGCGGTCGACACCGCACGGACCCAAAGAAAAAGAGCGTCTTGTTCACCTATATTGCGACCGAGAAATGCACCGAGCCACCGCCAAGGCTCGTGCGCAATGCAGGCCACGACCAAGATTAAGAGATAGCTGGACCAATCGGATCCAATAGGGCTCACTTCATTATCCTGTGCATGAAAAACGCTACTGTCCCGCCAACCAGACCAGTTGCAAGGAGATCGATGCCCGGTGCAAGCAGATAAACAGTAGGACCCAAGACTGCGCCTAGAGCAATGGCGACATGATCAGACGCATTCCGCGCAGCATCAAACATCGAAAGCAGAAAATATATGGGAGTCATGAACAGCAGTGTAGCGGACAAGATCGGCGGCACTGACCCTGACAACGTGAAGCCCAGGGTCGTACCACTCAATGTTGCAACCAACATTCCGAGACCAATGCCTGCGTAATGTGGAATGCGGAGTGCGATAGGCATTCCCGGTAGTACACGACTACCCTCAATCCATGCGGTCACCGCAACGAAATGAACGATCAAATAACTCACCCAGTCGGGGGTCTTGCAATCGCGCAAGTAGGGCATGAGTGCGACGGTCATCGGCAGGAGGCGTACCGCAGTCAACATGACGGCAAACATGGCGCTAATCACCGTCGCCCCCCGGGCAAGCTGGTCGACAAATATAACCTGTGCTGGTAGGGCGTAGAACGCCGCAGTGATAAGCAGTGCTTGCTGTAGGTCAAACTGAAGATCTCTCGCCAAAGCACCAAACCCCATCGAGGTGGCGCAAAGGACCGTGCCCGGAACGCGAAAAGTAATGAGTAGGCCGCGCGTAAATGCCACGCGACGATTCAATTGTGATGGTGGTGCACGACCAAACTGGCTCATCTAGTACTGGTGTTCATCCTAATTGTGTGTCCGACTATCCGCTCGCTGGAGGCTGCTGTGAAGATGTGAGTTTTACCAGATGGTCTGGTTAGGCAATCACACTTCTGATGCGATTATGTGCGGCAGAATAGCAGCCGGATCACCGCGGCACTCTTGTTGAGACAATAGGACTGAACACCCATGGATTGGTACATTCACCATATCAATACCCCAGCTGTCGACGTAAAGGCGACAGCTGCGTTCTTACGCGACATTTTAGGCGTGATCGACGGTGCTTGGGTCTACCCGGAACAAGCCGGAGAATTGCACCATCGGGATGATACGATTGCCTACTTTGGGACGTGTAACCGTGGGATCCATGTCGTCAAACCAATTGCTACATTCGCCCGGGACAATAATCTCGCTCACAACCCAACCGTCGGCGGACACGTTGCGATTACGGTCTCAGATCTCGGTAGAGTGCGCGCTCGATTGTCCAAGGCGCGCATACCATATTCGGACGCCGGTAGTTACGCGATGGCCGGCGTTCATCAGATCTATTTTTTTGATCCGTCGATGAACCTGATCGAACTGAACCAGATTGTGGCGCCAGCGGGCGGTGCTCTACCT
>JBPCWA010000443.1:0-2894 GCA_051009975.1 Hyphomicrobiaceae bacterium
CTGGCACGGGTTTATTCGCATGCTAGCGTTGGTCTGGATTATCGCGGCATTGTCGTTGGTGTTTGTCGCGGTGCTGGATCCGCGTTTGGCATCAACATTCGCCCGCCTTTCGTTCGCGAGCGTGGGAGGAATTGGGGCGTTGCTCACAGTATTCCTGGCCATTCGCGGTCAAGATCGGGCACTTTCACTGATACCGACTTGGATCCTCTTCCTTGTGTGGTTGTTCGGTGCCACCACGACCTTGACCGGCCAATTGAACGGAGACCTAGTAGTTTCGAGCTTAGTTGCCGGTCTTACATTGATTGTCGTACTGCTCGGGTTCACGGTCACACAATTTGCATTTGGTGCCATGGAGCCGGCCTACCGAACAGCACCTAGTGAACAGAATCTGCGGTCTCTCGCAGTTGACGGTTCAGGCGCGGCTGTTTGGGATTGGCACGCCCGTCGTGACGAAATCAAAGTCAGTCCCATTGTGGAGACCGCACTCGGGCTCAAAATAGGTGAGATGTCATCAAAGCTGGATCAATTTCTTTCCTTCTTTCACCCCGCGGACAAGGAGCGATTTCGCGTTTTGCTCGCATCTATACGAGAGAGAGGCAGCGGCATCATCCAAACAGATTTCCGCTTGCGCCATACTGACAATTCGTACCGTTGGTTCGATCTGGAGGCTGCTAGTGTTCCTACAGCTGACCGGCGTACTCTTCGTTGCGTCGGTCTGTTGCGTGACGTGACCGACATGCGTCGGGCCCAATCGCGTTTGCTGCACGACGCGGTGCACGACAGCGTCACCAATTTGCCCAACAGAGAGCTGTTCCTCGATCGGCTCAGTGTTGCTCTCACACGAGCACAATCGGATAGGACAGTCGTACCGAAAATCGTCTATATTGATATTGGCAAGTTTAAGAGTGTCAATTCCAGTTATGGATTGATTGTAGGAGATAGTTTGCTTCTGGCTCTCGCCAATCGACTAACTCATCACCTTGGTAGTCAGGACACTTTGGCGCGTGTGGCCGGCGATCAATTCGCCATCCTGCTGCTGAGCGAAGTGACACCAAGCCAATTAGCACAACTCGCTGAGCAGTTAAGGCGGGCGATCCGCGCACCCATCCGCATTGCTGGTCAGGATGTTGTATTAACAAGCGCCATCGGCATTGCGGTACATGATGGCAATGCAACACCCGATACAGACGATAACGACCTGCTTCGCGAGGCAGAAATTGCAATGCATCGCGCCAAACGCCAGGGACCGGATCACATTGAAATTTTTCGTCAGAGCATGCGCAACAGCCAAGACGACCGGGTTTCAAATGAGGGCGAATTGCGTCTGGCTCTCGAGAAGAAACAGATCAAATTATTTTTCCGTCCCGTCGTTTATTTGCCACGAGAGGAACTGGCGGGGTTCTCGGCGTTGGTACGGTGGGAGCATCCGCGATTGGGAACGATTGATCCATTCGACGTGCTCCCAGCCACGGTTGACAATGATCTGCTGATCAAGCTTAGCAGCCATGTTTTGATAGAGGCGATGGAGCAAGCCGCTGAGTGGCAGCGTCTGTTGCCGCGTGTCGAGCATCCGATTTTCGTTAGTGTCGACATTTCAGGACCACAGCTCCTTCAGAAGGATTTTGTCCAAGAAATCCGTCATATTGTCGGTCGAGCGATTGTCCCTGACGGCGTGCTCCGCTTGGCCGTCAAGGAAGCTGCAGCGATGAAAAACCCTGAACGTGCAGCCGAGTTTCTAGAATCGTTGAAGAGTGCAGGGGCAAAGCTTGCACTTGATGAATTTGGCACTGGTTACACCTCGCTCGCGTATTTGCGGCGATTCCCGATAGACACCATCGGTCTCGACCAGGGTCTTGTCCAATCAGCTTCTGATGAGCAAAGCGGATCAGCACTGGTGCGCTCTATCGTGGCTCTAGCCCACGAACTTGGCAAACTGGTAACTGCCGAGGGAGTGGAAACAGCAGAAGATGCCAGTTTTCTTCGCTCGATTGGCTGCGAATACGCTCAAGGATTTTATTACGGCGAGCCCATGACCGATCGCGAAACAGGGGAGCTCCTCAAGGTCGTGCGCAAATCCGAGCGCAAAGTCCAACAACAAAGCTTTTTTCGAACGAAATCGCAGATCGAACGGGATAAGTTACCTGCTGCCAACAAGGGCAATTTTGTCGAAAAGAAACAACTTGGCGATAACTCTTCTAGTACAGTACCCCGGTCTCCTTCCTCTCCTAAGACCAAATCCGAGCGAAAGACCGCGACGAGCCGCGCTCATCCATCTCACAAAGTCCAGTCATCTACTTCGCATTCGTCCAGTCCGCGTGACAAATCTACATTCAGGGATAAATCGCGCCAAGCACCGTCGGCTCAAACAAGAAAGCGCACGATTAAGACGAGCCAGCGACAGTCCATAGAATCCGCTCCTCCAACAAATCCCGTACGACCGTTGGCAGAGATGCAACCGCCAAAACCGCCGGCACGTCCTGCCCCTACTGCAGCTCGTTCGAACGACGTATCTTCAAAAAACGAACGCCTGCCCGTGCATGTTCCTGCGGCACCGCCAGCATTGCAGTCTGAGCAGTCACCTCCAATGCCACCGGTTCAGCGAGAGGATCAGGCGCTTGCGGGGACTTCCCCGCTGCCGGGCGCCCGTACTGATATCCGCACTTTGGGAGCACCTCCGCCATTACCACACGAGGGTGTTCCCAGTGTGCCGGACGCAGGTTCTGTGAATGAGAATGGAAGCCCTGCGGGCGCGCGTCGCTCTGGTTCAGGTGACGCACTGCCAGATCTCTCGAGCTTGCCGCCTGGCATTGCGGCAAGCCTGGCTCGCCTTGCCGGCGTTGAAGACAAAGGTCCTGCACGCGAAGTCGGCAAACGCCTGCCTCCGCCTAAGAAGC
>JBPCWA010000444.1:0-3252 GCA_051009975.1 Hyphomicrobiaceae bacterium
CGACGCTGCTGAGTGGCTGCTTGAGAGAAACGTGAAAATGATTGCGGTCGATACAATCGATCCAGAACTGCCGTCTGACCTCCGCCCTGACGGGTTCGACTTTCCTGTTCACAGGAAATTACTCCAGCAGGGCGTCCTGATCGCTGAACAATTGGCAAAGCTGAATACGTTGGCCGGGCGTCGTGTTGAGTTTCTCTTCGCGCCGCTGCCTATAGTAGGTTGCGATGGCGCTCCAGCACGGGTCTTGGGCAGAACCGTAAATTAACTCGACATTCTCTTCAGGCCCATCTGGGACGTGTCTTGCTGCACTTGCGTACGTCCGCTTCCGAGGGCAAAGCCGTCTTGTCGGTCGACGATAGTCGGCTTGTCAACCCAGATCAGACTTCGGCTTCATGTGCTGTCATTGGGCGAAATTTAAGAATTCGTGATCCGAACCCGCTATGTTTGAGACAAAGCAGCATCAAATGCGGGATGGATATGATTGAAACTGCCGGACAGCGGATCGACTATCACGATCATGGTGAGGGACAACCAATCGTTTTCGTGCCTGGCTCGTACAGCACACCTAGCGCATGGCGCGGCGTGCAAAAAGCCCTTCCTTCTGGCTATCGCTTGATTGGAACTTCGTTGTGTGGATATGGCCAAACGGATGAGACCCGCACCCTCGACGATCTCGAAATCCATCACCTAATACGGGTAGTGGAATCCACCATATTGACGGTGGGAAAGCCAGTTCATCTAGTCGGACATTCATTCGGTGCAACCGCGGCTCTAGCAACGGCGCTTAGCGGTGCGGTAGACGTCTTGAGCCTCACTACCTTCGAGGCCAACCCGCTTTGGCTCTTGCGTGAAGGTTCTGACGCCTCATTGTTTGGCGACACCCAGCGAATGAGCCGGGAGTTTGAGGAGGCGTACAACTCTGGTGAGAGGGATGCAGCTGCTCGGATCATTGATTTTTGGGGCCTTCCGGGTGCGTTTGCTTCCATGCCTGAAGCCGTCCAGGATTATTGTCGCTCGACCACTTTTGCGAATGTTCTCGATTGGCGGACCGCATTTCGCTTTGAAGCCAGCGGCTCGGATTACTCAAAACTAAAAATGCCGGTTCTGCTGGTCCGTGGAAGTCTCGCGAATTCTGCGATGGTTCATATCACTGATAGGCTGCAGGCATGTGTACCGAACAACAGTCTGGCAGTGATCGACGGTGCTGGTCATTTTCTGATTACAACCCATGCCGCTGAATGCGGAATCTTGCTGGCAAATTTCTTAGACAACGTTTGCGAAGAGTAGCCATCCAGAGTCAAGGCGATGTCTCCTAATGGCCCATCTCAGACGTTGATTGCTGCACCTGCTTACGTCCGCTTCCGGGGGCAAAGCGGTCGTAGCTTACTGCAGTTGCTCAGGTCTGCTTGTGACCCACTCTCGTCATCCGGCCCACGGGGGCGGCTCAATGAAAGTCATTAAGCCTCGCTCGATTTTAGGCTTTCAAGAAGCTGCACAAAAGTGTCTGGAGCCACACCGAAACCACCTTGGAAGGGATCACTTAGCGCAAGAATGAGATAGAGAACGAGACCAACGAACGAAGTGTAGAGTGCTGCAAGAATAACCAGCGGGCGTTGCGGTCTGTAAGCTCCGAAGCATGCCATGGTTACAAAGAATCCGAAGACTATGACATAAAGGTAGACAGGTGGTTGAGCTAACGCACCACTGAGTCTCTGTAACCTTGCATCATTGATGACATCCACATCTTGTTCGATCCAGGACATGACTCTTTTTTGGTGGTCAGTTTCAGCCTGAAGTTCCAGTAGCTCCCTGAGGAAACGCCGCT
Organism: Hyphomicrobiaceae bacterium; assembly: GCA_051009975.1. Taxonomy (GTDB): domain Bacteria; phylum Pseudomonadota; class Alphaproteobacteria; order Rhizobiales; family Hyphomicrobiaceae; genus Tectiglobus. The sequence continues at coordinate 1,826 of JBPCWA010000444.1, forward strand.
GCAGCGCCTCTGTGCGCAGTCCCAGTCTATCTCCCGCAAGGGCAGGCCAGTCATCTTCAATTACAGCTTGGGTGTATTCGAGAAGCGAGGCTCGTATCTCGCGGGTTTTCTCCAGATCGAACAAACGCAGATGACTATGGGTATCGGATATTGCGATGGCCTCACGCTGCAAAGCGTTCTTTATAGTATTCAATTGAACGACGACTTCAGCGAAGGCCAAAGACAGCATCAAGCTAACGAGCATGCCAACTACTCGGAACAGACTGCTCATCGGGTCTTTTAGCTCGTCCTCTTGATGAGTTGAAATCAATCGGTGAGATACGAGGTAGACTGCTAAGCCCACCGTTGTCGCAATAAGCATCGCAACGAAGATGCCTAGCCATTCAGGAAGAGAGAGTATGAGTTCTGTCATCTTGGGAGAGTCACATCGAACACGGTCTTCAACCTCGCATTATAGCGATGAGCGGTCTGCATTCTAAGCTATTGCCGTCGCGATTAATGATCGGAGCTATCATCGAAAAATGCCAATCTCCGCCCTGGAGGGGATGGCAGCCGTGGCCTGCTGCACCAGCTCAGGTCTGCTTCTGACCTGAGCCGATTTTGTGCAGTTCAGGCATCGGCGGCCGTGGCGCCGCTCACTCCGCCGGCGGTGAGCCTCCCATGAGAACAATTGCGTCGGCGGGATGGGCAACCCATGGGTGTGCAGATTCCGCCCAGATATGGCGGTCGATTTTGTGCCATCCTGCTTGATCGAATGTTCCGCTAGCAATACCCCGATCATTTGGCCGCACTTCCAGGATCCAGGTCACCGTTGTTCCGCATTTGGAGCAAAACTCGTTCTTGAACCACCGTCCAGTTTCTGAAGATTCTGGAGAAATAGACACCCACGCCAAATGCGCTGCCGGTACGCACCTTGATGTTCGTCAGACATGCTCGCCCCAAAATACTGCAATGTCCAAAGCGGCCTTACTCTAGAATTTCCGAGAAGCCGTTTGCTAGGCTGATGCTAGACGGCTCGACTGGATGAGGCAATCGTGAACTGAGTGCCTTAGTGCCTAGCCGCTGGCCTCAAACCCCAACTTGACGACTGTGTGTTTGCCTTCGGTTGGACGGCCCTACAACGGGTCGCTTGAGCGACACTATACGACCTCTCAAATGGAAGTGCGCTTGCAGTTGAAGCAGGCCATTCGGCAGCGCTGGGCCGGAACGGATCCACGGCCGGTTATGGCCCAGGCCGTGTGAAAAATCGCAGACGATTGCTCGCCGAAGAATGAGATTCTAAGGCGACTCAGTCTGCCGCATCGGCTTCGTGGTTCCACTCTTGAGGTTTGCAGTCATCGAAGTCACGCAACGTGTTCACTCGCCTCAGAATAATGCGGTTTCCAGTAAGAGGCTTTGGTCTTGCACACATACTTGCCCAGCCATGT
>JBPCWA010000445.1:0-4173 GCA_051009975.1 Hyphomicrobiaceae bacterium
GTAATTGTCCGACGCCGATCTCGCCGCCCGATGATTGGCTCCTCCCATTTGACATTGATGCCGTCAATCACCTGGGCCAAGGGTACACTACTACTAGAGTTACCCGGTCGCACTTGAAGCAAATCGATACTGGAAACGTCTTGGCGCTCGTCTTCCACGTGACGCAGGATTATGGGAATGAGTTCATCACCCTCTCGATAAAGACCAACAGAGCGGCCGTCGAAGGCGCGTTTGGTTGTGTCCGCCATATCTTCCCGGTTAACGCGCGCCCACCGCGCGCGAGCATCGTTGTAGTCGATCTCCACCTTCATCGTGCGCTGCCGCCAGTCGGTTTGCATGCTGCCAGTAAGCGGATCCTGAGCCAGGATCTGTAAACCTTGCTTGCCGATTTGCCGCAGCACTTTGGTATCCACCAACGCTGGTCCGCTGATGCGCACCTGGAATTCCCACGTATTGCTGGGTCCAACGCCGTATTTCCTGATGGGAACGAGGGCTTGCGGGTATTGCTCCTTAGCCCAGGCGTCGTACTCGTCGATAATCGCGTTGATATCGCGATAGTCCTTCACGTTGACGATGAGCTGTGCGTAAGCGGCAGATTGTCCTTCGGGGTCGACCGGCAAATAAAACCGCGGCGGGCCAGCACCGATGAAGGTGGCGATATCCTGAACTCGGTTGTCGGACGATAGCTTGTTTTCCAGGGCCTTCACATCCCGCGCCACATCTTGGATCCGGGTACCTTCCGGTGCCCAATAGTCAATCATGAATTTTGGCATCGACGACTTGGGGAAGAACAGTTGTGGCACGTACGTGAACCCAGCGACAGAAATTGCCAGTAGGCCAATAGCACCCGCTAGCGTGAGGTAGCGCAGGCGCAGGGCCCCCTGCAGCAACGATCGAAATGTTTCGTAGAACTTCCCGCCGTAGAGATTCTGATCGTCGCCGCCTTTAGGAGATGGCAACATTTCGAGGCACTGCAACGGTGTGGCGACCATCGAGATCACCCAGCTGATGATCAAAGAGAATGCCACGACCGAAAACAGCGTAGCGCAATATTCGCCTGCTGATTCGTCGGAAGCATAGATTGGATAAAAGGCCATAACCGCAATAATCGTAGCGCCCAACAAAGGTACCGCGGGTTGCGATGCCGCTTCGATGGCGGACCAGAGCTTATCCCTGCCCTGCTGCAGTCGAGTCGCATAACCGTCTGCCACGACGATCGAGTTGTCGACCATCATACCCAAAGCAATAACCAAGGCCCCCAATGACATACGCTGGAGGTCGATTTGGAATATCGCCATTACGAGAAAGGTGCCGAGAATGGTCAGTATGAGGCCCGAGCCGATTACCAGCCCCATCCGCCACCCCATGACCAGCGCAAGCACAGCTAAAACAATAGCAACCGCCTGCGCTAGGCTGATGAAGAACCCCTTGACGGACTGGTCGACGGCGTCCGATTGCCAGTGGACACGATGCACCTCAATGCCGACCGGCAGCGTGGTGATAAGCTCAGCCAAGCGGGCATCTACCTTTCGGCCCATGTCGACGATATTCACGCCTGGCTGATTGGCGATCGCCAATGCCATAGCCATCTGGCCATTAAAGCGCATCGAGGTATGCGGCGGCTCGCGATATCCTTCAATGACACTACCGAAATCGCGAATACGAATGAGATCTGAGACCTGACCCGAGACAGCCGGGTTATTTCGGGCTTGAAGACTATCGGACAGGGTGGGTCTTACAACGAGATCCTCAATATCTTTGGGAGACGTGAACTGGCCGGTGGGCGCGAGCCGTAGACGTCTGTCTTGCACGTCCGCGTGCCCCGCATCCACGACAGCATTCTGGTTCTGGATTGTCTGCTCGATTGAGGCCTGGGATAATCCGAGAGCCGTAAGTTGACTTTCGCGGACATCCAAGTAGATCATCCGATCGTGCTTACCCCAAATGTCTACGCGAGCGACGCCTGGAACAAGGCTCAATTCCTTTCTCAGGTCTTTCACATAGCTATCGAGTTCTTGGTAGCTGTATCCGTCACTCGTAACCGCTAAAAGCAAACCGAAGACATCGCCGAAATCATCGGTAATGACAGGTCGGCTGACACCCGGGGGCAACGTTTGCTCGACGTCTCTAATTTTCTGCCGAAGGAGATCCCAAATCTGAGGAATATCGCCGGCACGATACTTGGCCTTGATCTCGGCCTTCACCGTGGATACTCCCGGGCGCGACCATGATTCGACATAATCGAGTTCTTTGAGTTCCTGAACTACAAGCTCGATCTTGTCGGTTACCTCAAGCTCAACCTCTTTTGCGGTTGCGCCGGGGTAAGACGTCGTGATTATCGCAGACTTGATCGTAAATTCCGGGTCTTCCAGCTGGCCCAGTGAGAAAAAGCTGGCAATTCCGGCGACCACCAGCAGAAATAAGCCGAACCAAGTTACGGCCTTCTTCTCAATGGCAATCTTTGCCAGTGACATCGTTCAAGACCGCCTTTGTTCAAGGAGTTTGACCTTTTGCCCTTCCCTCAACGAGTGGACCCCGGCACTCACCACCAAGTCGCCGGCTGAAAGTCCTTCAGTGGCCACCAATCCTTGCGCGATCGGGCTGCCGAGGACCACGGCGCGGGGCGACACGGTCATAGTCTCCCGATCTACGATCCAGACGAAACTGCCTGCACCATCGCTTGTCGTGAAGACGGAACTCATTGGGATCGCGATCTGAGCCTCGGCCGTCTTGCCAGGAACCACAGCGCGTCCTGTTGCCTTACCCGCCATACCGGGGAGTATGCGCTCACCTGACGGTTGATCCATGATCAAGGTCACCGGGTAAGTGCGCGTGGTCTCGTTTGCTTCCGTGCCAACCTCATTCACAGTTGCTGGTATTTTCAAGTCTGGAAAGGCGTCGTAAGTGACGGCTATGTCCTGAGCGTAGGGGGCAAGTGAAATAAGATTTTCAGGTACGTCGATGACCATTTCTATCCGGCTGGTGTCGAGCAGTCGGACGACAGGCTGCGTGGCCTTCACTTCCTCGAAATTTTCCACGTAAGTTGCAACGATGCGTCCGGCAAAAGGCGATTTTAGACTCGTGTAATCGAGATCAAGCTCTGCACGTCTTAATGTGGCAGTGACGGATTCAACTTCTGCCTTAGCGCTTTGCTGGTGAGCAATGAACGTGTCCACTTTCGCTTGTGCAACCCAGCCCTTTTCCAGAAGCGTTACTTGTCGCTGTGTCTGCGCTGATGCGTTCTCGAACCTAGCCTTGGCCTTGTCGAGTTCAGCACTTAAGCGCTCAACTTTGCGCTCAAATGGTTCGCGGTCGAGCTGCGCGACGATTTTTCCCGTATCGACCTCATCGCCTACGTTGACGCTACGCGCGACTAACGTTCCCGAAACACGGAATGCCAGGGTTACTTCTTGGGTTGCCTTGGCGCGCCCGGGGAACCACCTTTTTGCCAAGTTAGACGCGTCGGTGATCTGGACCACCCGGACTGATCTGACAACTTCTGCCTGCGGCCGCTCATCGGCATCGCCACAGCCGCTGAGCATCGCAATAGTCAATAGGGTCGTGCCGATTCCCAGAGCCGAGAAAATTGATCTCAGAGTCATGGTGCGCAAACGCTAACTCAAGTGCCGTATTCAAGTGCTCTAAGGCTAAACTGGTTGCCACATGAAGTCGACCCGCAGCACGTTCGGCTGCTCTCAGTGAAGCGGTCTCTATCTTGGAATGCCTTTTTATTTGATCGCGACAAGGATGACGCCAAAATAGGGTTGAACGCCAAGGCGCGTAAGATGGCTGGCTTCCGGGTGCCATATCTTGGCTATCGATCCTTGCAACCGATGTCCGCTTTACTCCCGAAAGCGGACATTCGCAGAGGTGGCTTGGATGTGTGCTAAGTGCCATTAGTGGACGTCAATCCGGCGCCGGCGCACGTTAGTCACGGACCAGGTGCTGTTGCTCGACTTTCGGGACGACGCTAAGCACGCAGGTGTGGCAGGTCGGAATGCTTTGCTTTCTGCTTTCTGTAGAGCGAGGGGCAGCGTTCCTTAGTTGGCCAGGAAAACATGTCCGATGTCCGCCCCGGGCGCCCCCATCTTCGCGCTGAACAGTCGATTATCCGTTTCCCGAAGCCGTCGGCTGACTTCCCGTCCCATGTTCATCTGTATTAGCGCAAACTGC
>JBPCWA010000446.1:0-10795 GCA_051009975.1 Hyphomicrobiaceae bacterium
GTTCGAGAGCTTAAACGACTCAAACAAAACCAATCCTGTCATTGGTCAACCTGACCTCATTCTCTATGTCAGAGAGCTTTGATACGGTCTACAACCGGCTAGAATTGGAGACGGGGCATCCAGCATAACCGAATATCGATGTCTAGAGTATGGGAGTACCGTAATAATGAGACATCTCCCATCAGCGGCAGCGTGCGTGCCTCTCGCATTTTGCGTCGCATCCACTTCACTCGCGGATACCAAGTTGCGCGATGGAACTGTGCTTTCGGATAAGCCGCTTTTCATTGTTACCTATGTCGAAGTCGCCCCAGGTAGTGAGGACAAGGCCGCGGCCCTCATCAAAAAGCAGGCGGCGGCAAGCAAATCCGAATCTGGCAATCTTCGATTCGAATCACTTCAACGCATTGGCCGAAAAAATCATTTCGTCGTTCTAGAAGCCTGGAGCGATCCGACGGCACGCAACAACCACGCAAAAGCGGCGCATACCGTCGCTTATCGCAACGCGCTACTGGACTGACCTGAATGCCACGCGCATCCTGGGTCACATGGTCAACCACTGCCCGCGGACATATCGGTTGGCGAGGAAGGAATAATAAAACAAATTCTCGCTCAATCGATGGATGCGAATGCTCAAGCAACGCATACGTCGGCAATTAATCTCGAACCCCGTGCCCCCTACACCTGTCGGGAAGAGCTGAGTGTTGAACGAACTCCCCACCTGCGGGCCAGCCTGTCGAACCAGCACGATATGCTCAATTCGAACACGACTGTGAACGTCTGGGGGGATCGGTATCGTATTCCTGCCGAGATAAGTAAAAGTCGCGAAGCGATTCGAGAAAAATAACTATGTCCTAATGCGAATTCTGCGAATAAGACCGTCAGTTCAGCCGGCCTTGAGAACATGGACCGATACTGGGCTATCTCGTCCGCGAAGTTGAAGCTGGCGCTTCTCGCGGTGGCCCAGCTTTAGTCGTGCGGTTGCGAGCGTTGTATCGGTGACAAGTGCTTCGCCTTGCTTCGCCTCTGCAGCAAGTCTAGCACCGATATTCATCACGTCGCCCAACGCCGTGATGTCTATCTTGTTACCAGCGGCGCCGACAGCCCCCATAAATGCGGTGCCGGCATGAACGCCAACACCAACTGGAATCCAAGGGCCGTTCTGGTGTCCGTGGCCGGTAACCCGCAAAAGGGTTTCAGCGGCTCTGACGGCGGCCTCGACATACCCTTTTCCTGCAAATCCAGGAACGAATAGACCGATCACCTCATCGCCGACCAGTTTGTCAATGAACCCATTTGCGTTCACGAGCACATCTGTGCTGGCTTTATAGAAGCGATTCATTTGGTCGGCGAACTGCATAGGATTCTGATGCTCTGCAAGAGCGGTGGAGCCTCGGACGTCGGCAAAGAGAACGGCCAACTCAATTTCCGCGCCACCCATGTAGCGGCGTGCGAAGGTCTCGCAAGTGTTACAGAGCAACGGATGCATGTTCGATTGATGCCTGGAAAACACAAACCTTGCAATGGGTGACCCCAGGCCGTCGAATGGCGCATGACAAAGCTTGCAACGTGGTGAGCCGGGTAACTTGCTCAATACAAGCCGCTGTTGGCGTTCTCTGGCGACATGGCCAATCGTAAGGAACTCACGCCATGTTTCCTCCACTTCATCACTGTGTTCAACCTTATCGGGCATTGGCAATCATTTCTTTTCGTTTGATCGATCGCTAGGCAACCATGGCAGTCGTCATCGGACCATTGGCATGCTTAATGGACGACGTCGGTTACCCCTATTCTGAGGGAAGTATAGTAGCGAACTAGCTCGACTAGAATGCTATTCTGGCAGGCCCTCTTGTCGGAGGCTATCCAGAAAGCTATTCTTAGTGGTCTTGTTCTCGCCTGCGCGATGGCGGCGGATTAAACTGACTGAAATAGTCGGTTCGAGTGAAATGATTTTTCAGCGGCCGCCCGCGCTTCACCTGTACGCCCGGCTGCCGCACAGGCGGAAGCCAGATGCATATGCGGGAAGAAAACAGACTCAGGAAACTGACAGGCCCGTCGGCAATGCCGCAATGGCATCGTCATGACGACCAAGAAAGCGCGACGTCGAGCCCTTGATCATTAACGTCGACTCGCGCACATAGATTTCCAACTCGACGGCAATCACAACCTGTTCGGAAATCTGATCCTGCAGGTCGAAGATACCGTCCAGACTACCGTCGAAGCGATTGGCCCAGAGATTTTTTCCCGTTGATGGCGTCCATGAGCTGTGCGGAGATGCGAAAGAGATTTCCCGCTTTGCTCACGCCGCCCTCCGGTGGCCACCGCTTGCTCAGGCCGTTTTGCTTTGGTCGCCAGACAAGCGTCTCGAAGCGATCGTGTCCCCAGAAGGGCTCGCCGCGGAAGATATCGTAGGGCACGCCGCCATCGCCGCTGGCGTGGGCATCGCGCTCATTCTGGGCACCTTCCTCCAATCGGCACGCGCACGCTTGTCAATGTCCTCCGCGTTGAGCCCGAGCCCGGTCCACCTTTCAGTCGCAGCACCGCCTGCTCACTGCATTGATATGGATTGAAGTATGTTACGATTGCGTCTTAGCTGCCAAATGATCTCAATTCGGCGCCAGTTTCACGAACCGACCATAACGCGTGACTTCTGGTCGTCTACCGATGCGGAGTAAGTCTAGTGGCCTCAGCAGTCCTATCCCGTTTTACCACCAATCGATCATTCGACGCGCTGCCGGGAATGACCGGTCAATTCGATACAGACGTTAGCGTGTGTTCTTCTTTTTGGGCGGAGCTAGCAGCTCAGCTCGACCAACTGCCGGCGAAGCCCGATCGATCAGAGGCTCAGGCGGCAACCGCGAGCAGCATCCTGGCTTTAGCGCGAAAAGCACGGAACCTGTTCCTGTCCCGTCACGTTGGAACTCTCTACGCACAACTGACGAAAGATTTTACCGTCAAGCGCCGCATCGAAGACATCGTAACCGACGCGGCCGTACGCGTTCCCGGGCTCGTGCCGGATAACCAAACACTGGAACGCGAAGCGCAGCGAGACCAGAAAGACAAGGAAGGCCACGAGATCGACCATGGACTGCTTTTGAATGCCATTCTTGCCGACCAGAAATGTGGTCTTGACTTGTGCCATGCGATGCTGTTGCCGAAAAGCACCTCGCTTGAACTGGCCGAGGAATTCAGCCGGACAGGTTACATGGATCTCGGAACAGCCGTTATTGAGCGATCCGGTAAAGTCGCAACGCTGTCCTTCAATAATCCCAGCCACCTGCACGCAGAGGATGAATCGACGTTACAGCAGGTCGAATCGGGTGTGGACCTCGCTCTACTGGACCCTGCAACGGAAATTACCATTCTCCGTGGTTCCAAGCTCAATGCCGGCAAATATGCCGGCAAGAGGGTAACTAACACGGGCATAAACCTCACCCACCTCTATCGCGGCAAGATTTCGTATCTCTGGTACATTATTCGCGACATGGGCTTTATCAACAAGATGTACAGGGGGCTCGCCTATCCTGATCAACCGCCGACCGAAATGAATGGCGACACGCTCGAGAAACCGTGGATTGGCACAGTCGAGCAGTTCGCAATCGGTGGCGGTTGCCAATATCTCCTCGTTACAGACTTCGTTGTCGCGGAAGAAAGAGCATACCTGACTCTGCCGGCACGTAAAGAAGGCATCATTCCAGGTGTCGCAAACATGCGACTTCCCCGGTTCGTTGGGGATCGCATTGCCCGACAAGCGATTCAATATGATAGGCGCATCGACTGTGATAGCGAGGAAGGCCGAATGATCTGCGATCTCGTCGTGCCCAGTGATCAGTTCGACAACGCACTGTACGAAGTCGCAGAGAGACTGACCAATTCGGGAGTCGTGAGTGCGGCAAGCAATCGCCGCGCATTTCGCGTTGCTGAAGAGCCGCTGGACAAATTTCGCCAGTATATGTCGCTCTATTCGCGTGAGCAGGCATACTGCCACTTCTCATCGGCGCTCATTCGCAACCTTGAACAGTTTTGGAATGCAAAAAACCGCCGCGTTCACAACGTCTGATTTGGGCGCTCGAAGCAGATTTCTGACCGCACGGGCCGAATTGGTGGTAGCAGTTTGCCCAACCGCCGTCGGCCTTGATTGCTCTACCAAACCGATAGCTACGGTCAGGCCATTTGCAATAAAGACGCCAGTGAAACACAGACGGCACCGAAATAAAGATGCCAACCCATCAGTCAGAGCACCTCTTGGTAGAGCCGCTCATAGTCCTCGGCTGTCGCTTGGCGCGGATTAGTGCGGTGGGCGAGATCGGCAAGCGCGTGGTCTATGCATGCCGCAATCATGTCCTCTTTGACGCCCATTTCAGACAAGCGCACTGGAATCCCTATTGCCCTATTCATCCTTTCGATCTCGGCTGCAAGATCCGCACCTTCTGCAAGTCCCATCGCGATGCGCAAACGATTGAATTTCTCTGCAGGCGCCGAACCTTCGTTGAAGCGCAGTACGGTGGGTAGCAATACCGCGTTGAGCGTGCCGTGGTGCAGCCGCGGCTTGGATAGACGGCCGAGTGCGTGGCTCATTGCATGCACCGCGCCCAGGCCCTTCGGGAAAGCGAGCGCGCCTTCAGTGGAGGCCATCATCATCTCCCAGCGCGCATCGCGGTCCGAACCGTCAGCGACCACACGCTCAAGATGGTGCCAGCCGCGCCAGAGCCCATCAAGAGCAACGCCGTCCGCCAGCGGATTCACACTCGGCGAGAGATAGCATTCGATACAATGCGTGATTGCATCCATGCCGGTGCCAGCGGTGATGGCTGGCGGAAGGCCCAGGGTTAGCTCGGGATCACAGATTGCCGCGACGGGTACGAAGCGCGGGCCGCCGAAGGCTATCTTACGACCGTCCTTCAACACAATGACAAAGCCAATTGATACCTCCGATCCTGTGCCCGAAGTAGTCGGCACAGCTACGACTGGGGCGACGTTTTTGACGTGGCGGTTGCCGCCCGTCAGAGGATCGTATGTAGCCAGTTCGCCGCCGCTGCCGGCGAGCAGTGCTACGCCCTTACCCAGATCCATAGCCGAACCACCGCCGAGACCAAGCACACCATCGCAGTCTGCGGCCCGATACATCTCAAGCGCTGCGACGGTGGCTTCTTCTGTTGGATTGCCGGGGGTTTCATCGTAGACGGCCGCCGGAGCGGCGTCTCCAAGAATCTCCCTGACCGTCTCAAGAATGCCAGCCGCGACTACGCCTTTGTCGGTCGTGATCAGCGGCCGCTTAACGCCCGCGCGACTCATTACTTTTGGTAGGATCTGCACCGCGCCAAAATCGAAATGGGTGGTTGTTAAATATGTGAGCAAAGCCAAATTCGCCTACCTCCTGTCGCTGCCTTCCGACGTCGATCATTCCTTGCGCGCCGCTTTCCACTCCACACATCAGAAAACTGCCGTCGTAGTTCGTCGCGAGGCACCGACGCATCCTTTCACTGCAACCAAGCAGTAGCAGCGCTACCGACAGCCCGGTGGTGTCGGGCGCCCAACATGAGCCGATTGACCACTGGTCACCAACTACTCCACGAAGGCTCGATGGCGTTCGGTCCACATACCGGACCCACTCGCGGCCATTAGTCATTGGCCCCACGGACTGCATTGATTACTGCGTCGGTGACTTCCCGCGTCGTTGCCCCGCCGCCCAGGTCTGGTGTGTGAAAGCGCTTGTCAGCTGTGACCTGCTCGATTGCTCTCATCAATCTTTGCGCTGCATCGGTTTCGCCTAGATGCTCCAGAAGCATCACGCTTGACCAGAATGTGCCAACAGGATTTGCGATACCTTGTCCCATGATGTCGAAAGCAGAGCCATGTATCGGTTCGAACATCGATGGAAAGGTTCGCTCAGGATTGAGATTTGCAGTTGGAGCGATCCCTAAAGAACCGGATAATGCGGCAGCAAGGTCTGAGAGAATGTCTGCGTGTAAGTTGGTGGCCACAACCGTATCGATCGATTCCGGCTTTGCTACCATCCGCATGGTCATGGCATCAACAAGCATTCTATCCCAGTCTACCTCAGGAAATTCTGTCGCGATTTCGACGGCAATCTCATCCCACATTACCATCGCATGACGTTGAGCGTTTGATTTTGTAACGACGGTCAGACGCTTGCGCGGTCTTGATTGGGCAAGCCGAAATGCAAATCGCATGATCCGCTCTACGCCCAGGCGTGTAAACATCGCTACGTCGGTAGCCGCTTCCAATGGTGACCCCTGATGTACGCGACCGCCAACGCCAGCATACTCCCCCTCGGAGTTCTCTCGAACAATTACCCAATCCAGTTCGTTACCATTGACGCTTCGCAGTGGCGACGTTATGCCCGGCAGCACGCGCGTTGGGCGTACATTTGCGTATTGGTCGAAGGGCTGGCAGATGTTGAGGCGAAGGCCCCATAGTGTTATGTGATCCGGAATATCTGGATGGCCGGCGGAACCGAAAAGGATCGCATCGTGGTTACGAATCTGGTCACGGCCATCTACCGGCATCATGCGACCGTGAGACTTATAGTATTCACCACCCCAATTGAACTCATCAACCCTGAATTCGACGCTTCCTTCTCGGCCTGCGATGGCGTGTAGAACTTCAACACCTGCAGATATAACTTCCGTTCCGATGCCGTCGCCGGGGATAGCAGCAATTTTGTACGTATTCAATTCAACCTCACTTCGCACGATTTCGTTCGCTAAACACTACGTTATGTTCAGTGTCGCGCATCCCGGTTGCGACTTCTCGCTCGCTGCCCAACAGATCACCCTTGGGCGAAAGCTGCGAGCAACTGAACACTAGTTCTCAACGATCACTGCATTATTGATAATGTCCACCATGCGAGGAGACATGGTCATACCTTCGGCAACTAGCACCTCTGTTTTAGCTTCCGCTGCACGAATTTCAGCTAGGCGTTCGGCGATTTCTTCTGCGCGAGCCAGCGGTACAACGACTACCGCATCTTCATCGCCAACGATGATATCACCAGGTGAAACGTGAACACCGCCCAATGTTACGGGCACACCTACGGTTCCTTGGCCGTAACATCCAGGCGAATTCGGCGAAATACCTCTACTGAACACGGGCACACCGGTTGCCAAAATACCGGCCTTATCGCGCGCAAGTCCGTCAGTGACAAATGCTGCAACTCCTTTGTTGCGCATCATGCCGACGGCGAGGTCACCGACCACAGCGGTTTCGGTGTAGCTGTCGTTGGCCACGACGATCACGTCTCCAGGCTGCGCTTCTGACACCGCGCCGAACATACCGATAATATCCGCAGGGTACGAGTGCGCAGTCATTGCTGGACCCGCGAAGACAGATTGCGACGCATCCAATGGCTTGATCCGGTAGTCGAGCGCGCCTCGTCCATCCATAGCGTCAGTCAGATGTGATGTCTGCGCGCCTTTGAACTTCACCACCAGCTTTGGGTCAGGACGATCAAAGCCGCGATGTATCGTCAGAAGCGGTGGATTATGCAGCATAATGTTTTCCTTTTTCCTTTTTCCTTTTGTGTCGGTGACACGTTTGATTTCATAGGGATGCGCAGCCACCACTGCACCAGAACCACCGCAGTGAACGGCGGCCTGTCAGGCCTTCCGAAACTATTCTACCGATGCTTTGGCGATGACATCCTACAATCACTACGCCAATTTCGATAACTGAAAGCCGCACTCAACGGAAACACTGCACCGCTTCCCATGCTGCTGTCTCGTCAGCTCTTCTTTTGCATAGAATTTACAGAATAATTGTCGATGGATCCCAGAAGTTCGGTCTATGTTTTCTTCCAAAACGCCGTCAACTCATCCTGTCTACGTTGCCGAGAGAAATACCCCCCAAAGATGAGACACGCCCCAACGACGTGCAACATGTCACCAAGCAACCTGCCGGCCGACCTAATGCAGCAGCGCTGTCAACGGTCTAGGATGGGTTGTACCGATGTCAACACCACGCAATAGTGACACCCGTCTCACTGGAGGTGCCGTCGCGCAGCCTCGTCGACAACGCTGAGCGCACCGACGAACCGAACTCAGCGCAACGCCAATGGCACACAAAAAATCTCTCGCCATTACCGCCCCAGGGCAGCTCCGCGACATGAAGTCGATGAGGTAGCCGGCGTGCGTCCGGGGGCCTTGCCAAGCGTCAATCAGTAAAAACGTAACGATAGCTAGTACGAAACGGGCATCGGGTATGCTGTACCATAGCCTCACGACGTTGCGCAATCGTCGACTAAGTTACCTTGACTGTCCAGGCGCCAATGAAAAAACATTCTGTCGAACTCGTGTCCAAGTACGTCGACGAAGTAGATGAGCGGGATCGGCGGTTGACGGGATCGACCGCCTCTGATTGCCACAGCCATAGAAGCCTTTTGCACGATTGCTAAATCGACGATAGATTTGAAAAGCATAAGTTCAGTCTGTGCTCGCCCTCTGCAAACTCTGGCTACTGCCACCACACTCCCATCTTCCTTCTTGAGCGTCATTGCCAGTGTCCAGAAATTTGTATCGCCAAACTTAAAGTTCTCTGCCGCTATAGTTTGTGGAACAGCCCAGAAAGTGTCTGTGGGCTTTGCGGAGGTGGCCCCACACAACGCACCCGAAATTGCGACGGCGAAAATCATGCGAAGAATTTTAGGCATGTTGGATCTCACAGACTCAAAGCATTGCTCAGTTACGGTTGCGATGGTCATTGCTGAACCAGGCAATGTTATGCTCAAGTGCAAGATCGATTCAAGGAGAGACCCGCTTGGTAAGTGGAGATTCTATCGCGAGGTCGATAAACCAGCCGCAATCTGGACCAACTCTCGCGCGCACCGGTCGACTTGTCGGCATCTGATGTCAAACAAAAAAATCGCCAGACGGTTCATTTCTGGTTCATACAAATCAGCTAGAAATGGAGTCGTCGCACAGTTGAGTAAGTCAAAGCGTACCGCAAGCGATGCAAAGCACCGAATCGTAACGCGTAGTACTGCGTATCGGTGCACCTGATCGCATCTTGCTGCCGCTACAGAGCTGTGGCATGACGCCCCGCAATTGAGACTTGACCCAGCATATTCTTGGCATCTGCTTCAATTTATCGATGCTTATTCGGCCAAGACCGTTCAGGGAACCCGTCGACAGCACAGATAGATTGAGATGCGACCAACTCCATCTCAATGGAGTGTTGAGGGAGAATTGAGCTCGTTCACAGAACGAGTCGAGCCTCGAACCTATTTCAAGACGAATGAAACATCGCAGCTTTTTTTCTTGCCAACGATCGTCTCTACTGCCACTTCCGCTCGTGTTGATCCGCAAGGGTTCCCATCGCGTTGTATGAATCCCGGGATGATCGGACGAACGACAGTAATGAACCAACGCGCATCGACAATTGTTCGCATTGTCGAAAGACACTCAATAGCGTTTTCGCTCAGGGCATGGTACTTCCGCGGGTCAGTCACGAGTGATCCGATTTCCTAGATTTTTTCCCCCGCACGAGTTGTAGGCGCACAGAAAGGTGCACCAGCAGACGCATCGCCATTCTCATGCCAAACCAACGCAACACCCTTGACGAAATCGAGAAATGGTGCTGGTCGCAGCTACTCCGCGCGACCCGCCACAGGCGCTCGGACTTCCGCTGGATGAACCTGGCGACGGTTGATAATACCGGCACGCCGACAACCAGAACGGTGGTTTTGCGGGAGGTAGACAAGCCGAAGCGATCAGTCGCATTTTATACCGATGCGCGGTCAGAAAAGATTTCAGAGCTGAAAGCGAAAAATGCTGTCGGACTGCATTTTCAGTCCGACCGCCACTCTACTCAAATGCGCATGACCGGAACCGCGAGCTTTGCGACAGAGGAACGTCGTCTGATGGCGTGGGAAGGACTACACCCGGGCGCGAAGGCGAGCTATGCGCAGCCTATCTCGCCTGGTTCGCCAATTTTGCCCCCCGCGCAGCGATCATCGGACACACCCGTCGAGATTGGCCAGGGCTATCGCAACTTTACAGTTGTCGATGTCTCGATAACTCGGATTGACTGGCTCGAATTGCATCGCGATGGGCACAGACGCGCGCTGTTCGCTCGCGGCCCCCACGGCCAACTTCAGTCGACCTGGTTAGCACCGTAAACGCCACGTGCACTCTCAAGACAACGTAAAGGACCGTGATGCCGGAACTCGCCGCAATACTTACCAGTGCATCAGTCGGTGCGATGCTCTTCTTCTCATCTGTGATCGCGCCAACGGTGTTTCAGGTCATACCCGAGGAACAGGCCGGTTCAGTCCTGAGAGCTGTGTTTCCTCGATATTTCCTGATTAGCGGCAGTGCCGCTGTGGCTGCCGGGTTGATTGCGATGGAACGCACTGGCCTCATTACTACTGATCGCCTCCGGTTTCGTTATGCTTGCCATTCGCTACGCAGCAATACCCGTTATCAATGAAGCGCGGGATCAAATGCTGGCCGGGATAGTGGCAGCACGCGCGAGGTTCGAAACCTGGCATCGCGCCACGGTTGTTCTGAACGTGGCGGAAATGCTTTGTCTTGTGATCACGGTATACGCCTTGCTGGCTCGCTAGTTACTCCACTTACCAATGGCGCCTTAGCACCACTCATTGTGAGGCGCTCGGATCGGACGGCTCGCCTCCACCGGACATAACGCAAGTGACAAACACACCTGAGATAGTGATGTTGTTTTTTTGACGTTACCTATGGCCTGATTGCTGGGGTTTATTTCTGACCAAGGTGCGGTACCGTCTCGACACGCTCAAGCGTATTGACCAGGGCCGAGACAC
>JBPCWA010000447.1:0-11390 GCA_051009975.1 Hyphomicrobiaceae bacterium
GCAATGAATCGTTTATCAACTCGCCCGAAGACATTTATGCAGTATTGGCGCTCCAGTACAGGAAACTGTGTTTAACTATTAGCAAGAATCCTTACGATCGCCTCGCTGCGTTGGTAGCGAATGAACAACGTCGCATTCGCTGATGCCAATTGCGCACGGGCTGCAAGGATGAAGTGGGCACGCAACGGTGTTGTGGCTTGGGCCGCGACGCTCCACTTTTTGGCTGCGCGGTTGGGTCCTTACGTTTCCCTTGGACCGCGATGTTGCATGCGGGACAAACCACCGGACGCGAACGACACGCCGAGGAGGGTGTGTTGTTGCCGATATATCGGTATTGGCGGTGGCGCATTCGCCGGTCGAGAAAAACGTCACCCGATCCTTGTACTGCGCTCGGTGGCTTGTGTCGGCGCTGATCTGAGATGCTTGTGTCCGACCCATTGCCGAGAATTGATTCTGCCGCGCGTCCGTCGCGAGTACTGAATTTATGAGCGCCGGGCGTCGTTCGAATTCAAGACAATTCTCCTCCAACGCCGGGTTCGTCTCGAAGCCAGTGGAGCAAAACGGCATCTGGAGAGCTACGGTGCCCAATCATTATTGGCTATAAGCCAGGGCAACCCACATATGACCATCAAGAAGACTGTGGATGCCGATAATGTATGGTTCGCGATGCTGGAATAGGTTCACAATGGGAAGTTGTCGTACATCGCGATTTGCTAACCTTGTGGTTATGGCTGCGTAACCTGAGCCAATGTTTGATTTTTTATCCGGGCCTGCTTTTCACGAGATTTAGGACCCGGGCCTCTCATGTAGTGCTTCTCTGGGTGATAGCTGCCAAATAACTCTTGGCGAACATCGTCGAAGGCCCTGACTAGTGCCATGAATACGGATCGTAATACGGATCGTGCTCTGGTATGTGATATTGTGATAGTCGTCATCGTCTTTGTGTCCGCCCAATCAATTCCCCGAGCGCGCAAGTGCAAAGCCGCGCTGCCCTGACTGAGTTCCTAGAATGAGCACACTATATCGTGAGTCGCATATACAGCTGATTGCATTCTATCGTTTCAGAGTAATATGTGCGAAACAGTGGCTTGAATGCCACGCTGAGAGGCCGAGCAAGCACTGTCCAGTTGAGACCAAGCGGGATTGTGCGGGCGCTCACGTCTTCCTGACGGGTCGTTTCTCTCTCCATCTGGTTCTTATAAAATGGGGTTGGATTCATCGCGACAAACATAACGTCGTGAATGAACGGCGGAGGAAGCCGAAAGTAGCTGCCGCTTTCGAGTCTCATTTCGCCAATCGGTAGACGATCGGCATGGTGAAATCGGTTTCAGGTTATTTGCTCACGCGGGGTTGGCGGGATACACCGCAAGGTGTGGAATTGACCTTCTGGGGCGCAACGGACATGGGCCCTGTCCGATTGGTAGTTGATGGCCAAGAGGCTGTTTGCTTTGTCGACCGTGCACAATTGCTCCCCTTGCCCGAAGGTGCGCGACGTATACCGCGCGAGCTGAGACTTCTTGGGGGGGAACCGGCCGACGCGCTCTACTTTCAACAACAGCGAGAGTTGCAAGCGCTTCGCCATGCAGGCTTTGTGCTGGCAGAGTCGGATGTGAAGCCCGACGACCGGTATCTTATGGAGCGTTTCATATGTGCGGGTTTCGAGGCCATTGGCTCGTTGACGGAGGAATGCGGTATACGCACGCTGCGCAATCCGCAGCTGCGAAGAGCTGATGTTTATCCTGCTCTTACGGCTTTGTCGCTCGACATTGAGACACGCGGTCACTCCGATCAACTCTATTCAATCGCGGCAGCTTTGATGGATGCGCCCACTGGGACAGACGCTGCCTGTGTCTTTATGATCGGCACCGCGAAGGACGAACAACGAAATGGCTACATGCTGCGATTCTATCAAAATGAATCTAAGTTGTTGGAGGCTTTTTTTTATTGGCTCAAGAGCGTCGATCCAGACCTAATCATAGGTTGGAGCGTCGTCGGATTTGATATTCGTTTCCTCAGTCGTAAGTGTCGTTCTCTTGGCATTCCCTTCGCACTGGGGCGGGGCAACGAAGTCGCCGCGATTTTAGAACCCAGCAAAGTTGGCCAACCGCTAATTGCCCGCGTCCCGGGCCGAGGAGTCCTAGACGGGATCGCACTGCTTAAGGCTGGTTTTTGGGGTTTCGAGAGCTTTTCGCTCGATCATGTAGCAAATCAGCTGGTCGGCGCCGGCAAGCTGATTTCTTCGGAGCAGAACAAGGTTGCCGAAATTAACCGATTGTTTCAGCGCGACAAGCGCAAGTTGGCGGACTACAACATGCGCGATTGCACACTGGTCAATGAGATATTCCTTCGTGCTGAACTTATTGCGTTTGCTGTCCAGAGATCCCAATTGACGGGACTCACCATCGATCGCCTGGGAGGATCGGTGGCGGCGCTCGACAATCTCTATCTGCCAAGACTCCACCGGCATGGGTTCGTGGCTCCCGATGTGAGAGACAATGGCGATGGAGCCGGTAGTCCGGGTGGTTATGTGCTCGATTCGACGCCTGGACTGTATGAAAACGTGCTGCTTCTTGACTTCAAGAGCTTGTATCCCAGCATCATTCGTACATTTTTCATTGATCCTCTTGGGCTGGCGCAACCCGGACAAGACCCAGTGCCCGGCTTTCTCAATGCAAGCTTCTCGAGAGACAAACACATCCTGCCAGGTCTTATCGAAGAGCTTTGGTCGGCCCGCGATGCTGCCAAGAGTGCCAGCAACGCACCGCTGTCTCAAGCGATTAAAATTATAATGAATTCGTTTTACGGCGTCTTAGGATCCAGCGGCTGTCGGTTTCACTCACA
The DNA here is from genome assembly GCA_051009975.1 of Hyphomicrobiaceae bacterium. Taxonomy (GTDB): domain Bacteria; phylum Pseudomonadota; class Alphaproteobacteria; order Rhizobiales; family Hyphomicrobiaceae; genus Tectiglobus. The sequence goes on from JBPCWA010000447.1 coordinate 2,842, forward strand.
GCAGCTGGCATCAAGCATAACGCGACGCGGGCACGAGATTATCACACGGTCTCGCGATCAGATCGAGAAGCGCGGTTATAGCGTTATCTACGGCGACACAGACTCATTATTCGTGTTGCTAGGCCCTTCTTGCAACGACCAACGCGCTCGCAGTATCGGTCGGAGCTTGGTCAGCGAATTGAATGCTTGGTGGTTCAAGACATTGGCTGCCTCGTACAACATCGATTGCCATCTTGAGTTGGAATTCGAGGCCCACTATCAGAGGTTCTTGATGCCGACGATAAGAGGAACACGAACAGGCAGTAAAAAGCGCTATGCAGGATTGATCGTCGATTCCGACGGCGACCACCAATTGGTCATTAAGGGGTTGGAAGCGGCACGATCTGACTGGACTCCTTTGGCCCGCGATTTTCAGCGAGAGTTATTTCGGCGCGTTTTCCTCGATCTCCCCTATAGTCAGTTCGTTCGCGATACGGCAGACGCACTGAAGCGGGGTGAACTAGATGGTTCGCTTGTTTACCGCAAACGTCTGCGCAGGCGCCTCGGAGACTATCAACGCAACGTGCCGCCGCACGTGCAGGCTGCTCGAAAACTGGGGTCGCATCGCAACTGGGTTCATTATATCATGACGCACAATGGACCAGAACCGTTAGAGTTGCTGGAGTCGGCACCTGACTATCGGCACTATTTGGACAAGCAGCTGGCTCCAGCAGCTGACGGGATACTTTACTTTCTCAATACTAGCTTCAGGGAGCTAACAGACGCGCAGCTTCATATGTTCTAGGCCCTGGATCCATGAATCCAGAAAGCGGTTGAGTTTGTAGAGGGTCGAAATGCTTTTTCCGCAAAAGTCTTCCGGTAAACGGGACAATGATGTGCTCCGACGGCAACGGACTTCCCCAAGGTCACAGACGCTCCAATGGTGTCACAGGCTGCGAAGATGATTCACGTGAAACATTTCTAAACGTTGCAGGACGTGGGTAAACCGCTTCAAGGAGCGTTGGTTCGTTGGCGAGGCCGCCATTGTTCCTTATTTGCGCATGGCAGGGCCAGGTCCCCCCTCAACGATCATTGGCATTGGGACAACCTGCGAAAAGTTCTGCTCCGATGGCGTTCCATGTGGCAAAACGGTTGTTGCATGCACGCCCTCGATCCAAAGTCGAGGCAAGTTCGCGGTTTAGGTGTTCGACGAATGAAGATTTTTCTGACCCATACTCCCAAAATGCGCGCGAATTACTACGGTGACAATGCGTTGAACAGCCTCAAAAGTTTGGCCGAAGTGCAGCTTCATGAGGCGGACACCGCACTCTTGCCGGCGGCATTAATCACGGCTGCGGGCGACGCTGAAATCGTCGTCTCGGATCGACTGACCATCGGGGCGGCAGCCGTTTTCTCGGGGCTGCCAAAGCTTCGGGCTTTTCTGCGGTGCGCGGTCGACATTCGCGATGTCGACGTCGATGCGGCATCGGCCGCTGGGGTCCTCGTGACGCGAGCTAAACCCGGATTCGTCGAGTCCGTCGCCGAATTGACGGTGGGTTTTCTCGTGGATCTCGCACGAGGAATTTCTCGTTCGGCATCAGCAAACCATGCCAACCAATTGCCGAAGATCCAAATGGGTCGACAACTCTCAGGGAGCGTTATCGGCATTGTCGGGTATGGCAGTATCGCACGTCATTTGGCACATCTTGTTGAGACTATGGGTATGAAAGTACTCATAGCTGACCCTCATGTTGAAGTGGACGATCCGCGTTTTGGGCAGGTGGACTTCGAGACCGTGCTTTCTGAGGCCGACCACGTGGTTTGTCTGGCCAGCGCGACAGATGCGAGTGAAAACTTGTTCAATTTTGCTGCTTTCCAGCGGATGAAACCTGAGGCTGTGTTTGTCAACGTCTCGCGCGGGAATCTGGTCGACGAAGCAGCACTTGCGGCGGCGCTTGATGCAGGTATCATAGCTGGGGCCGCGATGGATGTTGGCCGTGCGCTTGATCAAATGCCGACGCGATCGCTGGCAGAGAGATCGAACGTCATTGCCACGCCCCACATTGGAGGCTTGACGCAGCCAGCGATCGAGGCGCAAGCATTTGATACTGTCGAGCAGGTTCGCGCAATCGTCAATGGCAAGATTCCCCATGGTGCGATCAATGCAGATCGCTGGTCTCGCCGGTTTGACCGTGTTCCGTGAAATTCGATTTGGATCGGATCATATCATATCAGAGTTGATTATCTTGATCGAACTATGATCAAGCACAATCCCATATGTTAGAGTGTGCCGGGGGCGCGCGTACTGCCATGGATACCTTTGGTTGAAGGCCAGTTGTCGCAAATTTGGCGGTAAGCGTTCTTCTTGTGTCAGCAAGGAGCCTGACGCGAACGAGATGGAGCGGAGTTCCCGAGTATGGATCAATCCTTCTGAGTCCTGTATTGATAGCCGTCGACTCAGTTGATTTCGTAAGGAAAGATTGCTTGAAGTGATTGCCAATAGTGTTACTTCCTACTCGGCAATTGAAAGCCCGTCCTGATGCGGGTTTTTGGTAACAGTGATCCACGTTTGGGGGTAGTAGTCGGTGCTTGCCTTACCCAGTTCGTCGTAATCGGCCTATTGTTTTCATATTCGCTATTTTTCAAGACATTCGAGGATGAATTTGGTTGGTCGCGGACCACGCTGTCCGCTGCAGCGTCGATTGCTTTTGTGGTGATGGGCTTGCTTGCGAGTTTTGTTGGGCATCTCGGAGATCGGTTTGGACCCGGCCCATTGTTGGCGACAACCGGCCTGGCCTTTGGTTTGGGCTTCGCCCTGATCTCACAGGTCAGCGAACCTTGGCATCTCTATGTGATTTTCGGAATCTTCATCGGCCTTGGCATGAGCACGCATGATGTTGTCACACTTTCGGCCGTTGCACGTTGTTTCGAAAAGCGACGCGGGGCTATAACGGGAGTGGTCAAAACCGGAACGGCTGCCGGGCAGATGGTGCTGCCATTGGTGGCTGCTTTGCTCATTGCGGGAGCTGGTTGGCGATCTGCTGCATTGATTCTTGGTATTGGTGCTGCGTGCATTCTTCTTTTGGGGGGGCTTCTGATGAGTGGACCGGTATCTTCGGTCGCTGCGGGAAGCAGTATCGTTGCGCCCATGAGTGGATTAAGATCTGTTTTGAAGTCGCGAGTATTCTGGACGCTTTGTGCAATTCAATTTCTGTTCCTTCCTTCTCTTGTTACCGTGCCACTGCATCTACCAGTCCACGGAATGGATCTCGGGATGAGCGCTCCAACTGCGGCTATGCTCTTAGCGGCCATCGCAGGCGCTAGCGTGGTTGGACGCCTTACAATAGGCGCCTTTGCTGATCGCATAGGGGGCAAGCGCGGTTTTGTCCTTTGCTTCCTACCTCTGCTGGCAAGTTTGCTTGCTCTTTTGGCGATCGATTCTCCTCGATTGCTTTTCGCGGCTGCAGTTGTTTATGGGATCGGTCACGGTGGATTGTTCACTGTCGTGGCCCCTACCGTTGCCGAGTTTTTTGGTACCCGGGCAGTCGGGGCGATTTTCGGCGCGATTGTGTTTTTTGGCACCATTGGCGGAGCGACGGGACCAATTTTAGCTGGACGTGTATTCGATGTATCGGGAAGCTACACCCATGCAATTGCAATGCTGGCCGGAATGGCGGCTTTAGGATTGATCTTGGTGCTCACTTTGCCGAAGCCGAAGGTAGAATGATCGACTGTGTCATAGGGCATCTTTCCACCATGCGGCGGTACACGGGACGTTCGAATTGCGGTGTGCATGCTCAACATGCCGCAACGTGCACTGACGTTCTCGTGCGGATCAAGGTAGTTGCATCAGTAGTGGTGCCATGAGCAACGCTCAGGCGGATCCTGTTGTGAGCCTGAGCGCTCGATACGCCCGCCGCGCTCAGGCTTTGCGTTTTCGGTGAGTCTGCAAACCGGCGCCATGATTGGAAGGCCTTCTAAGTTCGGCTAGCCTTCCACGAGATCGCCAGCTGGGCCATTCAGGCCTCTGAATGCGGCATCGCGCATCTCGTCCGTTAGAGGGCTCAAGAATCCGTAGGCGTCGTCAGCCCCATCCAGCTTTATGCCAGTCAATTCTATTCAGCATAACGAGGCTTGCTGATGGGACGCGTTTCGAGTTGATCTGGTGGAGCGACTTTCTGCTTTGAAGACGTGGTCCAGGCGTCAGCGATCGACCAGTCTGCGCATCATGGCCTGCAGCTGCAAAAAAATGGAAATCTGTCACCCAAGAGAAGTCGACCATTGAAGAGAGAGCGGACTGTTAGCCTATGCTCTCCGTCTTCTTGGCCGCAACCATGTCCCTTACGTCCAACAACCGACTCCATGAATCTGAGGGAGATAGAAGGCCAGACCGTGGCCGGCCTTCATATGTCTTGGTGTAGCGAAATTTCGTCGCTTATGTCTCGATGGTGTCACCGAAAGGTAAGTCTCTAAGGCGCTTGCCAGTAGCGTTGAAAATCGCATTTCCGATGGCCGGGGCAATCGGTGGAACACCAGGTTCTCCGACACCAGCAGCATGCACCGAGAACGGTTGCTCAACTATGTGGACATTGACCGTTTCCGGGAAATTGTCAGACCGAACCATTCGATAGGTGTCGAAGTTACCCTCCTGCGCAGCTCCATTCTCGAAGGTTACCCCACTGTAGAGGGCGAGCGTCATACCCATCACTGCGGCGCCCTCCATCTGGCTACGGATCCGCTCTGGGTTGACTGCAAAACCGCAATCGATCGCCGTATAAACTTCTGGAACGCGGATGCTTCCACTCTCGACTCTCACGCGTACTGCTGACGCGACATATGTGACAAATGAGCGATGTACGGCTAGACCGAGGCCCTCACCTTTCGGAAGTTTTTTGCCCCAACCTGCGTTCTTGGCCGCAATCTTGAGCACATTCTTCAGTCGCGCAGTATCGATGGGGTATTCATCATAAACTTCCCCGTAATTCCAAAAGTCCTTCGGGAAGTTCTGCGACGTCGGTTTCAGAACTCGATCCGAACCGATCAGTTCGAGCATGACCTCCAACTCGTCTCTGCCGAGCTCGTGAGCAAGTTCCGAGGCAAAGGTCTGTACGGCCCATGCTCTTGGAATGTTGGAGACTGCTCGAAACCATCCGACCCGCGTATGCGCCATCGTCTTACCGTTTTCGATGCTCAAATTGCGAACTTCAAAGGGCATGTCGACATGTCCCATGCCGTTCTCGATAAAGAACTGATGACCGGAATCTGGCGCAAACGTCGAAAGGATAGACGGTGCCACCGAGTTATATCGCAGACCCGATACTTTTCCGTTGCTATCGATCGCCGCTTCGAGACGTTCAACCGAAGTCGTGTGGTAAAAGCTATGCTTGATGTCATCCTCTCGTGTCCACTGAACCTTGATAGGTTGGCCTGTTTTCTGACTCAGTAAGGCGGCCTCAATGGCGAAATCGCACTTAGACTTTCGGCCAAATCCGCCACCTAACAATGTGACGTTCACCTTGACCTTCGAAGGATCCATGTTGAGTGCTGCGGCAACATCTTGCCGAGCGCCATAGGGCGATTGGACTGGTGCCCAGATCTCGGCGCTGTCGGCCTTTACATCAGCCACAGCCGCCGGCGGTTCCATCGGCGCATGAACCATATGTGCTTGCGTATATTCGCGCTCGAACATCTCGGCTGCATCAGCCTTGGCCGCGGACCAATCTCCTTCTTTGCGCAGTACTTTGCCAGGTTTAGCGGCCGTCTTTCGCATGCTGGCCACATATTCAGCCGAATTGAATTTTGAGTGTGGACCGGGCGCCCATTCAATCTCTAGCGCGTCGCGGCCGGCAATGGCGGCGGCCGTGTGTTTGGCAATTACTGCAATTCCGCCCAGGGGTGCAAACTTTGCCGGCATGATGGTAACGGGCAATCCAACTACAGTCTCGACCCCCGGCACTGCACGCGCGTTGCTGTCGTCGTATTTGACAGGTCTTTCACCTACTGCCGGAGGTCGGGCGATTACAGCGACCTTCATACCTGGCAATGTTATGTCTGCACCATAGACGGCCTTACCGGTGGTAATATCGTGAAGATCAACGATAGAGACATTGCCCTTTCCAATATAGCGAAAGTCCTTTTCATTTTTGAAGGTCAACTCTTCGAATTTTGGCACATCCAATGCCATAGCCTCGGTGGCGAGGTCTCCGAAGCCAGCGCTTTTGCTGCCACTCGTGACTTCGTGTACGCCGACCGTCACGGCCGATGGCTCGACGCCCCACTTCTGGGCGGCGGCTTGCACCAACATATGGCGTACCGACGCTCCCATTTGGCGCATAGACTGTATGTGATGGCGCATAGAGCGCGAGCCGTCGGTGTCCTGGTTGCCAAATTTTGGCTCGTCGCCCTCGGCTTGGACGATCTTAACCTTGTTCCAATCAGCACCCATTTCGTCGGCAAGCACCATCGGTAGCGAGGTGCGCGAACCTGTGCCCATTTCTGAGCGGTGGGCAATGAGGGTCACGATCCCATTTCCATCAATGGACACAAAAATCTTCGGATCGTAGCGCAAGCCATGTGGCATATCCTTGCCGCCGACGGGATAGCGTATGAACGCGCCCGCTGGTGCGGTGAATGCCGCAAGAGCGAATCCAGCAGCACTCGCACCTAAGAAAGTGCGGCGCGAGACGTTCGTGATAGTCAATTCTTCTGGCAATTCTGCTGGAGCGGCCGAAATGGCCCTTTCGATAAAGTGCGGCATGATCAGGCTCCCGTAGATGCGTGGCGGACAGCTGCGACGATGCGCTGATAGCACCCACAGCGACAAATATTGCCGGACATGGCGTCCAAGATCTCTGCATCTGTCGGTTTGGGCTTTTCTTGCAGCAGGCTAGCCGCTTGCATAATCTGGCCTGCCTGACAGAAGCCGCATTGAGGCACATTGAGCTCTCGCCAGGCCTGCTGGACAGGATGGTTGCCATCGGCGGACAATCCTTCGATCGTCGTGATATCACCTGCATCGATGTCGCTAAGCGGCGTTATGCAGCTTCGTACTGCCTCGCCGTTGACGTGGACCGTACAGGATCCACACAGACCGGTACCGCAGCCGTATTTCGTGCCGGTGAGGCCAATAAGATCGCGTATCGCCCACAACAAAGGCGTATCATCTGTTGCATCGATCGTGTGATCGACACCGTTCACTTTCAACTTTGCCACTATCGCTACTCCACTGCTCGATGTTTTAGATCTGCACGAGGTGCCGCCCGCTCAATCATCATTGTCAAAGCCACCCTTGCGAATTGCAAGCTTGATACGATGGGCGCCGTCAATCCTTGCTGCCAAGAGAACACCGAAGTGGGCCGATCGCCTTGGGCAGTTATTGGTGCCTCTTCATAGGTAACACGCAAGCGATGAGTGAGCGGTATGTCAGGTGCGAATTTCGCCGGCTTGCTTCCATTCCTCTGATGCTCCCAAGCGTAGGATAGGGCGGTTCTATCGGCTCGTTTTGTTCTGCCAGCCCGAACTCACATGAACTAAGATGAATAGGCCTCCCGCAGCACGTTTCTTCCAATCCCAAGCTCAATTGGCAGTTTTTCAGATTGGCAAGTAGCAGACATCAATTATCTGACGCTTGATTGGCAATTGTGAGTAAGATCCATCTGCATGGCGTTTCCGGCGGGCGGTTCTTTACAAGGAGTATGAAGAGCCTGGTAATCTAGGTTTCAAGTTTTTTCGGCTGCCGAATGAATTGGCGATATGGTGTGGTGTTTGCCGCTTCATTGATGTTGCGACGACCAGGTCCGACAGTTCTGATGGCGACGCATAATGCTGGACTCGAGCGGTCCGAATAGCGAGTAATAATCGCTTCGCGTGCTTGGTGGCATCGCCTGAATATGCGAAAGATGAGGGATATGATTGCATTCTTCGTTGGCGTTGGAATCGTCATGACTATCTTAGGACTCGTGATCCTTTGGCCGTGGCTGATAGCGCGCCTACGGTGACTGTGGTGGCCGAACGTCACCGGGATATAGGATCACTCGCTTGGTCAACGAGCACATGAGCAAGTAGTGATGATACGCGGTGCACTGCGGTGTCGCCATCTGTATCGCAGCATCGCTGCTCGCCTCTGACCAAATTTTACGACACGGCAAGTTCACGAATGCCACCAATTTTGTCAGCAGGTCGATTGAGGAAACCTCCCTATTACGAATCTACTTTAGCGGAAGGCGCGGAATTGCTCCTGACATACAATCGAATGTGATTCCAAGAGGATACGGAAAGCGCGAAGCCGAGTGCTGGTGGCTGATCAACGGCGTAGCATGTGGGACGGTGCCACTAAACGGCGAGTGCAACCTTTCGGGCCGCATGCAGCACGTTGGCGTAAAATTATGCACGCGCGACTTTTCATACCAACATGTCAATCAGGGAAAATGCGTCGCAATATGCGACTAGCGCGGCGCGGCTTCGGCGTCGAGGTTAGCGGGCCCGATATTTCGCCACTTGCGGTTCAGGACGCAATGGCTGAGGAAGTTATGACGGCGCTACTTGGAGACTGGGTCAGGAGGAGTTGCCGA
>JBPCWA010000448.1:0-13110 GCA_051009975.1 Hyphomicrobiaceae bacterium
CCCTATGACATCGTTCTGACCCACGGCTTCGTGCTCGATGAAAAGGGACAGAAGATGTCGAAGTCGCTTGGAAATACGGTGGCACCCCAAGATGTAATCAGGCAATTTGGTGCGGATATTTTACGGTTGTGGGTGGCATCTGCGGATTACTCTGACGACCTAAGGATTGGACCGGAGATCCTCAAGACTACCGTCGATAGCTACCGTAAGCTGCGCAACACAATGCGTTGGATGCTGGGAACGCTACATCATTTTGATCCGCAAGATCGCGTGATCGATCAAGCGGAAATGCCCGAACTCGAACGCTATATTCTCAGCCGACTGGCGGCGATAAGTAAGGTGATCAATAAGGCATTTGCCTCCTATGACTATCGTCGGGTTGTCAGTGAGCTTGCCGTCTTCTTGAACAGTGACTTGTCTGCATTTTACTTTGATGTGCGAAAGGATGCGCTTTACTGTGAACCCCTATCGTCACATAAGCGCAAAGCTGCGCTAACGGTGATCGAGGATGTATTTCGCGCAGTAACAGTTTGGCTGGCTCCGATTCTCAGTTTCACGGCTGAAGAGGCATGGCTATCGCGTTACGGCGACTATAAGTCTTCAGTCCACCTTGAGCTGTTTCCCAAAATTCCTGATGCGCAGAGGGATCCGATCCTAGAAGAGCGCATATCGAAAGTTCTCGCTGTCCGGCGTGTGGTGACAAGTGCACTGGAGATCGAGCGACGCGAGAAGCGCATCGGTTCAAGCTTGGAGGCTGCGCCGGAAATCTATGTCGCAGATGCTGCCCAAAAAGCAGCATTCGATGGTCTAGATATTGCCGAGATCATGATTACCAGTGCAGCAACACTTCGAGTCGGCAATGCACCGGCGCATGCGTTCACTACGTCGGAGGTTGCCGGCGTAGCGGTTGTCCCGGTGCTTGCGGAGGGTCGCAAGTGCGCACGTTCCTGGCGAATCGTAGCGGACGTTGGCAGCGATGCCGATTTTCCGGATTTGTCGGCACGCGATGCATTTGCGGTTCGTGAATTTGAGGCCCGACAAGCCGAAGCTGTTGGTTAGTCGCTGGTTCCGCGGAGACAAACATGACTTTGACGGAGTACGCATCAAGATCTTGGTTTTGGGGCCCTTATTCTGTGCTCGGCCTACTGTTTGCTGTTGTCGCATTGATCGCGGATCAGTTGCACAAGTGGTGGATGCTGACGGTGTTTGACATCCAAAACCAAGGCGTCGTCGCCGTTACGTCGTTTTTTAACCTGGTTTACGTGAGGAATACCGGCATTAGCTTTGGGTTGTTCGCACAAAACCCCTCGGGCCAATATTGGTTGGCGGCGTTCTCATTCATAGTTGCCGTGCTGCTAATCGTGTGGTTAGCGCGATCTGGTGATTCGATTCTGATGGCGATTAGTGTCGGTTTGCTAATTGGCGGCGCGATCGGCAATGCGATTGATCGCCTCCATCTCGGCGGCGTTGCGGATTTTTTTGATTTCCACATTTCAGGTCACCATTGGCCGGCTTTCAACATCGCTGATGCAGCAATAGTTGCTGGGGTGTTGGGCTTGCTGTACGATTCTTTTGTAGCGAGTCGCAATGGGGCCGCAAATCGGGCATAGTGCTTTTTGTCATTGGTCTGAGTTCGACCCAAATGGCGAAAGCCGGCAAAATCGTAAGAGGACCCCGATAGCGGCTCAGATGGCGGCATAGACGGGGGCGTCTTCATCAGTTCCGCGTTATCTTCGACTGAGTTGTTTTCGCTTCGGTCATCTTGGATTACGTCATCTGAGTTCGCGACGAGTGGCGACAAATCTGCTTGCGACGGCAGCAGATACATAGGGGGACGGCGATGTTCAGAATTTTGTGGCTGAGGCTAGGGACGTGTCTCGCCGTGGCTGCGACCGTTTTTCTCGCCGGATGTTCGGGCGGCTACGACGTTGAGTTGAATGGCGGAATATTCGACGCTGTCGGTTTGAGTAGTGTCGGTAAAAAGGCTGAGCAGCCAAGAGTGGAGCGTCGCAACGGTATTGTTATGCCACCGCAAACCGCAAGCCTTCCCGTTCCCGGAAGTGGTCGCCCAACTGCAGAGCAAGTTGCTGCAATCTCGGGCCAAGAAGCTTGGCCAGTTGACCCCGAACAGTCCAAGGCGCAAAACGAGGCCCAACAGAAAGCATTGCATGAAGCCTTCTGTGAAAGGGCACGTGACCGTTACAATCGCGGCCTTGACCCAGACGTGGAAAGAGGCCCGCTCGGTAGCTGTCAAAAGTCAATTGTCAGAAGTTTCACCGGCAAGGCGGCCTATTACCAGGGAACCACCAACAAACCAGCTCAGAGGCCATCGGCCGTGGGCCAGCCGTTGGCAGGTCAACCATCGGCAGGCCAACCTAATCTGAATCCTCCCAGTGCAACCGCTCCGATACAATAGTCACCAGCGCCCGCCTGTTGATAGCGATTGATCAGACGTCTGCATCTCAAACGTGAAGAGTTTGTCATTTGACTTCGATGGCCGGGTCGACAAACTCAGGTAAGGACGACGATCTGGTGTGGTCGATCTGGTGCAATGGTCATCCAGGCTGATCGCCGGTGCCGCTTAGGTCACAGCCCGATGGTTCGCAGCGATGATCGCTGGGTCATGCGGATGGGTCTATGAACGGTGTTTTTGTGGCCAGTCAGACGTCATGATCTTGCCTGTCGCCGCGTCGGGCTGGCCCTCGACATTCTCGACGCTTATATCTTCAAATGCGAACCTTGGAGCAAAACGGTTGAAGTGGTCCTTCCGCGTGCTAAGGCTCCCAGTTCTCTTGGTCCTGGCGGTAATTATGCACCCCTCTCTCGATACACAAATAACAAAGGCCGCCGCTGCGACGCGCGCCCAATCATTTGAATTGGATAACGGCATGCAGGTCGTGGTCATCGGTGACCATCGTGCGCCGGTCGTTACCCACATGGTGTGGTACAAAGTGGGGGCTGCCGATGAGGCTCCCGGCCAATCGGGGATCGCCCACTTTCTCGAACATCTCATGTTCAAGGCTACAGAGTCGCTGTCGGCTGGAGAATTTTCCAAGAGAGTCGCGCGTATGGGTGGCCAGGACAATGCTTTTACTGGCCAGGACGTTACGGCCTATTTTCAACGTATCGCTCGTGATCGACTGCCTGATGTCATGAAGCTCGAAGCAGAGCGGATGACGAAGCTGAGGCTTGATGAACACGAAGTGCAAACTGAACGCGACGTCGTACTAGAGGAGCGCCGCTCTCGCGTAGAGAACAGCCCAACATCAATTCTCACCGAACAAATGACGGCGGCGCTATATTTGTCTCATCCGTATGGCTCACCAATAATCGGGTGGATGCACGAAATCGAGCAACTGTCCCGGGAGCAAGCGCTGGCATTCTATCAAACATTCTATGCACCTAACAACGCTGTCCTAGTTCTTGCAGGCGATATTACAGTAGAGGACGCGCGCGATCTCGCTCAGGCCACTTACGGAAAAATTCCACGGAATGGGGACGTCAAGCCGTACGTTCGCCCACGCGAACCTCTTCAACGGGCGGCGCGGCGCGTGGAACTGATAGATGCGCGGGCCGGCCAGCCGATGATGCAGCGTTACTATCTCGCACCGAGTTACTCGGAGGCTGAGCCCGGCGAAGCCGAAGCGCTCGATCTCCTCATGAAGATTGTCGGTGCAGGAAGCACGAGCAGGATCTACAGGGAACTGGTCTCACGCCGCAAGATCGCATCGAGCGCAGGCGGGTGGTATTCCGGTGGGGGACGAGATTCTGGTCGCATTGCGGTCTATGGTGTGCCCAGCGAAGGCCGTTCGCTTGCCGAAATGGAAGCTGCCATTGATGATGTTCTGGCAGATGTTCGGGACAATGGCGTCAGCGAAACCGAACTTGCGAGAGCAAAAAGGGTGTATGTGGCTGACTACATCTACGAAAGTGACAGCCAGTCGACGTTGGCCCGACGCTATGGTTACGGTTTGCTCACCGGACAATCTGTAGAAGACATAGAGCAATGGCCGGAGCGTATCGCGAAGGTCACTGTCGCAGATGTTGCCAAAGTCGCTAAGAAACATTTCGACATTCGCAAATCAGTCACTGGCTATCTGAAGGCGGAGCAATCTCAGCGAAATCATTTAGGTGCTGCAAGTTCATCAAGTGGTGAAACTGCTGGACAGGCAGCACACCGATAAGTCATCAGAATTGAAGGTCGAGAAGATGATCGCCTTGGGTCGGCTCTGGATTACATTGGTTGCTGTCTTGGTGTTCAGCGGCAGCTTCTCTGCGCCGTATTCGGTCGTCGCAAATACGAAAGCCGAGCGCTCTATGAGAATTCAAGAGGTCAAAAGCCCAGGTGGCATCGTAGCCTGGCTTGTCGAAGAGCATAGTGTGCCGCTCATAGCCATGCGGTTTTCCTTTGAAGGTGGCAGCGCGCAGGATCCGGCTGATCGACCTGGCGTCAGTAATTTTCTGACAACGATGTTGGATGAAGGAGCCGGAGAACTCACATCCGAAGCCTTTCAAGAAAGGGCGGAAGAAATCGCGATGCGCCTCAGTTTCACCGACGGTAGGGACGCGTTCTTCGGAAGCTTTGAAACACTGACCCAGAATAAAGACGCGGCAGCTGAAATGCTCTACTTGGCCCTGACAAGGCCGCGATTCGATCCACCCGCGATTGAACGGATGCGCAAACAGCTCCTGTCCCGACTAGCTTTTGCAGCGAAGAATCCCAATCGAGTCGCGGACAAAGTTTGGAGCGAGTTGGCGTACCCATCGCATCCTTATGGACGCCCGTCTTCAGGTACGCCAGAATCCGTGGCAGCGATTGACGCGGATGACCTTGAAAACTACAGATCTCGGGTCTTCGCGCGTGACAATCTTAAGATCGCAGTGGTCGGTGATATAGACGCCGAGGCCCTTGGTCGTTACCTGGACCGGATTTTCGGAGATTTACCGGGAACTGCACAGCTCAAACCGGTTCCGGATATTGAGCTGGCAAATCCGGGTCGGACGGAAGTCGTCGCGATGCCAGTACCGCAGTCTGTCGTAATTGCGGGAACCTCTGGCATTGCTCGTGATGATCCTGATTTCGTTCCGGCCTACGTCATGAACCACATCTTAGGCGGCGGTGGTTTCTCTTCCCGACTGATGAACGAAGTGCGCGAAAAGCGTGGACTGGCATATTCCGTCTTTAGCTATTTGAGCGCCCGCGATCATGGTGCTGCGATTGTCGCTCAAGTGGCAACGAAAAACGAAAAAGTTTCCCAGTCCATTGAAGTTATTCGTCGAGAAATGCGGCGACTCGCGGAGACCGACGTGTCTCAAGAGGACCTTGACAACGCCAAAAGCTACCTCACCGGCTCTTATCCCCTGCGCTTCGATACGAATTCAAAAATTGCCAATCAACTTCTCGGAATTCAGCAGGAAGGTTTGGGCATAGACTATGTCGATCGTCGCAACGATCTGATAAAAGCTGTGACCAAAGAAGATATTCGCCGACTGGCAAGACGGCTACTCAAAGCTGACGATCTGGTCATCGTCGTGGTTGGTCAGCCTAAGAATATACACTCTGGCGGATAGCCCTCGGTGGTGCGTCGTCGGCACTGGCCTTCCGGCACGACGCCGAGACGTTGGCGGGCGTGACGACCTCTGTTAGGTTCTGGCCGGTTCCGTCGCGAGGGGGGAGGCCTGAGGCATGGTTGAAGACGCCGACTCTGGCGCATTTCGACAAACCATAAGTGGTTGCATGACTGCTGCTGTGGGGCAGCGAGGGCTTAGTCAGGCCGAGCTATCGTCTTGGCTGGAACGGGCTAGTGCTGCGCTTTCGACCATTCAATCGAAACATCGTGAACGACCTTATGATCTGCTGAACGTCGCGCGCGACGGAGAAACCGCCGTAGCAGCCGTGGAGCGCGCGTACGCGCGGCTCGCGAATGGCGCTCGCACGATCGTGTTTTTTGGAGATGGCGGATCAATTACTGCCGGTCAGGCGATTGCACAAGTTGGTGGTTGGAGTATTCCTGGAACAACGGACGTCGCTCAGCGCAAACGACCATTGACCCGATTCTACGGAAATCTGGACCCAATGACGCTCCAGGCGTCCCTCTCAAGAGAGGGGATTGAAGGCCAGAGATTCGTTGTCAGCTCTAAGTCTGGTGGAACGGCAGGAACATTGGCTCAGTTTGTCGCGGCTTTGGCGGCGGTGCAAGAGGCTGGACTGACCAACCGAATCCCAGAAATGTTCCTGGCGATATCGGATCCTCACATCCCGCAGAAGGAAAATGGTCTGCGAAGGCTATGCAGACACTTCGAAATACCAGTACTGGAACATCCTTCGGGCATAGGAGAACGATTTGCAGCACTGACGTGTGTGGGACTATTGCCTGCGATTGCGCGGGGATTGGATGCCCGCGCAATACTTGCCGGGGCACAAACGGTGGCCGACAATCTATTGACCTCAAGCAGAGCCGAGCACGTCCCAGCCGCGGTCGCGGCTGCAGTTGCGGTAGCGTTGCGCGAATATCGCGGGGTGCAGGTTCAAGTCATGATGCCTTATGCAGATCGATTGGCACAGTTTGCAAATTGGTATGTCCAGCTCTGGGCAGAAAGTTTGGGAAAGAGCGAAAAAGGAATGACGCCGATCGTCTGTCTGGGGGATGCTGATCAACTTAGCCACTTGCATCAATCTAACGACGGACCGAACGAGCATTACCTAACATTGTTGCGTGTGCCGACGGCCGGTCGTGGCAACAAGCTGGTAGCCCATCTCGCGTCCATGGCCGGTCTTGGGACGATGGCGGGGAGGACAGTCGGGGACTTGATCGCAGCGCAGACGAAAGCGATCCCAGAAGTGCTCCGTCAAGCAGGTCGCCCGGTTCGCCTGATCGATCTCACCGAACTAAACGAATTTGTGTTGGGGAGCCTAATCATGCACTTCATCGCGGAAACAGTCATAGCCGGGCATCTCGTTGGGATTGACTTTCTTGATCAACCGGCTGTCGAACTGGGCCAGCATCTGACGCAAATGCAGTTCGCGCAGGAGGGGTAGTGCTGTGGCAATTCGACAGCTTCAGCCGCAGACTATCAATCGGATTGCTGCAGGTGAAGTGATTGAACGACCGGCTAGCGTTGTTAAGGAGCTGGTTGAGAATGCGATCGATGCCGGGGCTCGGCAAATCGAGGTTGTAGCGGCGGGAGGCGGAGTCCCCCTAATCCGCGTCAGTGATGATGGTTGTGGCATGATACCCGAGGATCTGATCCTTGCCGTCGAACGTCATGCGACGTCTAAGTTGCGAGACGAACACCTCCAAGACATCCGTACGCTTGGCTTTCGGGGTGAAGCCTTGCCGTCGATCGGCGCAGTGGCCCATATGTCCATCATATCCCGGTCAAGGGACGCGGAACATGCGTCCGAAATTGTCGTGGACCGTGGCCGAAAGTCAGGTATTCGACCGGCCGCACTGAATGCAGGTACACGGATTGAGGTCAGGGAACTTTTCTCGGCCACCCCGGCTCGACTGAAATTCTTGAAATCCGAGCGTGCCGAAAACATGGCCATCACAGATGTTGTCAAGCGATTGGCGATGGCGCATCCAGAGATCGGAATCTCGCTTGCGACTGGGGAGCGACGGGGGCTCAGTTTGCTTTCAGCATCGCTCGATCCGCAGGATGTGTTGCGACGGCTCGGTCAGATAATGGGGCGGGAGTTTGTCGAAGATGCGCTGCCCGTGGAAGCGGAACGCGAAGGGATGCGACTTCGTGGTTTCTGTGGGCTTCCAACCTTGAATCGTGCCGACGCTGCACTTCAGTTTTTGTTCGTGAATGGCCGACCGGTTCGGGACAAGTTGCTCGTTGGGGCTGTTCGAGGTGCCTACGGCGATCTAGTCCCACGCGGTCGCCAGCCGCTCGTTGCATTGTTCCTTGAGCTGGATCCGGCGGAGGTAGACGTCAACGTGCATCCAGCTAAGACGGAGGTGCGCTTCCGCGAGTCAGGCAAGGTCCGTCAACTCATCGTTGGTGGTCTGCGTGGCGTCATCGAAGGGGCAAGTCAACGTGTTTCAGCTAGTCACTCATCAGCTGCATTGAACGCGTTTGAGCAAAACCCGCGGTCCGGTAATAATGCTGGAGTGAACGCGCAATCCCACTCGGGATTACGACCGTCCCAGGGCGGGTTGGGGCCGATCCGACAAGAGCGCGGCATAGCTGCACAAGCACCATTTGCTGAGTTGATGCTGCCCAGTGCAAACGTGGATGCGCAGTTCGTGGATCCAGAATACGATCACATTTCTCATCCGCTTGGCGCGGCTCGCGCTCAGTTTCACGAAACATACATTATCGCTCAGACCGAGCGTTCAATGATTATTGTTGATCAGCACGCTGCTCATGAGCGACTGGTATTTGAACGGATGAAAGCGATGTTGGCCGATGGTGGTGTTGCGGGGCAAGGCCTATTAATCCCGGTTATAGTACCGCTGGATGCTGACGAGGTGGACCTGCTACACGCGCTGCGGGATCAATTCCTAAGACTTGGCCTTGGTCTTGAGCGTTTTGGTATTGACGCCGTCATCGTACGCGAAACACCCGCTCTCCTGGGCAACATGGATGTACCCAATCTATTGCGTGATCTTGTTTCGGAAGTACGTCGCAATGGCGAGAGTTCGATTCTGAGTGACCGACTGGAGGCGGTCTGCTCGCGCATGGCCTGTCACGGCAGCGTACGTGCTGGGCGACGACTTGCTCCAGCCGAAATGAATGCTCTGCTCCGCGACATGGAGGCAACGCCAGGATCTGGACAATGCAATCACGGTCGTCCGACGTATATCGAGCTCGCTCTATGCGATATCGAGAAGCTTTTCGAGCGGCGATAGCCCCCCCCTCTAGGCATCATCAAGTATTGCAGGCTGAAATTTTGCTACTACGATCTGGGTCTCACCGTAGGTGCGCCGCTCACACACCATTAGGCTGGGTGGCAAGGCAACGGCCGCATCGCGTGCTTCTTCGATAACGATGCTGGCACCGCTCGCCAGCCACCTCCCATCGATGGCACTTATCAGAGCGCGTTCGGCCAACTGTTGACCGTACGGGGGATCAGCAAACGCTATGGTGATTTGGCCTGTCTGGTTTGCCGGGCCAAGAAGAGTTGCATCACGACGAAACAGGCGTGAAACGCCACCCAGGCCAAATGCATTTATGTTTTCTTGAATAAGGGCACGGGAAGCAACGTCAGTCTCGACGAACAGGCACGTAGCTGCGCCTCGCGACAGGGCCTCAATGCCAAGTGCTCCAGTTCCTGCAAATAGATCCAGCACATGAGCGCCCTCCAAGTCGCACTGAAGCCGTCCGTGGGAAAGGATATTAAAGATCGACTCGCGAACTTTGTCAGAAGTGGGTCTGAGGTCGCCGCCACTGGGCCGAGCGAGACGGCGTCCCTTGAAGCGACCAGAAACTATGCGCATGGCTCAACGCTTTTATTTGCGGGGTTGTGATGAAGGAATTGCTGACCGTCCAACAGGATCTGATCGATGAGCGGAATTACGCGCTCTGTGTAGTCCAAACTTCGCAGCAACCTTTTTTCCAAGATGCATTGCGAGGGTCGACGCGGGCACTTCTTCGATCGCGCCCACCTCTAAGTTGAGAAGCTGGAAGGGCCCAAAGGACGTGCGAATGAGCCTATTGACCTGTAGTCCGAAACTATTGAAAATTCGACGAACTTCCCGATTCTTTCCCTCTCGAAGACCAATTGAGATCCAAGAATTGCCACCCTGAACACTTTCGACTTGAGCATCTATTGGACCATATTGGATGCCTTCGAGACAAATACCGGTCTTCAAAGAATCTAACTCATTTTGACTTATGCGCCCGTGGGCGCGTACGCGATAGCGCCTGAGCCAGCCGTTTATTGGCAATTCGAAGTGTCGAGCAAGATCTCCATCGGTCGTTAGCAGCAGTAGACCCTCTGTATTGAAATCAAGACGACCAACCGAAATCGTGCGTGGCATTGCAGTCGGTAAACTTTCGAAGACAGTCGCTCGACCACGTGGATCACTGTGTGTCGTTACGAGACCACGAGGTTTGTAATAGCGCCAAATACGGGGCGGTCCTTGTGTCGTTGGCAATGGATGGCGGTCGACAGTTACGTGATCGTCTCCAGCGATATCAAGCGCGGGCGATGAAATCGTCTCGCCGTTCACTTGGACGCGTCCATCGGCGATCCAGCGTTCCGCTTCACGTCTTGAGCACAATCCAGCACGAGCTATCGCTTTTGCGATTCTCATTTTTGCCCGATCGTCCGGTTTCGCAGTAGCAGCAATTTTGCTAGCATAGACGGCACTTTTTTCGGTTTTCGTTTCGGCGTGTAATGTGCGTCGACGTTTTGACGGCGGCGAAGGGCGTGTGTGGCCGCGACGTTTTGCAGGGCTGCGCATGACATTTTACTCCAGTCTCGTGAGATGGTTATGACATCGGATGTGCAGAAGAGCCATATGGCACTTGCGTTGCTAGAGGCCGAACGTGCCGCGGAGAGGAGTGAGGTTCCGGTCGGCGCCGTGCTAGTCGCATCTGACGGACGGGTGCTTGCGTCTGAGGGCAATCGTACGCGCGAATTGCACGATCCAACGGCCCACGCCGAAATACTGGCTTTACGCAATGTGTGCCGCATGACCGGATCTGAAAGGTTGGTCGATGCAGACCTTTACGTTACCCTGGAGCCCTGTGCGATGTGTGCGGCAGCTATTTCATTTGCCCGCATTCGACGACTATACTTTGGTGCAACAGACGTAAAAATGGGCGCTGTCGAGAGCGGGATACGATTTTTTTCGCAACCGACTTGTCATCATGTGCCAGAAATTTACGGTGGTCTGGCGGAGCGCGAAGCCGCGAGAAAGCTAAAGCAGTTCTTTCTGCAATTGCGCTAGTTCAATAAAGTCTGAGTTCATACGGCGAATTCACCGGCTGGCGTTCGGCGAAAAAGTGCCGGTGAAACTGTTCGGCAAACGGGAGGGCGGAGCGTTATGTCAAGACTGCCTTCTCAAATCAGGCCGAAGCGTGTCGAGCCCAGCCCGAGAATAGGATTGACACTCGGCGGAGGCGGAGCGCGTGGTCTGGCGCACATCGTGGCGCTAGAAGCATTCGATGAGTTAAAAGTTCGCCCAGCGATGATATCTGGTAGTTCTATCGGGGCAGTTATCGGTTCCGCCTACGCTGCCGGTCTCTCGGCCGCCTTCATACGTTCTCTCGCTGAAGAGACGTTGTTAACGGCTCGATACGACCTAGTGCGACAATTATTTTCTGCACGTTCTCAGCCTTTGTCGCGCGTTTTTCAGCTGCTTCCTGCTCGTGCCGCCATTCTTGATCCTGAGGCGTTGCTTGAGCTTATACTCCCCAAGCAAGTCCCAATAAATTTTGAGGCGCTTGACATACCTTTGCGTGTCGCCGCAACTGATCTGGTATCCAGCGAGACGGTCTTATTTGAACATGGGCCACTGCGCAGGGCCGTCGCTGCAAGTATGGCCATTCCGGTCCTTTTCTCGCCAATCGTCGACGGCGATCGAGTACTGGTAGACGGGGGGGTAACTGATCCTCTCCCCTGTGATCTTGTTGTCGACGACGTCGATGTGACAGTTGCGATTGACGTGAGTGGTGGAAGAGGCGCAATTCAGCCCCGCACATCACCCTCGATGGTGTCGACCTTAGCGCAAACCGTTCAAGTTCTACAAAACACGATCGTTCGCGAACGGCTGTGTCGAGTAAAACCGGACATTTATATAGACCCCGAGCTCGACGACTTTGGTGCATTGCAATTTCATAAGGTAAGGGAGATTCTGGCTGCTTCGTTGCCAATGAGGGATCGTCTCATTCGCCAGGTTGACCGCGTTTTGACCAGTCTGAAAGTGTAATGCCAAATATTACAAAATATGTTGAGGAGGCAGATTTACAGAGAATTGGTCAGGAAAGGAAGGATGGCTGCCACTGTGGCATCTGAGTTTTCCTCGGCGAGAAAGTGGCCGGACTCAATCTTGTTTCCGCTTACGTGAGCGCACCAGCGTCGCCAAGTCTCGAGGGGGGAAACGGCGCCAAGACCTAAATAGTCTGTCCCCCAAAGGACAAGAGTTGGTGCCAGTATTTTACGACCAGCAGCGCGATCTTCTGCGTCGATTGCTCTGTCACATTCTGCGCCGGCGCGGTAGTCCTCGCACAGGGCGTGGATGCGCGCATTGTCTCGAAAAAGGGCGCGGTAGCAATTCAGCGCACCTGGATCAAAGGCGTCGAGAGACTTGGACTTTGTCCAGCTGGCCAGGGTGTAGTCGAGATAGAATTGAGGGCCACCTTGGATCAATGTTTCGGGCAAGGGGTGCGGTTGAGCCAAAAACGCCCAGTGATAAGCGCTCAATGCCTTTTCGGCGTGCATGCCGTCCCATTGCTCGATTGTGGGAATGATATCAAGGAGAACCATGCAAATGACCGTGTGCGGGCAGTCAAGCGCAAGTCTATACGCAACCCGACCACCGCGATCGTGTCCCATGATATGAAATCTTGAATGCCCGAGAGCACTCATGACGTGGACTGCGTCTTGCGCCATGGTGCGCTTGCTATAGGCCCGGTGCTCTGGATCGCTAGCGGGCACGCTACTCATTCCATAGCCGCGCAAATCCATAAGCACGACAGAGAATGATTGGGCGAGTGTTGGAGCAATGCGATGCCAGCAAACATGGCACTGCGGAAAACCATGCAGGCAAAGCAAGGGTGGTCCGCTACCGCCTGTGCGCACGAAGAATGACAGGTCGCCAACTTCTATCCGATGTGTCTCGAAACCTGGAAAAAATTCAGTAAATGCGTTCATCCGAGATTGTCCTGCTTCGTCCATGTGGATGGCGCAGCGGAGGCAAAGGGATCTTTGGAACCCGCTCCGACCCCAAGTCTCCGACCCCAAGTCTCCGACCCCAAGTCTCCGACCCCAAGTCTCCGACCCAAGGCGCCGACACAAGTTTCCGACAAAAGTCGGTCTTTCAAATGCGGTCCCTTACGGCTATTGAACTGCCTCTGGTCTCGAAGTCTATGCTCCGCCACCCGATATCCCGGCGGCAAAACCCACCTGGCCAATTGATATTTTCAATCGCAAGG
>JBPCWA010000449.1:0-2945 GCA_051009975.1 Hyphomicrobiaceae bacterium
GCCGGCCAATGAGGCCAGGCAGGCGCCCGGCACTGCGGCCCGTTCGACGACGCACCGGCCGTAATTCTGGAGTGATGCTGTGGATAGAGGCGCTGGCACCCTCGGAGGGCACTTGGACAAAATCCAACCGCTGGCTGGCTACTCACAATTATTCAACGATAGCATAGTGTTAGAAGGCTCGTGAGGATTCCTCTTTCTGGTCGGTGTGCACCTCATTTTGCACGATTTGTGTACCGCGACACGGCCTCCAATAGCGGCCGCCCCGGCGACGGATTGGGGGGATCGGCAGGGGCGACCCGAGCAGACGGAGGGGCTGCTCATCCTCGGGCTATCTCACTCCAGCCAGTCGCAGGTTGTGCTGGAAGAGCTCTCGTTGCTCATTTTCCATCGGATATTTGTACTGGACGCCGTAGAGTGTTGTTAGTGTTCCCGGCGAATAGAGCCGGCTGTATCTAGCAACTGCTTTCTTAGCGCCAGCTACGTCCCCGGCACCTGCAAGTACGGCAGCAAGATAAATGTATGGGATGCGCCAGCTGGGCGACGCTAATGACCATTTCCTAAGATGACTAACCGCTCGCTGGTAGTCTTCGGTCAGCAACAAAGCGATACCAGAAGCGCCAAAATACCATTCAGGATAATCGGGATTGAGTTCCATCGCCCGTTGAATTAGCTCCCGCGCCTCCATTGGCCGTCCTGCAAATGACAACACTTTTGCAAGGTCGGCTAACACATCTGGATTGTTTGGCTGCAACCTCCGCGCCGCTTCTAGTTCTACCACTGCCAAATGCGGTTTTCTGGTCGTCGATATGAATTCACTTTCCATGGCAAAATGCTTCCTGGAGACCACCTGCAGACATCGCGACCAGTCCAACCGTCGGGGCATGATCGATGCGAAATCCCAAGAGCGGAAGTTAGGGCTTCCAACTTGGACGCGACCGATGAACATGCCCGCGAAGTCCAGTTTTGGGGTCAAGCTGACGCTGCTTGCACAGCTAGATGGCTCGAGAATTACCCATCAGCGGCATTCCACTGCCAGTGGGCCGCATCCCTGGGCACGACCAGCATCAAGTTTCGTGTGGCACCTCAGGTAAGGGACATTTATAACCGGTCGCTGTATTGAATATTATGGCCCTCTCATTCCCAGATACGCGTCCAGATACTAGGTCATCCTTAAACGCGGCCAGGCAGGCTGCACCTTCCAGGCAAAGGTGGATGCCTTGGAGTTGAGCGGCTTCCGACTGGCATCTGAGGACAGCGTCGTCCGATACAGCTGACGCATGGCCGTTTGAGTCGCGCAGCACCGCCAGAATCAATCGCCCTCCCAACGGCTTTGGGACGCGAACACCAGGAACTAAGGTGCTGATTGGTCCGAACGCTTCATGGACATCCTCATGACCCGCATCAAAAGCGGTTTTGATCGGATTGCAGCCCTGCGTTTGCACCGAGACCATGCGCGGCAATTTCCCTTTGACCCAACCCAGCTCAAGCAGTTCGTTGAATGCCTTCCACATGCCGATGAAACCAGTTCCACCGCCCGTCGGATAGTAAATGATATCTGGTAGAGACCAATCGAACTGAAGCGCCAACTCCAGGCCAATAGTTTTCTTTCCTTCTAGCCGATATGGTTCCGCCAGCGTCGCAAGGTTGTGCCAACCCTGTTCTGATGCGACGGCACGGGCCACCCTGCCGCACAAATCAATGAGACCGTCGACTTGATGGGTTTGCGCCCCGAGAAACGCAATTTCCCGAAGTGTAATGTCTGGCGTATCGTTTGGCGCAATCACGTGAACCTTCATTCCGGCCACCGCACCATATGCTGCTGCGGCGGCGCCTGCATTGCCCGCCGTTGGCACAACCAGTTCTGTCTTCCCGAAGTAGCGGGCCATGGTCACGGCGATCGCCATTCCTCGGGCCTTGAACGAACCGGTCGGAAGCCTCCCCTCGTCCTTAATAAGAACGGTTCCTCGACCTTGGTTTTCCTTCAGATCTATTGGCACGAGAGGCGTAACGGCTTCTCCCAGCGTGACATGTTGCGTTCCACTGGCGATCGGAAGAAACTCGCGCCACATCCAAACGTTCCTACAGCGTTGGCCGATAGCACCTTGATCAACCTGCCTGCGCATCCTGTCCAGGTCGTACCGTACGAGAAGTGGTGCTCCGGCATCGGACAGATAGTGCATACAATCATGAGTGTAAGATTTGCCTGTGAGGCTGCATTCGAGGTGGGTGACATACGTGTCCATCTCACCAGCACACGAGTCTACCATTGACGCCTCCTCATGATGCTTGCACTAGTGAACTGCTTGCCACTGTGTTCGCTTTCCCCATTTGTAGTGCGATGTGAAATAATGTTGACACACTGAGCGAGCCTCTTGCAGATCAAGTTGACAATTTTCCAACACGCCTCAACTAGAACATCACTTGTCGCCAGTACAATCACGTCCGCCCGCACCAGGCGCTCGACATGCGCGCGCCGGTGCTGCATACCTTAGTAGAGAACAGCTAAATCAGTGGTACAGGCTGAGGGGGCTGGACAAGCATGCGTGAGCGCCGCCGTCGGCTCTCGATCATGATTGATCCTAATTCGGTAGATCAACCGATTTCAATTAGTGTCAGATTGACACCATTTCTTGCGATTGCCTGCTCATACGCTCAACGCCACCCTCATTAACAAGCACAGAGTGCCCCCAACACATGGCCAACCCTGCTTCCGAGTCCATCAATATCATGTGCAAGAAGAAAACGTTGCCCGCCTCCATTAACAATGGATTCCCTTCGTAAAACATCGGGAAGTCCACCCAGATCGGGTTATAGACCGCCCCCATGCCATAGCCACACGCGTTCAGCCGCGCGTGGGAGAACCCGTGACTATCGAATACCCGGGCGTGCGCATCGAAAACGTCGCCCATCGGGTTGCCTGGGCGTATGGCCAGCTCGCAGGCCTC
>JBPCWA010000450.1:0-21898 GCA_051009975.1 Hyphomicrobiaceae bacterium
GACGAGCCGATCGACAACCTCAAGCAGCGCGTGAACCACGTGCTCGATCCAGACGATCGTAGTCCCTTCAGTTTTGATTTCTTTAATCAGACGAACGAGCAGGTTGCATTCTGCCTCTGTTAGCCCGCCCGCAATCTCATCGAGCAGCAGTAGTCTTGCTTTCGTACACAATGCTCGAGCTAATTCGAGACGTTTGCGCTCAAGGAGTGTCAAATTGCGGGCACGGCTGTTGGCCTTTTGCAGTAGGCCGGTTCGGTCCAGTACGTCGACACAAAGGTCTTCTGCCGCGCGTCCTCTCAGTCCTGCGGACTGAGTCGCCGCCACCATTGCGTTTTCAAAAACTGTCAATCGCCCAAATGGCTGGGGCACCTGAAAACTACGCGCAACGCCCAATCGCGAACGGGCCGCAGCAGTAAACTGGCTTATGTCGTCACCATTGAAGAAGATTCGCCCAGATTGCGATGTCAGTGTTCCGGTAATGAGATTGAACATCGAGGTCTTGCCAGCCCCGTTCGGCCCAATCACCCCAAGCGCTTCTCCCTCATTGACCTCAAAACTAATTCCATCCGCTACCTTGACGGCGCCAAAGGATTGATTGAGGTCAACGAGTTGGAGAATCGGAGTCATTTTTTCAACCAGTAGCTATCGACCAGCAGCGCTCCGAAAACACCTTTGCGGTGCACTCTTGTGCCATTCAAATCAATTTCATTTTTCCGTTTAGCGGAATTTTTGGTGCCTTAGAGTTCGCGACGATCTTGAGGTCGTAGTTTTCTCCGTCTCGCTGCCACTGCCCGCCTACCAAAGGAGTCTTGGTGACGTTTTTGACTGGCCCTTTAGACCAATCGACCTGCCCGACAATGGTATCAAGTTTTGTTGTAGATATAGCCTTGATGATTGCCGCTGGATCTTGGAGATCTTCAGCGCGTTTGACGACATCTCCAACCACCTCGAATAGCGCGTGCTTGAAACCAATCGGTTGCGTCCAAGGACGCTTGGTTGCAGCTGAGTAACCGACGGCGAGCTGCTTGGCACTAGCGCCGGAAAGTGATGATTTGAACGGATGGTTTGGCGACCACCACACCTCAGTAGTAAGACCGTCACCACGTTGTCCGAGCGAGTTGATGACGGAAGGAAATAGCAGGGCTTTGCCGATGGTCACAACCTTTGGCTTGAAGCCTTGTTGGGCAGCTTGCGCCCAAAAAGTCGCGAAGTCCGGTGGAATCATGTTTCCGGTGACAATTTCACAACCCGCGTTTTTGAACGCCTGAATTTGGTTTGAGAAGTCATCACTCAGCGGCTGGTAGCGACCAGGATCAGTCAATTCGTATCCGGCTGCAGCTAGCGGTTTTGGCAAACCGAGCTCCTTATCGCCCCAGGCATTGCCGTCAGCGTCGTTCGGAAAGAGTCCCCCAACTCTTTTGCTGACACCACTATTACCCCACATATCGAGGAATGCGGCAATGACATCCTCAAGCCCCCAGAAGAAGTGATAAGTGTATTGGAAGCCAGCATCTGGTTTGCCATTACGGCCGAAAAAGTAAGGCTGCCATGGGCAGTCTGTTGTGATACAGGGCACTTCATTGACTTCCGCCTGGTCGGCAACCGGGTTCGTCGTATCCGGCGTTGACGCGGCAACGATAATGTCGACTTCATCCCGAAGCATAAGTTCGGACGCGACTTCAGCTGCACGATTGGGATTTGATTGACTGTCTTTAGAAATAATTTGCACAGACCAGTTCTTGCCATTGTTATTGATACCCGCCTCAAAAGACTTGCTTATTGCATCCAAGACGTAGGTGTCAGCCTCGGCGAAACCGGCAAGAGGACCCGTGCGCGGGCTTACATGACCAACCTTCAGAACGGGATTGGCAGCATAAGTCTGCGTCGAGCGCAGTATAGCGGGCGCTGCTACAGCCGCCGCACTCGAAGCCAAAAACGTACGGCGCGACCAGTCGCCGCGTCGAACTCTCGTACCTGTCATCTTATCCTCCCTTGTCTGGGCTGCTACCGATCGCAATGCTATTTCGGCAGGACCTTTTCAATTGTTCTGAGATATTCGCCAACGTGTGAGCGCAATGTCTCGGCCTCATCGGACGACCACGTCCGAAATCCTTCGCCCGTCTTCATGCCGAGTTTTCCGTCTTCGACCAATTGTTGAAGATAGGGTGATGGTCCGGGTCGGCTTTCGAGAGCAAAGAGTACGTTCTCGTGAATGTCGAGGGTTAAATCTGTACCAACGAGGTCCGCATTCTCTAGCGGACCCAGTACTGCCAACCTACGTCCGAAACTGGCTTTGACCACTGTGTCGACGGCACGCGCGTCGCAAATGCCATTTTCGACGAGACTTACGGCTTCGCGCCAAAGGGCATGCTGCAGGCGATTGCCAATGAAGCCGGGTACGTCTTTCTCGACAATGACGGCCGTCTTGCCTGCCGCCTCTAGGAGTGCGAGCATGCTCTTCGCCGCTTGATCGTTCACCCACTCCGTTTTTACGACTTCGACCAAGGGAATGAGGTGAGGCGGATTCCACCAATGGGTCCCGAGCATCCTATGGGCGCTCGATCGCCCATCGGTGATCTTTGAAATCTGGATGACCGAAGTGTTGGACGCGACGATCGCATCCGGCGGCGCGTACCTCTCAATTGCCTCAAAAATCTCACGTTTCAGCGGTAGTTTTTCAGGCGCAGCCTCAAACACGAAGTCCGCGCTTTGAACAGCATCGGCGAGATCGGTTTCCAGCGAAACCCGTGACAGCGATTGCCTTGTTGTCTCCGCCTCCGTACCTAGGGCCTCAAGGCTATCTTTAATTCGGTTCTTGACTGATGCGAGTGCTTCTTGCACCGGATCCACTATCACGACCTGATGACCGGCGCGAGCCATAACAAGCGCAATGCCATGTCCCATCAAGCCACCACCAATCATTGCAATTCTGCATGGTGTCTTCATGATCAACCAGCCGTATAACCGCCGTCGGCGTAAAGAATGTGGCCCGTGTAAAAATCCGACGCTTTCGATGCGAGAAACAGCAGAGGTCCAGCTAGATCTTCAGGTTCGCCCAAACGCCCTTTTGGTACACGCGCAAGAAACATGTTACGCACTTTAATTGCATCTTCCCTATCTTCGAACATCCACTCTGTTATTGGAGAACGAAATACCGTCGGAGCAATCGCATTGACTGTAATGCCAGTTGGGCCCAGTTCACAGCCGAGTGCCTTCGTGATGCCATCAACGGCAGCCTTTGATGCACAATAGGCGGTGTAACCGGCAGGGTGCCCAAGAAGTCCCCTCGCCGACGAAACGAGGACGATCTTGCCGCCATTACCTTGAGATTTCATTTGCCCAGCGACGGCCCGGGCCAACAGCCAACTCTGCGTGACGTTGGCATCCATGACCGAAGTGAAAGTTTCCGGCGACATTTCGTTGATCAGTGCGACCTTGTTCATGCCTGAAGCTACGACCAAGATGTCGAGCCGGCCAAATGCGGCGACCGCGAGGTCGACAATGTTTGTGCAAGCCGCTTCATCGACTGGTCGGCTGTTGACCGCTTTTGTCTCGGCACCGGCTTCCCGACACTCTTTGGAAATGTTGCTAAGCGCCTCCTCATTGCCAGCCGCCAACACCAGATTGCAACCAGCACCAGCCAACGTTCGTGCCGCGACCTTTCCGAAGGACCCTGATGCTCCCGATATCAGCGCCACCTTGCCCCTGATGTCGAACATCGATATTGGATCTGCCAGTGCATTCATTTCATCGTCCTTTTCTCAGGTCTTCGGCGGATAGGGAATGACGACAAGCATAGTGCACACATCGTTACGGCGATTTTCGATCTTGCGCACTTCGTTTGGTGGAATTGTGCAACTGTCGTACTTCTTCAAAGTGACTTCGCTGCCATCGACAATCACCGTCATTTCACCTTCCAGAACAACGTATACCTTTTCAAAGGGCGTAGCGTCGGGGCCAGCGCCGCCTCCGGGAAGAAATTGACTGAGACCAATCCACTGGTTCTTTGGACCGCCTTCCTCGAATCCTTGGAGGCGCAATCCGACAACATTCCAATGGTTCGGCGCCTCATAGGGTTGAGCATCCTTAAATTGCTTGATGTGCATCGCCAGCCTCCGTTTCGATTTTACCGCCTGCACCGCTCCCGCAATAGCAGCGACAGAATTTCTCGCAAAGAGGTCGCGGTCGAGGTTTCAGAAACTTTCGCCCGGTTCAATTCGGTAGCTCTGCGCTTTGTCGATCATGGCCACAAGTCGGATGATGCAACCGTCACCGCGGTCCCAGTTCCACGGAAAAAACGCGAATGTGACGCGTTTGCCGGTGACCGCATCGATATCACCTCCCACATTTTCGATTCCAAGAATGCCATTCTTGAACAGTTTATTGTGGACGGGTTCCCAATCCGGAAAGGCGTCCTTCCAGTCCACGCCACCTGACCACTCCTTGTATTCAGATTCGAGATGCGGAAGGATTGGACCGTTGCGATGAGGCCCGATGGCCGTCGCCAATGGATGATCGTTGGCCTGCGTGTCATGGCCGACGACTTTGATCCCTCGATCGACAATCCAATCGGCAGCCGATGGCACCAGCCCAGGGCAGTAGGGAAAATAGTCGCCGTCTTCGTATTGCCTGTGCCATCCTGTGTTAATGATCAGGACATCGCCCTTGCGAATGGCACTACCGCAGGCCCTTTCGAGGTCGTCGCCAGTTATCTGTTCCCACTTCTTCTTCGGTACAGAAACGACAAGACCTGTGCCGAAGAAGTGGGGCAATGGCACTTCGTCGATGAAGGGCGTGCCTTGGACAACATGTGCGGGCGCGTCGATGTGTGTTGTAACGTGCATTGAGGTGGTGATGGTTTGGCTTAACACTCCAGACTTCGCCATGTAGTGCTTCCTCACGATGGCAACATCGTCGAAATACGGCCAGTTCGGACACTGAAACCCGTACCGGTGGCTCAGATTATAGAATTCCAGTCCCATATCGTTGTCTGTGTTCGACTGAAACTCGATGCCACGAATCTGCACCATCTCCTACCTCTCTGATTACGCTTATGCGCTCTTGATTTTCGCAACTTGTGTCCCGGGCAGTGATGCATATTGCTCGAATTGTGGTCAACAGAAAATTACAATGCGGTTGTTTTTCGCCCGCTATGCGGTACAGATTATTGTCGCAACCCGTGTTTGGGGATACTCCACCGGCGCTAGCAACGCCACGCATGCCCGAACCCAAATGCTCGAAACGGAGGAGCCAGGTGCGCAACCGGGCCTACAAAGGCGAACGAGGCGGTGTACAAGTTATTGCGCGCGCAGCGGCGATATTGCGCGTCTTGAAGGAGGATCGTAGCGGATTGAGCTTGGCCAAAATCTCGGAACGAGTGAGCCTGCCCCGTTCAACGGTCCAGCGCATCGTTGGCGCCCTCGCAAACGAACGACTGGTCATGAATGAACCAGATGGTGGTGGGCTACGTCTCGGTCCTGAAATCGGGCTTTTGGCAGATGCGGCACGCAACGACATTGCGGAGCGTTGTCGATCGATCTTGACGGAACTTGCGCAAGAGACCGGTGAAACCGCAGATCTCGCGGTTCTGCGTGGGACAGGCCTGCTGTTTCTCGATCAAGTACCAGGTCGGCACCGCCTGCGGACTGTTTCATTCATAGGAGAGGTCTTTCCGTTGACGACCACAGCTAACGGGCGTGCTTGCCTTGCACTCATGGCAGTAGCTCGTGCAAAAAAGCTGATTGAAAACGAGTGGAAACGAACAGGTAGGCAAGGTAGCATCGACAATATTCTGACTTTGCTGGAAGGTGTTCGCGAAGATGGCTTGGCCTACGATCTCGATGAACATTCTGAAGGCGTCTCTGCCATTGGTTTTGCATTCCTAGATTGGAACGGCGATCATGTTGCAATTTCGGTACCAGTGCCTTCTACCCGGTTCAAGGATACGAGAGCTCGGATCGAAGTTGCGCTGCGTAAGGCAAAGGGAAAGATCGAAAAAATGATGTCGAGCTAATCTGTGCCAATTATAAGGCTCAACGCAAATTGCGAGGCTTGGGCAGGAACCAATAAAGTAGTCAGCATCCGCGCGCTAATCTCCAAAACTATTGTGTTTGATAGTGAGCGTTTCTTCAATAAGGTCCCATCATGACACCAGTCCAGCGCTTTCGCGCCTTGATCGAGAAACCCGAATTCATAACCATGCCGGCGGTTTGGGATGGGCTGAGTGCAAAGCTGTCATCGGAAGCCGGATTCAAAACGGCATTTGTCTCAGGATCGTGTGTGGCAGCCAGCAGGCTCGGCGGGCCGGATCTAGACCTCCTCTCGTTTGCGGAAATGTTCGATAGCTTCTCAATGGTGCGGAATGCGGCTCCGAACCTGCTACTACTCGCCGACGGCGATCATGGATATGGCAACGCCATGAATGTGCAGCGCACTGTCAGGGCATATGCCTTAGCAGGAGCTGCTGCAATACTCATTGAAGACAAGATCACACCACGCGCGCTGACCGCCGCTGGCAAACCATGTCTTTCGCGCGAAGAGGCTTGCATGAAGATTCGTGCGGCCGTTGAGGTGGGACGTGAAGCCGGCATCCTAATCCTGGCACGTACTGATTGCCGTCCCACACTCGGCATAGATGAAGCCGTTGCACGCATCGAGGCGTTTGCCGAGGAGGGCGCAGATATTTTGTTCCTCGATTCTCCAGCCGATGAACATGAGATCACGCGCGCTGTTGCGGCTGCCGCGGACCGACCATCTTTTGTGGTGATGTCTCCGGGAGCACGGCGCGCCACGCCTACCCCGGCGCGTGCTGCGGAACTCGGTCTCAAGATAGGAACATTCCCGACCTCGATGCTCTCTCCCGCAATCGCCGGCATCAAGGCCGGCCTTGCCGCGCAAAAGGCCGGTCGAGCAGAAGCTGACGGCGCCTTACCAATGGCGGAGCTACGTAAAGCGCTGGGATACGAGGCCTATGAAGCGACGGCTGCCAAGTTTGTGGTCGACTGAGGATCGAACACAAAATTTGGTCGGTTCAAACCCCAAACCCAGGCACCTCATGTCCTGCGCAATATCCTGCGTAATTTCCTGCGTACCATCGGCTGGCGTCCACCATAGAAATGAGTTCAAAAGGCATAGCTCTGACTTTTTCTTCACCCCAGCTTGACACTCCTCAATTAATTGAAGTGGAGGAGCCTCCCCTCACTTTCCCTAGTTCAATTGAGCGCAGCTACCTCAAGTTGCCAGCCCAACGTATCAAGCGGTTCGGCAAGGCCCGTATTGCAGGCCACCTCCGATTGAATGTCCATGCACGACAGCGAGCATCCCACAATTCGGCCGCATCACGGCAGTAGGATGGCAAAGTTCAAGTGCGCTGGGCTGTCTGCTGGGCTGTCTCATGCTGCGGATTTGATCTGCTAATTCACATCCTTCCCGGGGACGCGGTATGATCGAGCCAACAATTGTTTGTCCGAATTGTTCGGTCGAAATAAAGCTGACAGAGTCTCTCGCGGCCCCATTGATTGAGGCAACGCGCAAGGACTACGAAGCCAAGATTGCCCAAAAGGAGCAGGACGTCTCGAGGCGAGAAGCAAATCTCAAAGCACAACTCAAAGCTCTCGCGGACGCACAAGAGTCGATCGACGAACAGGTGGCAGAAAAGCTGGCGAGTGGGCGGGAATCGATCGCCGCTACCGAAGCTAAAAAGGCCAAGCTTGCCGCGGCCGCCGACTTGGCCGCAAAGTCTAAGGAAATGGAGGAACTCCAACAGGTTCTCGATCAGCGCAATAGCAAATTGGAAGAAGCCCAAAAGGCCCAGGCAGAAGTTATTCGCCAAAAGCGAGAGCTGGAAGACAAGAAGCGCGAACTCGACCTGACAATCGAAAAGCGTGTGGAAGCATCTGTCGCAGAAATCCGGCAAAAGGCGAAACTGGAAGCAGAGGATGGTCTAAAGCTCAAGGTTGCAGAGAAGGAAGAACAGATCGCTTCGATGCAGAGGCAGATTGAGGAGTTGAAACGCAAAGCCGAGCAAGGTTCACAGCAGCTTCAAGGGGAAGCATTTGAGCTGGAGCTAGAAAGGACCCTGAAAGCAAAGTTTCCAGCGGACGAAATTGACCCTGTTGGCAAGGGAGAATTCGGTGGTGATGTCCTGCAACGAGTCATTGGCCCCATGGGACAGATATGCGGTTCAATCCTTTGGGAGTCTAAGCGAACAAAAAACTGGAGTGACAGTTGGCTAGCCAAGCTGCGCGGTGACCAACGCTCCGCTGGCGCCGAAATCGCTGTCTTGGTATCACACGCATTGCCAAAAGAACTTGAAACGTTCGGACAAACTGACGGGGTCTGGATCACGAATCCCCGCTTTGCTATTCCGCTGGTAATTGCCCTTCGACAAACATTGCTCGAAGTATCAATTGCTAGAACGGCGCAGGATGGTCAGGAAACAAAGATGGAATTGGTCTATCAATATTTGACAGGTCCCAGATTCCGTCATCGAGTAGAAGCGATAGTCGAGAAATTCTCGGACATGCAGGAAGATCTTGCACGGGAGAAGAAAGCGATGACCCGCCTATGGGCTAAGCGAGAAGCGCAGATACAAGGGGTTATCGAGTCGACTGTCGGCATGTACGGAGACTTACAAGGGATAGCCGGAAAGGCGCTTCAAGAAATAGAAGGATTGGAGATGCCGTTGCTCGAGGGAGCCGTAGCGGAGAGTAATCATTGACCTGCTCGAACCTCCTGCACATATTGAGTTTCCACACGCCCTTAGTGTCATCAACGTTGATTGGCTGCCAAGGGCTCAAAGCGACCAGCGCTTAGATACTCAGCTTGTCATCTCTAGCACGCCGCATGGCCGGGTCCCCACCACATCGCTGAATTCAAACTGTAGTGCAGGATAGATGCGCCCATTGCAGAGCCGTGGAAACGAAGCAGAACAATCAATTGAGCCATTCTGGCGGGTGGGACGACTGACGATCGTCGACATTGCAGAGCAATAGGAGCCACCCGATGAGAGTCACACTACTAATCGCATCTTCATTCCCCGCAACGCTGCAACCGGTCACAGCCTACGCCGGCATGACACCGCTGCGTGTGACAGCGCAAGTGTCTGCGAACGTGCAGAATGTCGGCTTAAGCTGGCGTTGTGGAAAAAAGAATCCTGTCATGTGGGGGACATTCGGCAACGGTTGCCTGAAACAAAAACGTGCCTACAAGAGAAAGTCTGAGGGAAAGAGCGGTTCTCGCATCCAGACAAGAAAGAGTAAGCTCAAGCCTCAATAGTTATGGAGGAATTTGCCTGGCCAAGCGTTTACTCTTGTGCTGATTTGAATGAGGACAAATGCTTTTGGTTTGCCAGCAATCTATCATCCTCGGCGGAGGCAAAAAGCTTCTGCCGAACGAAAGGCTCGACCGAGGTAAAATGGCCGTCGAGGCTCGACGGATCCGCATAGGAATTGACGGAGCGATCAAACCCCTACGAGCGGGGGTCGAATTTCACTTCACGCTTCAGAGATTTCCGCTAAAGCGCGCCCTGACTTTGGGAAGTACTTCACGGATAAGCCACGAGGTTTGATCCAACACAAACGGCTCATCAACCGCCAATGGCCGAACAATGAACTTCGACAATCCTGCTGCTACATACTCTGAGATGCGTTGGACGATGTCATCGGCATCCCCAATTGCGAAGTAGTCAGCCGGGTCTGCTCTGCTGCGCTTACGGTAAGCTGCAATCGGAGCGTCCAACACGGCATCGCTCGCCTTGCCAAAATAGAACGGGAACCCAGCTCCATAATGATCATCGTCGATCGTACGTTTTGCGGCTGTGACGGCTTGGCGAATACGCGCCACGATCTTCGCCGATTCGGCTGGCGTTTCCAGACCACCAATCCATCCAGTGCCAAATCTGGCCGTCCGCGCAATCGCAGCCGATGAGCTACCGCCGATCCACATTGGAAGTTCTTGTTGCACCGGTTTCGGTGAGATTGAAGCCCCGCGAAGAGTGAAATGCTGCCCTTCGAAGTCGACCTGGTCCGCGGTCCACAGCTTCAAAATGATGTCAAGCGCCTCGTCAGTCACCTTCCCGCGAGTCTCTTTCTGGAGCCCCAGTGCCCGCCACTCCGGTGCGAGCGGTGAACCTATGCCAAACGCCGGCAAAATGCGCCCGCCCGAGAGAAAATCGATAGTCGCGCACTGCTTCGCGCAGAGTATTGGATCCCGTATTGCGAGCGATACGACATTCATGCCGAACCGCAACCGCTTTGTGCGACCAGCCAGCGCAGCCATGACGCTCATACACTCCAACATGGAGTGATGCGATATCAAACGATCCGTCTGCCATATCGAGTCTACTCCTCCGGCCTCGCACATGTCGACCCAGCGCCAAAACCCAGCACCATCCTCGAACGGGCACTCAGCTAATCCAATCCCGACGCCGATCGTCATTTATTCCTCTCCTCGTGTGCCAGTCATTACAGGTCTCTCTTGGCGAACGGACCTCGTCCCAATTTAACCCATTGTTCGATGACAACTTCCATGGTCGCGCAAACAGTGTGGGTGAGAGCGATTACTGACGCTCTCACAACTGGTTTGAGAACGGAACAGGAATCACGCTACTGAAATAATGCAATTCGATACGATCCGTACTCCAGCCGCACGAAGCTCATGGAATCCTAAGAGGGGAACATATGCCAAGCTTGTGAAACAGTGTTAAGACACAGAGACTGGATAGCACGCCCAATTAGTGCGACGTTGAGAAGCCACTCGTGCGAAGTGCCGTTTCACCTCGTAGATCGGAACAATAGAAGGAAACGGCAATGAACGTTCAGATCAACAGCCTTCTTTCGGGCGCAATCCAAGCGACAGGCGTGGTGGTCATCATTGATGTATTTCGAGCCTTTACAACTGCTGCAGTGGCGATTGCTCAAGGTGCGAAAGAAATCATCCTTGTTTCCTCAGCAGAAGAAGCATTGGCCTTAAGAGGTAGCGCGGTCGCTCATGCATGCATGGGTGAAGTTCGCGGTCGACGTCCAGAAGGATTTGATTTTGGCAATTCGCCATTCGAGGTTTCCCGTGCGCGTATGATGGGACAGACGATCGTCCTTAGAACCAGTGCAGGCACTCAAGGTGTTGTCAATGCCTCGCAAGCTCAGAAACTCTATTGCGGCTCTCTGGTCACTGCCGAGGCTACCACTGCCGCCATCGCTCGAGACGCAACGAAGGACATCACATTGGTCGCAATGGGAGAAAATGGCGAGACGCGTGCAGACGAAGATGAATTGTGCGCGATCCATCTCCGGAACCGATTAGAGGGACGATCCAGTAACAGAAACGCCATTCGCGAGCTGATACTAGCAAGTGCGAGAATCTCAGACTTTTCTGACTCCATGAAGAGCCACCTTCACCCCCAAGACTTGGAAATTGCGTTGGATATCGATCGATTCAATTTTGCAATTGGGGTGTCTGTTGAAGAGGCAAGACCCGTTGCCCGCAAGGTCCGAATTTAGCCTAATGCGATATTTCTGGTTTCTGAACAGGATGCTCCAACGATTTATCTTGGCGCCAGCAAACACATTGTAATTAACCGCAAGACGTCCTACGCGCGTCGATAAACTGGCTGTCAAATCTCCCTTGCCCCGGCTTCTTTCACACTACGCGTCTTTGATCATAGGCCGCGCAGACAAATGGTATCTGCGATAAGCACGCTGTTTGCAAATGTGGTCCGCCACATACATCGCATCGTGCCAAACTCCGTAAATAAATGAGGATCCTCGCGTCAACATCCAGGGCAAACCCAAGAAATAGATCCCAGGCTCCGACGCAACTCCGCGCTGATGCTGGGGACGCCCGCTCTCGTCGAATGCCGCAACTTTTAACCAAGAGAAGTCGACCCCATACCCCGTCGCCCAGATGATTGTGCTTACTCCAGCCTGCGCAAGATTGAGTTCGAGAATGGGACTATCAAGGCAAGGCGGGTTGACTTCAAACTCTCGTGCATATGGCTCCTCTGGGAGCTCAAGGTTGTACCGCGCAATAAATGCATCAGCTTCGTCCAAGACCGACAGGTAATTTGCATCGCCCCGTGCAATATTGTCCGCAAGATCGGGGGCAAATTGCATTGTGCCATCCTGCCAGGATTGCGCCATCCCTACCAGTACCATTCCACGTGCTCCAAGACGACGGAAGTCGATAGTGTCACCGCCATGAGCGCCACTTACCGAAATCGTTACGTGCTCCATACCTGGTTCGACAGCGACCGCATCCCATTTACCTAGTACTCCTAGCCACCAGACGTAGTCGCGACAACGATAACTTCTGGGAGGACGTTGATGTGGCCCAACCGAGAGGTAGACCTGCCTACCAGATCGCAAGAGCTCATCAGCTATTTGCACTCCGGAAGATCCTGCTCCGACCACCAAAACCGCACCTTTGGATAGTTGTTCTGGATTGCGATAAGCGTTTGAGTGAATCTGCGTTATTCCTCCCATGGGTGGTACCAAATTTGGGATACTTGGACGCTGAAAAGGCCCAGTTGCAGCGACCACGTTGATCGCTTCAATGTCGCCGTCCGACGTCTCAATGCAAAATCCAGGTCCACCCGTGTTGCATCGTACTTGGAGTACCTCGACCCCGCAGCGGATGGGGGCATCGATCTTTTCCGCGTAAGAGACAAGGTAGTTCACAACGGCATCTTTGGGCGCAAAGGCATCCCGATCGATATCTGCAAATTCCATGCTCGGGAATCTGTCATGCCACGCCGGTCCATTCGCCACCAAGGAATCCCACCTCTCGGAACGCCAGCGTTCAGCGATTCGGTGACGCTCTAGGATCAAATGATCTACACCGCGATCACTAAGGTGCTCGCTCAAGGCCAGACCAGATTGACCACCACCGACGATAAGCGTGTCCACCGTTTCGATCGCCATCATTGTTTCCTCGTGTGTGGCACCGATCGACCCAGCAATGCCACGCATAACCGTGATGAAAGGTTACTCGTTTAGTTAATCCGATACCACGGCGTTAGTATCCCCAATGCAATCGGGGCTGGTCGGAAGGTTGGGCATCTCAGTGTAAATCGTAGAGATGACACAAACATAACCTTGGCCTCTCGAGCACCTCAAACATTTTGACCAGTATCAAGGCGACTGGCAGCTATTATTTGTCCAATCGCGGTGCGTTGGCAGGATCTTCCCGTCAACTGTCCGAAGGGGGTGATTGGCTTAGAAGCTACTAAGCAATCAGTGTCAGACCGCCCTACTTTTCGTTATTCCTGAGTCACTCGGTGTTACCAATACTCGATTTTCTACCCGCGCACATGCGATTGCCGAAATACAGCTTGTCGTTGCATTGTTGAGGTTGGATTGTTGAGGTTGGATTGTCGCACGCAAAAGACACTGTGTCGTGGCAGATGTCGACGGAACAAGAAGTAGGAGTCGTCGCCTACCTCCACGGTCTCCGGACTCATTGATCGAACCAAAGCAACGGAGATCGCACAATATCTCGAGTTGGTGGACCATCCCGCCAGAGGAAGATCCTGAGATATTGGGAATACTGGTAATTCATAACGAGTACTCGAACTGAAGAAAACTAAGGATTTGCATTGATGGGCCCACTCTTTCTCATTCCATTGTACTTGGGTACCACTCTGCTCCCGATCACGTTGGCCTGGACAGGGACTCGTCCCGCTCGCTCATTCTGGGACGAAATCGCTACTGGCACCGGTATGCTCGCGTTTGCCGTCATCCTCGTAGAGTTTGTGCTTTCTGGCCGTTTTCGGTCGGTTTCGCGGAGTATTGGCATGGACGTGACAATGAGATTTCACCAGCTTTTTGCCAGGACGGCTCTTGTTCTCGCGCTCATACATCCATTTTTTTACCACACCTCCAGGAAGCCGCAGATGGCGTGGGATCCAACCCGCCAGCTATCCGTCGCCCATGACTTTGAGAGCCTGAGCACCGGCATCCTTGCATGGGTACTATTGCCCGCCTTCGTTTTGATTTCAATCGGCAGAACTCGCTCATTATACTCCTATGAAGCCTGGAGGCTAATGCACGGTTTGGGCGCGTTACTGATTGCGGGTTGCGTGCTACACCATGCCCTTGCGGCCGGTCGTTATAGCCAAGATCCTATCGTTGCAGGTGCCTGGGTCTCAATGTTCGCTATCGCCCTTCTCACATTGATATTTATCTATTTGATCGAACCAATTCGACAGCGGTATTGTGCGTGGATTGTGAGCAGTGTAAAGCCGTTGGCGCTCAAGACTTGGGAGATCACGATCGAACCTGATGGTCATGCCGGTCTTAAATATGAAGCGGGTCAATTCGTATGGCTCAACATCGGACACAGCTCCTTCAGTTTCCATGAGAATCCGTTTTCGATCAGCTCGGCTCCGAGTTCAGGCGATGCTCTTCAATTCGTCATAAAGGAACTTGGTAATTTCACAAACACGATTGGAAAGATTAAATCTGGAACACAAGCTTATCTAGACGGGCCACACGGGAACCTGACCATTTCCCACCGTCCCGAACCGGGAATTGCTCTTATCGCCGGTGGCATTGGAATTGCCCCTTTGATCGGCATCTTGCGACAACTCCGATTGGAGAATGACCGCCGCCCGACGCTGCTCGTTTATGGCAACGGGGTCGAAGATCAAATCGCGTGCCGCGAGGAGCTCAAACAGCTATCAAGCGACCACGGCACGATCGTAGTACATGCACTGATGCGACCTGGTCCAAGTTGGGACGGTCATGTTGGCGGTATCGATGCAAAGATTGTTAAAGAGCTCTTCCAACCTGAGATGCGGAAATGGCTTTTCGTCCTTTGCGGTCCTGATGCGATGATGGAACTTGTTGAAGATAGTCTAATCGATCTAGGCGTTCCACCGCGACAGATCCTCTCGGAAAGATTCAAGTATGACTAAATGGCTTGGCCGCCTTCCCAGTCGCCATCGACTTACGTTGACATTCTGGCTTCTCAACGGAGCGGCGCTTCTTGTATTGTTGGCGTATGCATTGCGTGAGGTCCGTATACTTTCTGGGTGAACGGCCAAAGCAAATCGACATCGATCGCTGCGATTGGTTTCTCAGAAAAAGGCCTATCTGCGGAAAACTGCGCCCATTGGCTGGACTAGCATCCTTCCGGTACACTAATAAAAATTTCGGGTAGTGCAGACGAAACGAGGAAAATCGCTCCCCTCGAGACCACTATCTCACCCGACCTCAATCCCCAAACGACTCTGATGGCGCCAAACTGCGCTCAAATATTGCAGAGTCCATCCCTGAACAATGCGATATCGTCTACCTCAACACTATTCGTGGAGCCGTCGTTCGCATGACCACAAGCCAAGCCCTGTCGCACGAGAGGGAAAATCAGGTTGCCCGGCACAATGTCGTTATCTACGCGATCTGCCAGGCCCTCAATGGCGCCGCATCTCCAGTCAATATCGCTGTGGGTGGACTGGCTGGCAGTTACTTGCTTGGCCCAGACAAGTCTCTAGCAACGCTACCCGTAACCGGTTTCAGCGTCGGCATGGCCATTGGAACGGCAACAGCCGCTTTTTTGACGCGCCTGTTTGGCCGAAAGTACGGCTTCATTGTCGGTCTCAATGTCGGTGTCATCGGAATGTTGTTGGCGACACATGCTCTATTGACTGGTAACTTCTGGTATTTTTGCCTGGGCACGACTGCGAATGGTATATCCGCCGGTTTCGGCCAGCAATATCGCTTCGCTGCCACAGATCGCGGCACCCGCGAATTTAAGGCAAAGGCGATTTCTTGGGTATTGGCCGGAGGTGTAGCAGCTGCAATAATTGGGCCTCAGCTCGTCATCTTCACAACAGATCTCTTGCTACCTGTGCACTTTGCAGGGGCGTTTTTGTCCGCTTCAATGTTGTTCGTATTGGCAATGATCGCAATGATGTTTCTTGATACGAGCTCACCTCAAATTCAAACAACGAGCAAACAGCCCCACGAGGCGCGTCCGCTGATTCAGATTCTTTCTCAGCCACGATTTCTCGTGGCACTACTGTGCGGAACGTCGTCCTTCGCATTGATGAGTTTTGTGATGACCGGAGCCCCGCTCGCGATGGTAGGCTGTGGCTTCACAAAAGAAACTGCAGTTTTGGGCATCCAATGGCATGTATTGGCAATGTTCGCTCCTAGCTTCTTCACGGGAAATCTGATCGCCCGCTTTGGCAATGAACGTGTCGTCGGTGTAGGCATGATCATATTGATAGCCTGCAGCGTCGTGGCCCTAGCCGGTATAGCTCTGTGGAATTTTTGGCTCTCATTAATTCTTTTGGGTCTCGGTTGGAATTTCGCCTTCATAGGTGCAACTGCCATGGTGAGCGAAACTTACGAGCCACATGAAAGGAACAAGGTACAGGGCACCAATGATTTCATCTTGTTTAGTTTCGTTGCATTAGCTTCACTCATGTCGGGAATAGTGCTCAATAATTTTGGGTGGACGACACTCAACATCATTGTTTTTCCTATTGTCGCTCTTTGCATCATCTCTCTCATGTGCCTAAGTCGCAGCTCACGTAGACTGCCACTCTAGGGGTCTCGACAGTGCAACAATCACTGGACGCACCTGCAATTTCTCCGCCTGCTTCACTCCTCGATAAGTTCGAACGAATGTCACTGTAGCATTCTCCTGGTGGAAAATGGAGCTGAGCCCAAGTGCATCATCGCGAGACACCACTGGTACTTGAACAAGAATCAAGGATGATCGCATTTGTTGATTTAGATCAATCCCAAGGTAGGATTTGTTGCTAGCTTCAGGTGATGATCCGGCGCTGACCTGCACCCGTTCCCCCCCCACCCCGCCGGATCAAGATCTGGACCGCGCAATTCCTCCTGACTGCGCGGTCTTTTTTGTGCATCCGGTCGTTCTGATGACCATGATGAATTATTATTCCCTCCCCCAGAGACCGGCGAACAATTCAAAACGCAGTTCGTTCGGCTGCACCGTGGGCCAGATTCCCCGAACCAATTGGCTGCGACTTCTCGGACCAACTGTACGCGTCACATCTACTCACTTGTGTATTCGTGATGGACGTCGCGGAAAAGGCTCTCGAATTCCATACTTTCAGTGTCTAGGTACTTAGAGAGATTTTGTATTGTCGACTTAGATAAAACTGCCGCAATCCTTGGAGAGGACAACAGATGTCATATGTGACCGCCTACGTTGCAGCCGTGCCAACCAAAGACAAAGACACGTATGTCGCTCATATCAGACAGACGACACAAATCTTCAAGGAACATGGGGCCGTTCGCTGCCTGGAATGCTGGGGATCTGACGTTCCCTCCGGAAAGTTGACTTCATTTCCGCTTGCCGTGAAGTGTGAACCCGATGAAACCGTCGTTTTGGGTTTTGTAGAGTGGTCATCGCGTGCATCGCACGATGAAGGAATGCCGAAAGTGATGGTTGCAATGCAAAATGGCATCAAGACCGGTGCGCTATCAAAGCCCCCCCTCGATGGCACACGATTGATATTCGGGGGGTTCGACGTCCTTCTCGAGAATTAGTTATCAGATAAACCGAAACGTCATCAACGCCATCTGCTCCCAATTTCCGAACGCGGAAGTGTCAGCCCCTGGGGCGGACGTCACGATGCCTGGACGGTCGGTGGCAGGATGTTTACCTGTGTTGGCACTTTTGCACCTTGTGTCTCCATTGAGACTGAGAGTGTTGAGACGGCGAAACAATTGATTGAGATGGGTATCAGCTCAAGGCCCCTTATGTGATCGGTCATGGATTCTACGGCGATTCGATGCCCGCCCCCGATGCAGAATTGCGACATCGCCTGGCCCAATCTAACAAGACTATTCGGGAGGGGCCGAAATATTCAACCCACGCTCGCACCATTCAACAATAGCAATTGAGGTCATAGCATTTGAGGTCATAGCATTTGAGGTTTTATCGGAAGCATTCCCCCCGCTTCTGAAAGGGTCATCTCGCGCGCTCAGGATCTCTCCGAGTTCGCCAGTCCGCTTCGCCCTAGTGGGTTCCAAGCCGACTAGGGCCTATTGATTGCTCACCCGCCGCAGTGAGCTCATCAATCTGGCGTTTACCGTACCGTTCTGGGTCAGATTCTGATCGGCTTGGTAGCTTCTTATTCCTGCGGTCGTTCTCGGGCCCAGAATACCATCGACTGGCCCCACGCTGTACCCAAGTAGATTGAGTATCCGCTGGGCTTCCCGCACCTCTTCTCCTCGTTCGGAAAAAAAACACCCATCCTTTTCCCAGTTTCCCGCTTCTAGTTCCCATGTGGTAGCTTGCCACTGCCTATGGCCAGTGTCTCGCAGTTCCTGGAGTCTATTGCGCACAGTGGATCCGATGCGACCCAGCTGAGCGCATCGTTGTTTGAAGTATGGAGTCGATTTGTGGGTAAAGTCATAGCTGACCAAGGTTGGCAAAATGGCAACTGTAGCAACGTCCTCGGCAAAGCCGGGATACCGAACGGTCACCGGTCGATACTCGCTTGCCGAAGGCGGGAGAACAATTTGGAGAAGATGCAAATTCTTGACTTCCGATCCATAGGGCTGCGACGATTGAGATGCTCCAAGTTCATTGATGATGCCCATGGGAGCGTCACCGACAACAAACACTGCGTCTGCCTCTGACGACAACACGGCTGCGATGCCAGCA
Organism: Hyphomicrobiaceae bacterium; assembly: GCA_051009975.1. Lineage (GTDB taxonomy): Bacteria > Pseudomonadota > Alphaproteobacteria > Rhizobiales > Hyphomicrobiaceae > Tectiglobus. Next base: position 18,643 of record JBPCWA010000450.1, read on the forward strand.
GGCGGCTTAAGTTGAATTTTGGCCGCCGGAGCAACGTTGTGCATGTGCAGAAGATTGTTGGATACGACCCAGATCGCCGTATTGTCAGGCCCCATAACAACGCGCTTTCCGTCAAGATCCTCCAGGCGCCTCACATTCTTGCGCGCAATGACGTGGACGACCTTGCGGCCGATGGTCATAATGAAACGCAGGCGTTCCTCCGCCAATCTCAATCGAGCGTTCTGTGATCGTGCCGTGTAGAGCAACATATCTGATGGCACAATGCTCAGGCCTGCGTTTTCTCTGCTCAGCAGCCGAGCGACGTTCGCAATTGGACCAGCTGTCGGCTTCACCATGGTTCCCGCTTGTTTGGCAGAAACCATACTCGACATTTCATCCCCCATTTGAACGAGCACTGGATCACCTGAATCGATGACCATTCCAATACAAGAATACGCGTTGTCACAACCGAGTTTTTCGGCACTGGAGGTTTCTTCGAGGCCGAGCAGAAACAGAGTCAGAAACATTGGAAACACATACACTAAACGAACACTTCTCATTCCACCGCTCCGCGTCAGTTCCCAAAATTTGATATCCGACAAACCATCCTCACGCCCGTTCGTTTCTCTACTGAAACTAGCAGAATGCACGATAACTTCCCCGCATTTGTAGAACATTTGCACATGTGTGGTATAGCGAGACGTGATACTTTAACCTCGGCACGCCTCAGATTGCCGCGGGCGATAGAAACGATGGCTCATGCGCGTGTGATCGATGAGCAAGCGATCCAAAGCTGGTTGCAGGTACGGCGCATCCTGGGCCCTAACCGCCTTGCGAAAATCACGCTGTGCTAATTTCAGCTCCGCAAGGTCGCGTGTTAAACCATTTTCCGCACCTAGACGAGCAATCGTCGCGTAAATAAGTGGCGCAGTTTGAAAGAAGGACCGCATTGTCTCGATATTCATCGGCGATACCGTCGTGCCCCGGTTGGTTTCCCGGTACCAATAACCCTCCCGGATCAGCATCTGCAACACTTCGCGGACAGGTGTTCGCGAGAGGCCAAACTCTTCCGAAGTCTCTGTTTCATCTATAGACGCTCCCGGGGCAAGCTCCAGGTTTAGGATTCTTCTTCGCAGAGCGTCAGAGCAGATTGTCTTGCGATCCATGATCACCGCCAACGCTTAGATTGAAGCAGAAGCAAGAGTGTACATGTTGTATAATTTATGCCGAGCATTCGGCATTGGGTATTGCGCCAAGTCGAAGTTGCGGTTCACCATTCCGCAATACGGCTAAATTCTCATTGCTGTATTTGAGCGAGCAGTTGGCGTCGACCTCATGACGTAACCTTGCTGATTCCGATCCATGAGAGACCGCTGAAGCCCGTCGACCGCGTCGACCGTTACGACACTTTTTTCTTAGGATGCCGCGCCGCGAGCAGAGGAAGGGGCGAGAGCCGGTTCCGACGACTGCGGCTTTATCCCGAATAGCACGGCGTAGAGCACAGGCACGACGATGAGTGTCAAAACAGTGGCAAATGTGAGCCCCCCCATAATCGTTATTGCCATGTTGACGAAGAAAACGTCCTGCAACAGAGGGATCATGCCAAGAACCGTGGTTGCCGCGGCCATCGTAACGGGACGCATTCGGCTCACACTGGAGACAAGGATGGCGCTGTAGGGCTCTTTACCGCCGCCTATCTGCTGGTCAATTTCTTCAATCAGAACAATTGCATTCTTGATCAGCAGTCCGATGAGGCTCAATAGGCCTAACAGAGACATAAAGTCGAATCTCCCATCGAATAATAGCATACCGCCCGTCACGCCGATGAGCGCCAGCGGTACGGTTAGCCAGATAATGAGCGGCTGGCGGATTTTGCCAAACAAAATTATTGTCACGATTATCATGAGCAAGAAGCCCATTGGAAGGGCGGTAAAGAGTGCGGCTTGTGCCTCGTAAGAGTCTTCGTATTCACCACCCCAACTGAGAGAATAGCCAGGCAATAAGTCAATCGCTTCGATTTTTGGCCGCACCCGATCGAATACCTCAGAGGTCAGCTCCCCGGTCGGGTTGGCAGAAGCGATGATCGTTTGTTGTCGGTCGCGCCCCCGAATAACAGTTTCTTCCCAAACGGTTTCGAACCGCGTAACCACCTGCTGTACAGGCACCGACCGTTGCAGCGTGGGACTCCAAACGAGAATGTCATGAATGTTGTTGACGTCTCCGCGCTCTGCGGGCGGTGGTCGCAAGAGAATTGGAAGAAGCCGGATGCCGTCGCGATAGAGCCCCACTTGCTCTCCCTCAAACGCACGTTTCAAGGCCGCGGCGAGATCTTTGCGGGTGATGCCCAATTGTCGACCAACCTGCTCGTTGAATATGGGTCGAATGAGTTTCTGCGGTTGTCGCCAATCGTCGCGTATCTCTTTGGTCTCCGGATCCTGACGAAAGATCGCCTTAGCCTTGTCGGCAAGTTTACGCAATTCTATTGGGTCGGGTCCGTGGAAGCGCGCCTCAATTTTTCCGTCACGACCCGGTCCGATGCGCAGTGGCTTGATGATTGGGTCCAATTGTGGCAACTGGTCCTTCATGTACGTTTCCACCGAACTCCACACTTGCGGTATGAGGTCTCGGCTCTCTGTCTGTACAATTACTTGAGCATAGGCTTGGCTGTTCTCTTTGGGCTCGTACACAAGAGAGAAGCGGGCATCCCCACCACCGATCACAGACGTGGTTTGAACAACTCCTGGTTGTTTGCGAAGGAAGGCTGAGACCATCAACGTGTCGTCACGGGTTTTTCGAATATCGGTACCTTCGATTGACCAAACATCAACGAAGAATAGTGGCGTGTTAGCATTGGGAAAGAAGGCTTGTTTGACGTGTCCGAAACCGGCTACCGCTGCGGCAAATAAAGCCGCCGCAGCGCCGACCGTGATCCATCTGTAACGTAGTGCAGCTTCGAGAATGTTGCGATAGGCATCAAAGAGCCCCCCCCGATAAGGGTCCTCTCCGACGGCGTCCGGTTTGGAACCCGGTTTCAAAAACATCGCACACAGCAGCGGAGTTGTGCTGATTGCTGTCAACCAGCTCAACGATAGAGAAATCAAAATTACGTAAAAGAGCGAACGTGCGAATTCGCCTGTATTATTTTGCGATAGTCCAATGGCAGAAAAGGCAAGAATCCCGATCAACGTTCCGCCGAGCAATGCCATCATCGTACTTCCGACAACTTCTCGAGCGGCCTGCGAAGCGGGGACACCACGTCGAATTCTGACCAACATAC
>JBPCWA010000451.1:0-2505 GCA_051009975.1 Hyphomicrobiaceae bacterium
GTATAGCAGCGTTGCCGTCGGTGTTTTCTCCATTGCAAGGAGTGCCGCGTAACAAACTACGAAGCCAAAGCAGGCTATAGTCCAAATCCATTCGCGGCCGACTCGATCTGATAGCGCTCCGAGTCCGATCTGACCGGGGATGGCAATGATGCTGACAAGGCCAAGTGCCCATGCGGCGACGAGGGCCGAATACCCTATTTCGGTAAGGTATTTCGTTTGGTGTACCTGAACCGCGTACCAGGCGAACAACGCACAGAAATATCCAACAATTATCCACCAGAATCGAGCTGTTCGGACGGCTCTAGACAGCGTCCAATTGATAGACGCCCACTCGTGATCGACGACAACTTTTTTTGCGGGTGATCTCTTCGTTGTAGCCGAATGGATTTCGCCATCGGGTAGTAGTCCGACGTCCTCTGGTCGATGCTTCACAAAAAACGCCAGTGGCCCCAAGCAAAAGATAACCAGGATCCCCATCGCTGAGCACGCGGCTCGCCAACCCTCGTTCAGAATGATCGACTGGAACCAGGGAAGAAGAACGATCGCGCCTACACCTACGCCGGAGAAGGCTAAGCTGATAGCAAAGCCTCGGTTTCGAATGAACCAATTCGGCAGATATAGTGACTGCGCTGTAAAGCTCATAAGATTGGCGCCGGCTCCTACTAGGACACCGAGTGTCAAATAGAGTTGCCATGGATGCACTATCAATTGAGCGGTGAAAAGTCCGATTCCCACAAGGGCAACACCAGTAGCGATAATGAGTCGGGGACCGTGCACGTCCATAATGCGACCGACGAATGGGCTCGCGATCGCAGATACTAGAAATCCGAATGAGAACGCCCCGGCAGCAAGTCCACTGTCCCAGCCAAATTCATCGATGAGCTCTGGCAACAACAGAGAAAAGGCAGTTCGCGCGGACACGCTAATTGCCATTGTAATAAATGCAATTGCGACAATCACCCAGCCGAAATAGAAGGGCAGCCGACCCTGCCAGGGAGCATCAGCAGGCACGGTGTGCCAGAGACTTGGCTTCAATTCCGCCAGCAGAAATGGATCCACCAGTATCGCGTTCTAAGAGTATTGCTCCGATCTGAGGACGAGGTGACACCATTTCATTTGTCCATTGCGAGGCGAAAGGAGCGAAGGGAAGGCTTAGTGGTTAATACCTTGGACTGCTCGATCTGTGCGCCGCAGCGCGGCGTGCGAGCCAGACATCATACTTTCTATGCCGCAACTACCTCCACCGCAGTTGCCATGTACCAATCAGCACAACATCAGGGGGGAACCATTTGTCAGGCTTTGCGCTGCGATCGCCGCATGAACCGCATCCCGATTCCTTCCGCCCCCAAAAGCCTTTTTCATTGATAATACAAGTCCGTTCACGACCAATCTTCGAAAAGCTGAACTCCAATGGTCGTTCAGTTGTTCGTGCTCACTTGTTCTGCGCGTCTATCCTAACCAATTATTTAGCAACTGGAAACTCAATTCGCATTGCATGTGCTCTCGCATGTGTTTTACGATAAGCAGCAATCGTGACATCGGCGTCACTCCGAACTGACCCCTCTGAATGGCCACCAGCGCACGGCCGGAAACAATGAATTTTGCCTTCCCTGAATACACACGCGGCGAACGCGTCGTGGATCTCAGTATTCATGCTGTGGCTATCATAGGCAGTCTCGTAGGTGTTTCGATCTTACTTGCGATATCAATCGATAAACTGCCGGGATTGTCAATCGCAGGTGTCGCGATCTACTGTGCCGGTCTATTGGCCGTCTTCTGCTGCTCAGCTGCCTACAACTTCGTTCGTCGACAAAACCTAAAGGCTATTTTTCGTCGACTTGACCAAGCGGCGATCTACATCAAGATCGCTGCTACCTACACGCCGTTTGCAGCGCTAAAGATGGCAAGCTTGCCGGGAACCGGCCTCCTGACCGTGGTTTGGGTGATAGCCATTTTTGGTATGACGGTTAAACTTTGGTTTCCCGAACGCCTGATCAAGACGTCCTACGCACTCTATCTTGCACTTGGATGGGCAGCACTTGTCGTGGCGCAACCGTTGGCAGCTTCGGTGTCGGGATTGACACTGTTGATGCTGTGCCTAGGCGGGATGTTATATACGATAGGTGTGATATTTCATTTTTGGATTTCACTTCCTTACCACAACGCAATTTGGCATGCGTTTGTGCTTGCCGGTTCAAGTTGTCACTATGTTGCCGTGCTGGATTCTGTCGCGTTCTCTTAGTCGTTCCTGCGGACGTCCTTGCGCGTGCGTTCGATGCACCGGAAGGACTAGGCGCGAAGCATGTATCATCCCGCAAACTTGTTTGCTGTTGCGGCCAAGAATACTATCGGTGCGACCATCGGGAACTGTCGTGCACAACTTCAACTTCTTTGCTGATGCCGTCATGTTGACCAATTCGCGATCCTCAGACCGGATCGGTCCCCGCGACAGTATTCTAATCGAATGATTGCCCGTATTGACCCATATGATCAAATTAAATAAGC
>JBPCWA010000452.1:0-3655 GCA_051009975.1 Hyphomicrobiaceae bacterium
TTCTGGCGATACGTCTACTGCGGCTACTTCGACCGTAGAAATCCCGATGGCAAAGTCCTGTCCGGCGCCAAATCGATTGATGATGTTATATCACGGTTGCGAGAGGCAGAAGAGCGAGTAGAAACTCCAAACGCCCCGATCGCAGGGTGGTCTCTCGATGCAATTTACTACGGCAATCGCCGGGTCAGTCGTCAGGACCTTGACCTGGTTTCGCAGACTCGACCAGTTGGCGTTCTGAATGCATCCGGTCACATCCTCAATGTCAACTCCAAAGCACTCGAACTTGCCGGCCTGTTGAGGCCCGGGGTCAGTCATCTCGGCGTGCCACTCGGCAATGATGGACTGCCAACGGGCGAACTCAAAGGGCCCGATGCGATGACCCCAGTCGGAATTCATGTCGGATTTGATCGCGATTTTCTTGCCAGCGATGAAGTGGGGCTTAGACAGTTCGCGCGTCTTTGCGTGCGCACCGGTGTAACGACGGCTGCAGACCTTGCCAATTTGCTCCCTCAGGACGCGGTCGAGATGATGTTGCGGGTCACAGGCGAAGACGACTTTCCGGCTCGAATTGTCTCTCTGCGCCGGCTACAGAACATGTCTGTCCCCGAGATCATAAGCCGAGCGCGCGAACTCGACCGAATAAGCACCGATAAATTGCGGCTCGGGATCATCAAAGTCGTGGCAGATGGTTCGATCCAGGGCTTCTCAGCACGTATAAGATGGCCGGGCTACTACAATGGATCACCAAATGGCTTATGGTATGTTCCGACTGAGCAGCTTCGCGAGATGTATCAGTTGGCGCTCAAAAACGGTATCCAGGTTCATACCCACACCAATGGCGATGAGGCAACAGAGCTGGTCCTAGACTGCATCGAAGAAGCCCTGCGTCTGCACCCATCCCCCGATCACCGCTTCACGCTGCAACATTGCCAATTGGCTGATGCCGCACAGTTTCGACGTATGAAGGCTCTTGGAATGTGCGTAAACTTGTTCCCCAACCATCACTTCTACTGGGGCGACCAGCACTACGAGATGACGGTCGGGCCCGAACGTGCCGAGCGCATGAATGCCTGCGCGACCGCTCTAGCAACTGGCGTTCCAATGGCCATTCACTCCGATGCACCGGTCACGCCGCTCGGCCCATTGTTCACGGCCTGGTGCGCATGCAATCGCAAAACGGCCTCCGGCCGCACTTTGGGTGAGCGGGAACGCATTGATGTGGCAACTGCATTGCGTACGATTACGCTCGGCGCTGCCTTTACTCTCAAACTCGATAGCGAAATTGGATCAATCGAGACCGGAAAGCGTGCCGACTTCGCCGTGCTAAAAGATGACCCGACCGAAGTTAGCATCGAGAGCCTAAAGGACATCAATGTTTGGGGAACAGTTCTCAATGGTCGCATTTTCTCCGCGGCCGAGATTTGACCGTTATGGCACCAGTTGCGAAAAGTTCCTTACCCGTAACTGTCATTGGCGGCTATTTGGGCTCGGGTAAGACAACACTGGTCAACCACCTTTTGCGAAGTGCAAATGGCCTTCGAATAGCGGTTCTTGTCAACGAGTTTGGCGAGCTCCCAATTGACGCCGACCTGATCGAAGCCCAAGATGAAAACATAATTTCTATAGCCGGTGGCTGCGTGTGTTGCAGCTACGGCAATGACCTGATGCTGGCAATGATCGACCTAGCACAGATCACCCCTCCTCCTGAGCACGTACTGGTGGAGGCTAGCGGTGTCGCCATACCCAGTGCCATCGCTAGCAGTATCGGACTTCTAACGAGGTATTCACTCGACGGGGTCGTAGTACTGGCTGACGGTGAAACACTCCGCGCTCTGGCCCATGACCGTTACATGGGCGGTACCGTTCGCAGCCAGTTAAAGGACGCTGACCTGCTTATTCTGAACAAAGTAGACCTTGTTCGGCCTAGCAAGCTGTCGGCAACGCGCCTCTGGCTGTCAAATGAAAGCGCGCACGCGAAGATCATAGGAGCAAGGCATGCGAACGTGCCGCCGGAGGTCGTACTGGGTTTGGCCCGGTCTGACCAGTCACTTCAGCAAAGCGCCAGTCTGCATCACGGTGATCTATTCACCTCTATAAGTTTCAGTTTTGATCGCCCGATCGACGTGGCTCTAATTGCGAAGCGGCTTGCCGGCGATGAACTTGGTGTCGTCCGCGCAAAAGGCTTTGCCACCGCTCTTGACGGCACGCCGCATGAGATACAGATCGTCGGGCGCCGCTGGACAGCCACGGCCATTCCCACCGCTCCGTACTCGGGCATCGTTTGTATCGGTTCAAAAGATCAGCTTCAAACCGGCCCCCTCTCAACTCTTGTCGAGCAGTCGTGTCCATTGTCACCATCCCCGTGAAGTCACTGGAGATGCAGACATGCTAAGCAATCTGATGTGCTTACGAATCTTTGCCCAGCAAGGCACCTGCCCAGATATACTCGGTCAGGCATCACAAACGATCGCGGTCCAACTTCCATCGCTCCGACTTGATGCCAAACAATCATCAACAAAACTTACCGCTCGTGCACCATCTCTTCCACTTGGCAAAAGTGTCGCCCAATCTGCCACTGTCCGCTGCCCCATGCGCGCGCTTATGTTTTCGGCAGCATCGCGATAAATTGAACGAAAGGCCTCGAAATATCCTTCAGGATGCCCAGGAGGCAGCTGGTCTCCCATGGCCGGCACGGATTCGGCGCCCGCCGCACCGCGGGAAAGCAATCTTACTGAATCATCTGCAGTCGCCAGACGCAGGTAGTTGGCTGAGGTGTGCGACCACTCCACCGATCCATCACTGCCAAAAACTCTAATCTTCAGGTCGTTATCAGTGCCATACGCAATTTGGCTTGCCCAAATCACACCACTCGCTCCATTCGAAAAACGGATCAGGGCATTGACGTTATCATCTACGGCTCGGCCAGCAACGGACGTCGTCACTTGCGCAGCTACGGACGAGATCTCAAGTCCGGTGATGAACTCCGCAAGATTAAATGCGTGACTCCCAATGTCACCGAGGCAACCAGCACCAGCAACCTCAGGATTAACGCGCCACGCAGCTTGCTTGTGTCCAGTCTCTTCCAAAGGTCTCGCCAGCCAAGATTGCGGATACTCCACCTGGACGGTTCGGACTGCACCAATGCGCCCCTCCGCCACCAGCAATCTTGCATGGCGAACCATAGGATAACCGGTATAGGTGTGAGTGACGGCCAGAACCCGTTTGCATTCATTGGCTATGCGCACCATGTCCAGCGCGTCGGCAAGCGACGTCGCCATTGGCTTTTCGCAAATGACATCGATGCCAACTCGCAAACAGGTGCTCGCTTGTTCGGCGTGAAACCGATTTGGACTAATGATGGTCGCTACGTGGACGGGGTCCATACGGCTGCTTTCATGGGCCGCGAGTGCATTGACATCCGAATAGAGACGGCTGCCATCAATACCGAGCTGTTCTCCAGTTCTACTGTTTGTGTCCGCGTTTGGAGAAAAGCATGCGGCAACCAGCTGATAACGCCCCGTCATGGACATAGCCAAGCGGTGCACCGGCCCCATAAATGACCCTTCTCCTCCGCCAACCATCGCGATACGCAATTTTGGTTCAGCACTCGGGTTACTATTCGTCATTCTCAAAATACCCAGTTAGCGGCCGGCCA
>JBPCWA010000453.1:0-6012 GCA_051009975.1 Hyphomicrobiaceae bacterium
TCTCCTAATAATCAGGCGCCAAGGCTTAGATAGAACGAAACGCCCGACGCTACAGATAGTGGCCCACCAACTCCAATGCCCACAAAGTAAAATGGCCACCCAGAGCGATGCGCGCGATATTGAGTAAATCGGCGCTACCCGCTCCACCGGTCAAGGACATTTGGCATGCCGGATTACATGCTTGGCAAACCTGAGGTGATCGGGGCCCGTATCGCTCACCAATTTATGCTGAGAAAGTGGCGCTCGGGACTAATGGCATCTTTGCCGTCATGCGGCCAACATAGCGGCACCGCTGATTAAAGCTAAACAGCCCGCGCATGCGACGTAGTTGAACAGTGTGTCGGAATATTCCATCTGTCGTAACCCCCTCGATGTGTGCCTCAGCTTGCCTCGTTACGTAGATGATCTCGGTTACGGTAGTCGGCGATACCCGGATCAGCCCGTCTTTCATATGAGGTAGGGCGCCGTCACGCGCATTGCTGTTCCGCTTGGAACAACACTCAAATTGCTCTCGGCTTTTCCACAGCTTAGAATTCGCTCGCCGCTTGGATGAAGTGCATTTTCTCTTGGTCGGCATTTCCTCTTTGGACGCGGAAAGATGAGATGGATTTAGCTCAACATGCCAGACAACACGCCTGAGCATTGCAATCCTAGGGAACACAACTCCACTGGCGGGCATCGTCGGCCGTTAGGTTTGTTTCGGACCAAGAAAGTGCAGGAGGGCGTGTCTTCAGCTATTCTATTTCACTCTGAGCAAGCAAATTGAAAGAAATATGAGTCCGTAGATGGCCAATCACAACGAAAGACCGAGTTCCATCAGTGCTGCCGACTTTGATGCGCTTGTTGCGCGCTCCTTCAAGGACCTGCCCGAGATTTATCGTGATGCTTGTCGGGGGCTCGGCATTCGCACTGAACCACAGGCTTCTAAAGAGATCCTTTCAGCGCTGGGCGTTGCTGATCCCAATGGTCTCCTAGGTCTCTACCATGGCATCAATCTTACACAGAAAAGTGTGTTTGATCTACCAAGTCTTCCAGACGAAGTGATCCTCTATCGCGATCCAATATTGGCCTGCGCGAATGCAACGCGACGTCCATTGGCGGAGTTGGTGGCGCATGTCCTCGTGCACGAAATCGGTCATCATTTTGGTTTTTCAGACGCCGACATGGATTTGATAGAACGCAGCTGAGGTGGGCCGACGTGGCGCGGCGACGTCCTCTGGACGAACAATGAGGTTCAAGAAAGCGCGGACAGCGAGACATGAAGTGGCGCTGGTGAAGGAAGTCTGAAGCGACCGTTTGGTTCGTTGACAACACGGCAATAATCCGGCTGATGACAGCGGATCCTGTAGCTCGTGTCCAAGAGAGGTTTTACCGTGCGTTGGATTATGTTCTTATGTACTGCTTTTCTGACTACGATGACTTTAGCTGATGCGTTCGCCGCCGAGGAAGCTCAAAGTCAGATTCTTTTCACCAACTGCAACATTTTTGACGGTAGATCAGACAAGCTCACTTTGAATCATCGGGTGCTGGTCGAAGGCAATCTGATCAAGACGATTGGCGATGCCCCAATCAAGGTGCGAAAAGGTTCAGCCGTTGTCGATTGTGGCGGTCGCACGCTTATGCCGGGGCTGATCGATAACCACGTGCATCTGGTTTTACCTGGTCCGACCATACCGGCTATGGACGCTAACAAGACCTGGGAAGATCTGGCAATTCACGGTGTTGCTCAGGCTGAAATGTACCTGATGCAAGGCTTTACGACAGTTCGGGATGCAGGCGGAGCCAATGGAGGATTGCAGCGAGCCGTCAATGCTGGGACAATTAAGGGCCCCAGGATCTATCCATCGGGCGCCTTCATCGGAGGTCGAGGTGGACATGCCGACTTTGCCCAGTTCACAGCTCCGATGAACGCAGAATCCAACATGGCCCGTTTGAACATTGCGCGAGACGTGGATGGGGCTGACGCCACCCTCAAGGCTGCTCGGAACAACTTCCGCATGGGAGCCAGCCAGATCAAAATCATGCAGTCGGGGGGCGTCGTGTCGACATTTGACCCCTGGCAAATGGAGGGACGAACCGTCAAGGAAACGAAAGCTGCAGTCGAGATCGCAAACCAGTATGGAACGTACGTGATGGCCCATTCCTATCGCAAACGATCGATCCTGAGGGCGCTGAATGCCGGTGTGCGATCGATTGAGCATGGCTTTATGTATGATTGCGAGATCGCCGAGTTGATGAAGGAGAAGCGCGCATACATAACGACCAATCTTACCGCTTTCGATCCAAATCTCACGGATATTCCGGCGATAAAGAATAACCCATCTAGCCTGCGCAAGGCGCTATCCGCGTCCTCAGCGTTCAAGAACTATATCGACAACATGAGAAAGTGCCCTGCGAAACGCGGTCATCACACCGACTGTGTTGGTACCATCAGCGCATGCAAGAAGCAGATTGCATACGAGAAATATTTGAATGGCAAGTTCTTCGGCAACCACACTGCGTTGGTCTCTATGACATCAATTGGCGGTGAAATCGCAGCTATGACTGGTGACTTCATGAACCCTTATCCAGAGGGCAAGCTTGGGGTGGTTGAGGAAGGTGCTTATGCAGACGTCCTTATTGTTGAGGGCAACCCACTTGAAGACCTCACGGTTATCGGGACATTTCCAGAATGGCAAACCGCGCCGGAGCGTCCGGATAGTCCGAAGTCAATTCTCCTTATCATGAAGGACGGGCAAATCTATAAGAATACGCTGTAGTAGCTCGTAACAATCAATGTTTGGAATTGGTCGTTCGCTTTGTGTTTTGCGCCAACGGCGCCCCAGCGTCTGATCATGCGTCTCGGCATATGGCATTTTCGGTTGAGGCATGAGTTCGGGATCAAGCTCGCTAGTCCCGTACACGGTTGCATGTTCATGGGGCGATAGGAACTGCGCTGATGACAGCTACCCTAGGGCATGACATTACCTTTGTCCGATTGCCAGAGATCGCCCTGAACGAAATTCTCGTTCACATGTCGGATCCTCGCGTTGCCGAGCACATGCCTCTTCTCACATGCGATTGGGATAGGGCTGTAGTTGCCGAATTTATCATAGCAAAGGAGATGTATTGGCAGCGTGACGGGCTTGGTCACTGGGCCATCTTGTCCAACGGGTGCTACGTTGGGTGGGGTGGCTTTCAGAGGGAAGGCGATGATTGGGATTTTGGTTTAGTCCTGAAACCATACGCGTTTGGACTTGGTCCGCGCATACTCAAAAAAGCTATCGCTTTTGCCGTCTATGATAGGCGTATCCAGACCGTAACGTTCCTTCTCCCGCCATCTCGAAAAAAACTCAAGGCCTTCGAAAGGCTTGGAGCAAGTCTTGTTGGTGAGAGGTTCTATGAGGGAGCAAAGTTTCTCAAATACAGCCTTCAAACCGACTAGCTGCATGCCACTGTCTCCTCTGGGGCAGGTGGGGGTGCACTTGAAATTCACTCCCTTTGTTTCGCGATGACGATCATGAAACTGCATCGACGATTGCATCGACTATTGCATCGACTATTGCATCGACCACAATCGATTGTCGCAGGGCGACTACAGGCCTATTTGCTAAACCTTTTTCAGGTTCAATCCGGTCGTCCCCTGTTTCATGACTATGGTACAAGTCCAGTATCGCGACAGAACAAGCGGACCTACAGCAATCCTTTGAATGATGACACCGTCAACTTGGACTGGTCTAAGGCATGTTGCCACAGGATCTGATCAAAACATCTCAAAAAATTCATCGCACTTCCGCGCGCCTTGCGCAGAGGGCTGAGTTTTTTGTCGCTGCTGGCACCAGAGCATAGTCTGTTGGCGTCGAAGGGTGGATATTTAATCGTCATGGGAGCCTCCGTGTCCTCTTCCGGCATTTCTGAAGGCTACATGATCGCGGTGTTATCTGCTTGAGCGAGGGCTTTAGAAAGGCTTGCCAATCGCTTTATTTTGCGTGTCGAGGGCTTGCATTTTATAGATTAATCGGCTCGGCTCGTGTCAGCTTCCGCGGGAGCAGTAGGAACAGCGCATCAGGAGATATGGGTGGCGTGACATATCGGTTCGGAGCCATCAGCGTCGATCCACAAAGCATGGAATTGCGCATCAATGACGAATTGGTCCCGGTTCAACCGCAGGTCTTCGCGCTGTTGGTATTCCTGATCGAGAACCGTGATCGCGTCGTTACAAAAGACGAAATCTTTGATGCCGTATGGAAAGGTCGCATAGTCTCTGATAGCGCGCTCAACGCGCGCATTAATGCATTGCGCCGAGCTCTTGGCGATTCAGGCGAGCAGCAACACATTGTCCGCACAATTCCGCGCCGCGGCTTTCGCTTTATGGCGCCGGAAGTGACCCCAATACTGGCTGCAAAGGAATTGGCGGAGGCCCCCACCATTGCCGTCTTGCCGTTCGAGAATATGTCTGGGGATGCCGAGCAAGAGTACTTTTCTGACGGCATTAGCGAGGACATCATCACCGACCTTTCCAAGGTGCCAGGTTTGGTTGTGATCGCGCGCAATTCAAGTTTTGCCTATAAGAAGAAAGTTTCGGACCCGCGCTTGATCGGGAAGGATCTAGGTGTCGGTAGCGTACTAGAGGGAAGTGTACGACGCGCCGGACAACGGGTGCGGATTACCGCTCAACTGATTAATGCAGCGACCGGTGAGCACCTATGGGCGGAGCGCTACGATCGCGACGTCACCGACATATTCTCGGTTCAAGACGAGGTCACCTTGAAGATCGTGGAAGCTCTCAAATTGAAGCTGACGCCGGGTGAGCTTGCTAGCATCGCAGGGGCTGGAACGACTGATCTGGAGGCGCACGATTGTTATCTTCGGGCCCGCAACCTGTTTACATCACCTAACCAGAACGCAGCTGTTTACAAGCGCGCGGTCGCATACGCTGAGAGGGCGATCGAACGTGACCCTCGCTATGCCCGCGCGTATGCCGAACTAACGATGATTCACGTATTTGATTTTCTCAACCGTTGGTCGAACGATCCGGAAGGGGCCTTAACAAAGGCAGCCAAACTGGCCGATCGAGCCGTGCAGCTTGATCCGAACGATCCAGTCGCTCACCACGCTGTTTCAGTTGTTGCGCTGTGGATGAAAAACCGGCGGCTCGCTACTTCAGCAATTGATCGAGCTCTGGCCCTAAATCCAAACTATGCCAACGGGACCTTCAGCCGTGGAATTCACGCGATTTTTGCCGGTCAGTTTCGCGACGCTATTCCCTTTATCGAGCGCGCAATGCGTTTGGACCCACATTTTAGCCAGCAACACTTGCACTATCTTGGATTGGCACACCTGTTGCTCAGGGAAGACAACACTGCTGAACTGATGTTCCGCGAGCGCCTCCTGCTGGCGCCGGACACTGACATTGGTCGCGCTATGTTGGCAGCTGCGCTCGGCCATCTTGGCAAGCTTGAGGAAGCTTGCCTCATATGGAAGGAGCTGATGCAAATCAATCCAACATTTTCGCTAAACCGGCGCCTTGCTCAATTGCCCTTCGACGACCCTTCCTCGACCGACCGAATACTAGAAGGGTTGAGGATAGCGAACCTCATCGACTGAGCGTCGAGTGTTATAATAGCATGACAGGCCGAACGCAAAAAGCGTTAGGCGAGTGCGGATCCTTTCTCGCACTTAGAGTGTGATATCAAGCTTGACAAAACAGCCTCGTGATACGTGCTGAGATCGCGGTGCAACGCTCTGCGGCACCGTCTTTGGTATGCTGCCGCTTGATGCTTCCATATGGCAAGGCTTGACCATTGCTCGGGCATTACTAGGCCTGCATAGATTGGCATGATCGTCCAGTCCGGATCATTGAGTAACCCGTATGGTAATTGTACAAACACTCTGAAGGATATGACTAATGGTAGATATTCACGAAGGAGGTTGCCTGTGCAGGGCATTGCGCTACATCACACGCGGTGATCCGATGCGGGTCACAGTCTGCCACTGCACTTGGTGCCAGCGACGAACGGGCAGTGCATTCGC
>JBPCWA010000454.1:0-3321 GCA_051009975.1 Hyphomicrobiaceae bacterium
GTCTTCATTACCGTGCTATCTCGATCCAATTCGATTCCACATTTCTGAATAGACGCCTTGGCTTGCTAACCGGAGCTGGGGATGAAACGGACGTTGTATTTGATCCGCATCTAAGCTTACAGACAGGAGTGGGCCTAAGCTTTTTCACAATGGTTGCCAACGCATGCCAGTTCTTGGAAGCGGAAGATTCGCTACTTTCGAGAAACTATTCAGCAGTCCTGTATGAAGAACTGCTTCTCACCACATTGTTGACCGGTTTCCCACACTCTCACTCGTCGCGGTTCGAGAAATCGGTGTTTCTCGGTTCAAGCAAAACGGTCAAGCAGGCGCAGGACTATTTTGAGCAGCATGCTGATAAACCGATCACCGTCTCCGATGTCGCTGAGGCGGTCGGCGTGAGTGTCCGTTCATTGCAACGAACGTTTCAAAAGATCACCGGCTATTCGCCAATGCGTTATCTCTACAATCTTCGCCTCGACCGGGCTCGCAAACGCATCGTGAACGCAGGGCCAGAAGCGAATATCACACAGATCGCGATCATGAGCGGATTCACCCACGCGGGCGCGTTTTCCATCAATTACAAACGCCGGTTCGGGGAGAGTCCATCGCAGACGGCCCGCAATTATTCGTGAACCGCGATTGGATCGACGCATATTCGATGATCGGATTGCGGTAGTGCGGTGTTAGCAGTTTCGGCTGACAGGCGGTTCTGGCATAAGTGCCTAATAAATAGATATTATTGGCATCGACTTAGCTTGCCGTTTATCTGATAGTTATTGGCGCGAATCCGATAGATAACGCATCTGCAGATCTTATATAGTTGTTTCGAGGACTATAGGCTGGCCGGGCTGTTGCAAACCGGCCTTTTGCCAATTAACGGTCACCCAGCAAACGAGCATTGGCATTTCTCGGAACTTGGTTCCATCAGCATGATGCGGCGCCCACTATCGGCAGTTATTCACACCATTCTTAACGACTAGGACAAAGGAGAAGGGCTTTGGAATATTTGGTCTCCGAAGACAAAATCCAGGCGATTTACAAATACCGCAGCCAGCGTGTTCTTGACCTTATCAAGGAAAACGACCTGGATTTTCTCTATCTATCCGATTACGGCAATACGCGCTACGCGTTCGACGTCATGCCACGATTCCATCCTGAATCTGACGCCTGCTTCGGCTATCTGGTATCGAAAAGCGGTCTGGTCTCGCCGATGGTCAACGACGCGTTCGGCGACAAGCACCCACATTCGCCGGGCGGTATCTACGACCCTGGCAAGCCTGGGACGGTCTGGACCGTGGATGACTGGCGTTCGGCGGGGTCCGAGTCCTACTTGAGGTCGGTCCCACGCCGCTGGGCCAAGATGATGGCCGAAGCCATTGCCACCCATGGCGGTGCCAAGCGTATCGGATTTGACGGTGCGTCCGACCTGTTTGCGATCCAAGAACTCCAAAAGCTCATCCCCGACGCGGAGATCGTCGGCATGGGGATCCACCTTGCCAAAAAGCGCATGATTAAGTGTCAGGAAGAAATCGAGCTGATGGAAGAGGCTTGCAAGGTCCACAACAAAATCCTGATGGACGTAATGGGCCAAGCCGAGCCAGGCTGGACGGACTACAACATGGCCTCGAAAATGGCGTATGAATTTGCGCTTCTCGAATGCGCAGAACAGCACTGCCTGAACCTGACTTATAAATACGAGCCGGGCTCGGGGGTGATGGGCCTGACCTGGTCTCCGATTGGCCGCGTTTACCGGGAAGGAGATGTTATCAGCTCAGATCTTGGCTTCATGGCGTTCGGCGGAGTGACCACCGACTATGGTCGCTGCCGGATCCTGGGCGATACGTCGGCCAAGGTGCGCGACGCCTATGAGTGGAACATCTACAACTATCACGAGATCATGACCACAATTAAACCAGGTCAGATGATCTCATCAATGGTCGAGACGTTCATCGACGCCCACGACAAGAAGGGCTATCCGCTCGTCATGCTGGGCCATGGAATTGGCGCTCAGATGGACGAGATGCCCCAGATGAACCCAGCTGACAAGCAGGACTACGACGTCCCGCTTGAGGAAGGCATGGTGCTCTGCCTTGAGCCGACGTTGATCGTCGAATGCGAAAAGCACGGCTTCCAGCAAATCTGGATCGAAGACGAATGGGTTGTGGAAAAGGATGGCCTGCGCCGCCTGGCTCCGGCCCCGTACTTCGACATCGAGGACAAGAACCTCGCGTCTATGGCGTAAGCGGTTTTGCCCGCCAGGTTCGCTTGGCGGGGACATCCTTAAAACTTATGTGCAGCCGAGAACATCGAAATGGTCAACAATAACACCGGTTCATCCGAAGCTCCGGCGGAGGCCGCCGGTGGCTGGCGCTACAAGCTTGGGATGGCAATGTTTGTCTTGCCCGTCATATCCATGGCGCTTACTCCGATCATTGTTCCTCTAATGGGCTTTTCGGCGGCGGACGCCGCAGCAATCATAGGCGGAATTGTCATTGGCGGTGAGGTGATTTGGTTTGCCAGCATACCGCTACTTGGAAAAGAGGGATTTAAACGCGTTAAGAGCCAATTGTTCAGCAAGCTGAAGCTTACAGATAAGCCAATAAGCAAGGAGCGTCACAACGTGGGATTTACGTGTACTGTCGGTGCTCTGGCTTTTCAAATGCTGGTCTTGGTATGGATCGTCGGCGGATTTTTCTATTTTGGCACTGATCATCTGACCGATGGCGTAGCGGGCGTTACTTTTGCGCAGGAAGCAACTTTTGTGGTCTATGCGTTGATTGCCAGTGTGGCCGTCTTCTTCGTTGGGGTTTGGTTGCTAGGTGGACGGTTTGTTGACCGTTTGGGCACCGCTATGATCTGGCACGATGAAGTAGAGTAAGACGTGCAGCTGTGCGTAGTAGTGTTATTGCTGAAAATCAACTTACCAGCGAGACACGAAAGGCCACCTCGCCCACCCGGGGGCAGGACGATCGAGTGCGTGCAAGAAACATCTCAAAGACGCAGCGTAATCGATGTTGTTGGCTAAGCGAGTACGACTGATGTGCAATGTCCGCTTTGGGTCACTAGCGGACATTGTGGATCGTAATGGCGATGTCCGCTTTTGTGGGGAAAGCAGACATTATTTAAGAAATCGAGGATGTCCGCTTTGTGCCAATAGGCGACATGTGAAGATAGGTGGTCCATTGCTCAGCTACATAAACTGCTGCAAGGTGATAAACCGGACTCGAGGATTTCTAAAATGGCGCGGAATTCAATCATCCCACCTAGAAATGATCATCCCCGGCAAATGGCGTTGACGCCTGAACTGGTAGCACGTTGTTA
>JBPCWA010000455.1:0-9673 GCA_051009975.1 Hyphomicrobiaceae bacterium
CGAGTGCACAGGGCGAGTGGGAAGGGACGGTCATAGGCAATACGTGTTCTTGAGCATCAACATGGATATTGGGTGGTGATGGGCATCAGTGATCATGGCTGTTTGAGTTGTCAAGAGCCACTGCGTATCAAGCAGTCGATCACGGAGAGAACGTGGGGTTAGCCGGGAGATTGGCCGCGGGTAGGGAGATGGAGATTGCCTTGGGTACTGTCATTGTAGCTAGATCAGGGCTCACCCAAATGTCGACAAGCGAGGTGTTCAGCGCAGATGCGTTCTCGAATAAGATTCGGCCCAACCATGCGCATTTTACAAGTTGGATCTCTTTCTATCACCGATAGAAGTACCGTTTCATCAGCTAGGTAATCGTTCAATTGCTGTTTTAGCAACCGCCTACAATTGTCTTGCTGCAAGCGTACGCCTCGGTTTAGTTAGGCTTGAGTGCGGGAACCAACCCGCGCCGCGGCGGCGCGTGCGCAGTCAACCGTCAAGGTGCGTCGCAGGCATTCGGCTGATAAATTTCTTGGGAGGAGCGTATGATCAAATTCGGAATTTTCACGGCGGCTGCGATGGCTGCCCTCGCGGTCGCTGTGCCGGCTGCTTATGCTGAAACAAATATCAAAGTGCAAGCGAGCTCGAAGGCCGGTGACTGGGCCCACCGGTTTATGACCGATGGTTGGGCACCTAAACTTAAGGCCATGTCGGGCGGCAAGGTCTCAATCGAGGTGCTGCCGACCAAAGCCGTCGTGCCACACCGCGAGACGATCGATGCCGTTGCCAACGGTATCCTCGATGGCGACCTCAATGCGGTGTCATATTTTGCAGGACGCGATCCGGCATTTGCGATCATTGGTGATCTGATCGCAGGCTACGATACCGTCGACCAAGTTCGCACCTTCTGCATGCACGGCGGTGGCAAAGAGATCCTGCAGAAGCTCTATGACAAGTACGCCAAGGGCAACGTTCACGTCGTCGGTTGCGGCCCTTATGCCAAGGAAGCACTGGTCTCTAAGAAACAGATAACGACGGTTGATGGTCTCAAAGGTGTCAAGATTCGATCGCCGGAAGGCCTTGCTGCCGAAGTCTTCAAACGTGTAGGTGCGGCGCCGGTTTCGCTGCCGTTCTCCGAAGTGTATACGGCGCTTGAGAAAGGGTTGATCGACGCGGCTGACGCATCGGCTTTCGTCAACAACGAAGCGCACGGCATGCATAAGATCGCTAAATTTCCGATCTATCCGGGTATCCACTCGATGGCTGTTCTCCAGTTCATCGTCAACAAGGATGTCTGGAACAAGCTTGGAAAAGATGGGCAAACTGCTCTCGAAGTCTGGTATGCGGCGGCCTACGACGCCATGCGGCGTGAAGCAGATCTGCAGGACCGCGAGATCGTTGAGAAGTATTCGACGGGCAGTGATGTAAAAGTCGTCGACTGGGCTCAGGAAGAACGCGACAAGTTTCGCGAGATTTCGGTAAAGGCTTGGGAAGATTTCGCCAAGAAGACGCCACTGGCGAAAGAGGCGCTCGACGCGCACATCGCATTCATGAAAAAGACTGGCATGCTCAAATAGTCTGCCGAACAATTACCCAGTGCACGCGCTGCCGCGCTCGTCTGAGCGCGGCAGCTATCTGTCGAAACTCAAGAGGTTAGACTATGGTAGCGGCCAGTGAAACTGTGTCAGTTCCCGAGGCGCGCGCGGGAACGTCGTTTGCGCGCGGAGTGGATCATGTCAGCCGGTTTCTCGGGCTTGCTGTCGGCAACCTCTACATCCTATGCGCGGCTGTAACACTTTATGAGGTCGTGGCTCGCTATGTGTTTAACGCCCCTACGCAGTGGGCGTTCGAAGTTGTGATGGTGCTTTGCGCGACCGCCTGGATGTTGTCGGCGGGATTTGTGACATTGCAGAAGCGACACATTGGTATCACGGTGTTTTATGTGATGGCCAGTGACCGGGTTCGCTGGTGGTTAGATTTGTTCGCCATGGTCGTGGGGGTGTTCGCACTCTATATGCTGATAAGCGACACGCTCATTCGCGCGCTCGATTCCATCGACCTTGTGGAACGTGGCGGCACCGGATGGAACTCGCCGCTACCCATGATATTAAAGACGGTGCTGGCCCTGGGGCTTTTCCTGTACCTCATTCAGCTATTGATGAATCTCTCACGGCACTTTCAAAGTCGCTCGATTGAGTTTGGCGTACTACTGCTTACGGCGCTCATCGTTCTTCGTTATAGCCTTCAGATTGGTAGTCACTACCTGGGCGAGACGAGTATTTTTGGTGTCTTGGACGGAGCCATTAACGCGTTTGGCGAAATGACGAATCCGAAGGAATTCGTCGACGTTCGCAGCTACGGAATTGGGTTCGTTAGCCTGGGCATTGTTGCCGTCCTATTGTTGCTAATGATGACGGGAATGCCGCTGGGTATAGTGACGCTCATCATTTCAGTTGTTTGCGCGTTCTTATTCTTTGGTCCTCGTGGCTTGTATCTTGTCTCGACCAATGCGTTCGGTCTTCTCGAGAAATATCCGTTGGTCGCCGTACCGCTTTTTGTCTTAATGGCTACCATCCTGGAGCGCGCCGGTATTGCTGAAGATCTCTTCGACGCAATGTCAATTTTTGCGGGCAATCTGAGAGGCGGCGTCGCGCTTCAGACTACCATCGTGGCGGTCATTTTGGCCGCAATGTCAGGCGTGATGGGCGGTGAAATCGTTATGCTCGGGCTTGTGGCCCTGCCGCAACTTCTGCGCCTTAAATACGATCGAAAACTTGCGATTGGGTTGATTTGCGCGTCGGGAGCACTTGCGACCCTAATACCACCATCAATAGTAATGATTGTCTACGGTCTGAGCGCCGACGTGGCCATAGGGGACCTGTTCGCCGCTGGGTTTGTTCCGGGATTGATGTTAGCCACGTTCTACGTCAGCTACGTGCTGATCCGCTGCAATATCAATCCGTCACTCGCCCCGACGGCGGCGGAAATAGCACAACTGGAAGGGCTGGAGCACTCGAAAAAACTTGGACGTGAGCGTTTGCTCGCGGTCTTGTTGTGTGTGGCGCTGATTGCTTGCGTTATGGGATCGATCTATGCGGGCATCGCGTCGGTTACCGAGGCAGCCGGCGTTGGGGTATTTGGAGCCATTCTGGTGGCCGCGGTTCGTCTCAAGTTTAGCTACGCCCTGTTGCGAGACAGCCTAGCCAATACAATGGCCGTTGTTGGTACGATCATCTGGCTCATTCTTGGCGCCGTTGCATTCGTCGGACTCTATAATCTCATCGGCGGCGCCGACTTCATGCGTTCGTTGTTCGACGGTCTGGGGCTTCCACCGCTCGGCATCGTCTTCGTGATGATGGCAATTCTCGTAGTCCTAGGTACGTTTATGGAATGGATTGCCATTATATTCATCACGGTGCCGGTGTTTGCACCAGTTGTTCGCGATCTCGGCCCTGAATTGGGTATGGAGCCGAGTTGGGCCGCAGTATGGTTTGGCATTCTATTCGTGATGAATATTCAGATTTACTTTCTCTCCCCCCCATTTGGCCCTGCCTGCTTCTGGCTGAAGTCGGTGGCGCCAAAAGACATCACCTTGCAGGAGATATTTCTGTCAGTCTTGCCGTTCATTGCGCTCCAGATCATCGGTATGTTGCTTGTTATGTTCATACCCGAAATTGCGCTCTGGCTACCACAGACGTTGAGCCCGGGCTAATGGCGTGATCCTACTGCAATTGAGACGATCGAGACGATCGAGACGATTGAGGCAGTTGAGGCAATTGAGTTTGCCCCAGGTACGGGCGAAAGGTTCCAAGAGCGACGTGAGGTTGATATGGTAGAAGATGAAGATCGCAATATCGGGAACTACTACGGGGTCTGGCCGACAATCATAGGCTTGTTATTGGGGATGGGTATTACAGTATTTATGTTCGCCCTCGCGGACGGTTTTACGTCCTAGGCCCGTCACGTTCCAATCTAAGACGCGTCATCTATAAGTGGGCCTCATGATTGCTCGATCAGCCGTGCGCCTACCTCTGTTGGTAAAGAGCAGCAAGGTGATATGAGCAGTGGATAGTGCATCGGACCGATCTGCACCGCCTATTCTTGCCGAAGCGGGGCCATTGCTGCGCGACTACGACGTGCTGTTTTGCGATGTCTGGGGCGTGGTTCACAATGGTCGTAAAGCCTACGCAGAGGGCTGTGCCGCCTTGACCACGTACCGCAAGCGCGGCGGTACAGTTGTCTTGTTGTCGAACGCTCCGCGCACCGCCAAATCCGTTGCCAGGGTTTTGGACGGAAAGGGCGTACCAACGTCGTGCTGGGATGCCATTGTCCCCTCTGGAGATCTGGCACGCGCCTACGCGGCTGATCAGGACATCCGGCGGATTTACCACATCGGTCCCGACCGGGATTTGGACGTTTTTCACGACTCGGGACTCGAGCGGGTCAGCCTGGGCGAAGCTCAAGCCGTTTTTTGCACCGGGCTGATTGACGATCGTTACGAGACTGCTGAAGATTATCGTCTACTGCTGGAGCCGGCAATTGCGCTCGCTCTGCCTTTGATCTGCGCTAATCCGGACCTTGTCGTCGATGTTGGAGGGGATCTATTACCCTGTGCCGGGGCTATTGCCAGCGTTTACGAAAGAATGGGCGGAGTAGTTTGTTGGGCAGGCAAACCCTATGCTATCGCGTACGCCGCCGCTGAAAAAATGGCCTTCGATCAGCGCGGCGCAAGTGTCCATAAATCTCGCATATTGGCAATTGGCGACTCGGTCCGCACTGACGTGGCGGGTGCTGTGAACTACGGTATCGACGTACTCTTCATTGGTCAGGGAATCCATCGAGAATCGATCATGCCAGGCGGGGTATTCCTGGAAAAAGAACTAGAGCGCTTGTTTGCCGGACAGCCTCGAGCGATCTCGGCGATGGAAACCTTGCGGTGGTAAAGGTCACGATGAAATCTGCTCTTTGGCAGACCCAATGCCGGCTCGCGACGAATTCCTGCTCAATCCCTTACGGGTACGCGCGGTTACTTGAAGGCCTTAAAGACGATATCCGGTGAGCTAGTATTGTGCTGTGATTGCATTAAGCGACCAGCCCAAATGTCGGTGACCAATCCGCCGCCAAAAGTCATGATGGGCTCTTCCCGCCAGCCGAGACCGTGGGGAGTGCGAACAGCCACTTTGGCAACATCATTGTTAAACTCTGTTAAATACATCGAGCGTAGCGCTGCGAACGGCATGCCGGCGACGGTCGCATCGAACGTGATCTCCAGCGCCGTGCGTTTGTCGCTGACTTCGGCCAATTGAACTGTAGCTCGTCCGCCAGCGACAAAAGTCAATGTGAAGGCTCTCGCCTGGGGATCGAAGTCGATGTTCTCGAGCTTCACGAGTGGGCGCTGGTCCAGCTCGACCGGACCGATCAAGAACGAGCTGCCGAACGCGGTCAGGTCACGCCCCCTCGGGGCAAGGGGACGTGCACGCCAGTAGCCGTCTTGAGGATATAGCACCACAACCTCCTCGCCTCCATTCGGACGAATTTGCCAGAGTTGAACAAGGTGGAGGCCGGACTCTACACGATCGCCAATGGTGAATGTTGTAGTTGCTGGACGCCAAAACGAGTCAAAGCGCCAACCGACTACCCACTGCGAGGGCTCTTCGTAAAGTGTCCTACGTTTCGGTTGGGAAGGTTTGCGCTGGCCTCCTGTGTCTCCAGGTACTTGGGCTTCAGGACCGAAGTCACAGGCTGTCCAATCGGCTTTCCAATTGTCTGCCCGCAGTGACGGCAGATAAATCGGGTGCGTGGCCTCAATGCGAAATTGGCGAACTGAGTCTTCGGAAAAAGTCAGTGTGACGTTGTCCTTTTCGGCACACAATACGGGCTCGCTCGCATTCTTCACAGTGACTGATTTGTTCGCGAGCACACTTGTCGAGAGCAAAATGCCGAGCACGCAATAGGGAAGGAAGCCGATGAGCGCGAGAGACGCTAGGCTTTCAGTGGACTTCGTCGCGAATCGCATAAACGTCTCCGGAGTTGGCTGAATGTGGCAACTCGCCAAGATAGCGCCGTATCTCCGCGGAAGACAAAGGTGCCGGGAACTCAAGATGTTGACTTTCGCCAAGTGCGACGTTGTATCGGTAACCTCCCACGTCTGCCAGCCGATCCAAGCATAGATAGGCGACTTCGCGCTGAATAGTGGTGAATTCGAACGACAATCGAGGCAGTGGCCTCGAGAGACCTTCAAGAACGTCCGCTTCGAATCCTTCAACGTCAATCTTTGTAAATTGAGGTGTTCCGAACTGGGCAATAAGTGTGTCCAGCGTCGTGATTGGCACTTTGATCACTTGGTCCCAGACCTGACCACGCCAGCCGTCTGCGCCGTCCGCCGCCTTCGTAAAGTCAGCAGAAGTTGTTGATACGGTCGGATTCGCCGAATTGACATGCAACTCGACAGTGCCCTGCTTGGCGCCACAGGCGGTTTGTAGCAAGTGAACATGGCGGTCCCTGCCATGGATGAGACGAAGGGCGCGAAAAGCAAGCGGCTGGGGCTCGAGGGCGACGACTTCAGTGCCAAGTCGGCGAAAGGACGAAATCCGATCGCCAACGTGGCTGCCAATGTCGAATGCAAGATCTCCAGGCCTCAGGAATTGGCGATACAATGCATCCATACGATCGGTTTGTTCGGGACGACCATGATAGATTCGCAACGAGCGAAATAGTCCGGCGAGTGACTCGGATACCATAATCTAGGAGCCTCTCGTTTGCTGGGCAGCCGCGATTTCCGCCGGCGGATCAAAATCCTCCGGAATACCCGCCAAGCCCCGAGCCCGCATCCGGCTGCCGATGGTCGGATTGGCGCTGACGACGGCGAATGGCACAGCTAACACATATCCAGCGGTCAATGGTAGGCTCCACCAAAAGACCGTCGGGTTCACAGCAAGTAGTGCTCCGCACACGGCGAGGCCAAATAGCGTCTGCGGCCAAAGCTCCCGGACGGCCGAACCGAGTGAAATGCCGTAGCTGTCGCGGGCCTGACCGCCCCAAGCGACCTTCGCACCAAACAGAAGGCCGAACATGAAGATGGTGGTTCGAATCGTTGATACCGCGCCTTGCAAGAACGAGAAGATCAATTCAAGCACCGCGCTTGAACCGAATCGCCAGGCGCCTCCGTAGCGGCGAACACCTCCAGGCGTGAGAAGCGTGTCAATAAGCCCAGCGATCTTGGGCATCAGATACATGGCAAAAAAAGTAGCGTAGAGCGCGATAGCGAGACCGGACGGAAATGCACTCGATTGGCCGACGATCCAAGCCGCCGCGGGGAGCAACGCGATCATCAACGTCCAGGCGGGTATGCTCGCGAACATAAGAATTGCCCAGATCAATTGAAACCGACTCATTGCAAGAAGACCGGTAGTTGAAACCAGTCCCAAATATTGCATGTTGCCCTGACACCACCGAACATCCCTCTGAAGGAAATCGAGCAATGTCGGCGGATTTTCCTCCCAACTTCCACCTTCTACTGGCAAGACGCGAACCTCGTAGCCTGCGCGTCGCATGAATGCTGCCTCAACTTGGTCGTGCGAAAGGATCGGCCCACCGAGAGGGGGGGAGCCAGGTAGGATCGGCAGTTCGCAAGACTCGCGAAACGGGCGAATGCGGACGACAGCATTGTGGCCCCAGAAGGGTCCACACTCGCCGGTCCACCAAGCCTGTCCCATGGTGTAGGAACGCATGCCGTGACGCATGCCAAACTGAAAAATCCGCGCGAACGCGCTGGAAGACGGCATCCCGACGACAAGGCTCTGGATGATACCAATTCGTGGATAAGTTTGCATCATTTTGACTAGTCTGACGATGGCCGCTCCCGACATCAGGCTGTCAGCGTCAAGCGGCAGCATCAACTCGTAGTCCGAACCCCAGCGGGCGCAAAAATCGCGCACATTACCCGCTTTGAAACCGACATTGTGCTCGCGACGACGATAATGGATGCGCGCGGCAAGATCCTTGCCGACGGCGGCCCGCCATATCGCAACGGCGGACTCCTCCGCCGCCGCCAATGCCGGATCACTGGTGTCGCTCAGCACGAAATAACTAAACTTCCGCCCTTCTCCGGTCTGATCGAGACTTTCTTGAACTATCCTCAACCGTCCTATAGCGCGGACGGCGTCTTCATTGCGCAGCGTCATAAGAACCGCGGTCTGAAGGACCAGAGGCGCATCTGACTCACCTGCCGCGGCATACGGGGCAACAAGCTGTAACGGCTTGCGTGTTGCGTGAAGAAGCAAAAGGCCGATGAGCGCGTTCCAAAAGCCGAGGATCGTCCAAGGTAGTCCGATCGCGAACGCAGCCAACAAGAGGCTGTCGATCCAATGCCAGCCGCCACTTGCCAGAATTACGCAGGCAACACCCAACATAGCGACGTACGTGGTAACATTGAGAACCGCAACCAACAAACGCCGTTGACGCAGTTGCTGTATTGACTGTAGGCCGGCCGGAGTGCGTGCTGGAGGCACACCGGTCGGTGCCGATTCCAATTCTGGGTGTGCTATTGATCCGCTGTCGAGTTTCATGCCCCTCATCCAATGGTGCTATCTTGATGTCAGTGACGCAAAACGACTTGTCCCACGGTTCTGCGACGCAAGAGCACATTGCACAGGCGCTGTGGCACTCTCGGCCCGGAGTCTGCGAACTGCGCTCCGAGGCACTGCAACCGCTTGGTCAGGACGAAGTATGCGTCAAGGCTGACTTCTCTGGAATCAGCCGAGGAACAGAACGACTTGTGCTCTCGGGTCACGTTCCAGTGAGCGAGCGGGAGCACATGCGGGCCCCGTTCCAAGCGGGCCCTTTTTCGTTCCCAGTTAAATACGGCTATTCGGCGGCAGGCCGGATAATAGATGGCCCTCCAGACGGAATTGGTCAGCGAGTTTTTTGTCTCTATCCGCATCAAGATACTTTTGTCGTTCCGTCGTCGGCTGTGACACTTGTTCCGGACCATATTCCGCTCCGCCGCGCGACCCTTGCCGCAAACATGGAAACAGCGCTGAATGCCCTGTGGGACGCGGGAGTACAACCCGGCAGCGATATAGCCGTAGTTGGAGGCGGAGTCGTGGGTCTTCTTACGGCGCACTTAGCCGCACGGATGCCTGGTGTAATTGTCACACTCGTCGACAATAACCCGCTTCGGTCTGCCATTGCTGAAGACCTAGGTTTACGTTTTGTGCTTCCCGGCGACTTGCCACGGGATTGCGACGTCGTTTTTCACACAAGCGCTTCCGGAGGAGGACTCGATACGGCTATCGCGTGTGCTGGAATCGAGGCGACTGTTTTGGAGATGAGTTGGTACGGGGACCGAGCAATATCAGCCCATCTCGGCGGACCCCTGCACAGCAAACGGTTGCGCCTGGTCGCCTCGCAGGTGGGCCGCGTTGCGCCGACAATGCGATCACGTTGGTCACTCCGTCGGCGCCTGGATAAGGCCATATCGCTGCTGGATGATTCGCGCCTCGACTGCATTGTCGCAAGCGATCTGCCATTCGCGAATGCCGCAGAGATGTTTCCCAAAGTTCTGGCAAGTGATTATGTAGAATTGCCGCCCGTGATCAATTATGGGAGAGACAGCAGGAATTCGTTTGCATGATTGCAGGCTCAACCGTGGCGCTAGCATGCGCAAATCTTGTAACTCCCAAGG
>JBPCWA010000456.1:0-3825 GCA_051009975.1 Hyphomicrobiaceae bacterium
CGACCGAGAAACGCGGCAAACCGCTTGCAGCTAAGAACATGACTGCGCTGCGTGTGCGGGTTCAGATTGCGCGCCTGCATATCCTCGATCATGCGCTGACGCAGCGGTGTCGGGGCTGACTTCAAAGTGCTCATAAGAGGTTCCTTCCTGAACAAGTTGCTGGAACCGCCCAGTGTTCAGATCGAAACTTCTCGAAAATCTATCGCTTAATCAGGCGCTTGCAGAAAGCCTCAAAACCAGCGCCGTGCCGCAAATATCGCGACAGCGATTTAGTGCAATGGCCCATCTCGGACATCGGCCTAGCGCCGATCGATGTCGGGTTTCAGGGAAGGAGCAGACGTGGATTGCTAAACGTGCTCAGGCCTGCAAATGATCCGGCTCGGAGTTCGCCGTTCATCTCATCTTGGCTGCCCGGACAGCTGCTCTCGGTGAAAGCGGACATCAAGTGCACTTCTGCGGCAACTCTGATCGCCGACGGAATAGTCGTGCTTTCTCGCGCATCAATCGCGTAGAGTTATAGATTGCCAGGAAATGCCATGACCACATAAGATTAGCCAAACTACTTTTGCCAAGCATCGAGATCTGCCTATGACGAACAACGCGGTTCGACGTGCGGTCGTCAGCTTGCTGCTAGCAGTGCTGTTCAGCTTCGCGACAGCACCTGTTCAAGCGGCGAGCAAGAAGCAGAACTTCCTCATTGCGACCGCAAGCAAGGGCGGCACCTTCTATCCCGTAGGCGTCGCGCTGGCAACGCTGGCCACAGCCAAACTGGGGACGACCCACAGCATATCGCTGGCCGCAATAAGTTCTGCCGGATCAGCCGAGAACATCCGTCTGCTTCGAGAAAACGAAGCACAATTTGCGATCATCCAGGGCCTGTTCGGGTACTATGCCAGATATGGCCAAGGACCGCTGGCAGATATCGGACCGCAAAAGAACCTGCGATCGGTTATGACCCTGTGGGAGAATGTCGA
Organism: Hyphomicrobiaceae bacterium; assembly: GCA_051009975.1. Taxonomy (GTDB): domain Bacteria; phylum Pseudomonadota; class Alphaproteobacteria; order Rhizobiales; family Hyphomicrobiaceae; genus Tectiglobus. Next base: position 975 of record JBPCWA010000456.1, read on the forward strand.
GCAATTCGTCATTCTGAGCAAGCACGTGCAAACGGGGACGATCTCGGATTTGACCCGGGTAAAGGGAAAACCGGTCGCATTCGGCAGGCGGGAGTCTGGAACGATAAGTTCGAACCGCGTTCTGTTGCAAAATCTAGGGATCGATATCGATCAGGATTTCAAGCTCGTTACGGCTGGCTACGGGCCAAGCGCCGACGCGCTAACGCGTGGCAAGGTTGCGGCTATCGGTACCCCGGGTGGCATCCCGACGGCTGCTGTGACCCGTGCATTATCGGCCTTGGGTGGCCAGGCCACGATGTTGAGCTTTACGGAAGAGCAGGCGAAGCAGGCTGATGGCGGGCGCAGGCTTTGGAGAAAATACACAATACCGGCAGGCACTTACCCGGCTCAGAAGAAAGCTGTCTCGACAATCTCCCAGCCCAATCTCTTGGCTGTAAGCGCCGACGTTGATGAGAGAATTGTCTATCTGCTCACCAAGGCAATCTATGAGAACCTGACGTTTTTAAGGACCATGCACCAGGCCGCACGTGCAATCACGTTGAAGAGTGCGCTTACGAGTCTCCCGTTGCCGCTGCACGCGGGCGCAGTTCGATACTTCAGGGAGGCGAAGATAGATATTCCCGCCGAACTAATTGCAGAGGGTGACGCAAAATGAGCTTGCAAGCACGCCTTACGCCAAGCCTGATTTTGTCATGGCAGAAAGTTTGAACGACCGGTGTGGGGAGATAGCTCAATGATATCGAAAGTGAGAAAGTCGGGCGCGCGCGATCTAACTTACGCACTAGTTGTCAGCTGCTTTGCCATGACCAGCTGGGCCAGCGATGTACGATCTGCAGGGGCACCGAAAATCTTGCGGATATCAACCGCCAGCAAAGCCGGTACGTTCTATCCGATAGGGTCACTGATTGCGAAGGGCATCAGCGACGCACGAAAGACCGGAAACTGTGCTGGTCCCAAACACTGTGGCGTGGCCAATCTATTGGCGGTTGCACAGATATCCAATGGCTCTGTCGCGAACGTTGAAGCTATCTCTGCAGGCCGAATTGAGGCCGCCCTCGCGCAGGCTGATGTCGTTTACTGGGCACACTCGGGGTCCGGTCGATTCGAGAGCAAGGGACCTCTTAAGGGTATCCGGGTCATTGCAAACCTCTATCCCGGCAGCCTGCACATCGTGAGCTCGGCCGCCTCCCACCTGAAGAAGGTTCGCGATCTCATCGGCCAGCGCGTAGCGCTGGATGAGCCGGGGTCAGGAACTTTAGCATCTGCCGAACTAATTCTGGCGTCCGAGCAGATTCGCAAGTCAGATATTACCGCTCTCTACATCAAACACATTCACGCGGGGCCGATGTTGGCACAGGGGAAGCTCGATGCCTTCTTCTTTGTGGCCGGCTTTCCGACAAAGTCAGTGATTGACGTTTCCCACAGCCTTCCCGTCAGACTTATCCCGCTGAGTGACCGGACGATTCAATCGCTTGTTGCTGATCGACCTTATTTCGCTCGCGGAGTGGTTCCAGGCGGCACCTACGCCGGGGTCGACGCTGACGTGCCAACGGTAGACATCGGTACCCAGTTGATCGTTCGAGAGGATCTCGACCCGGAACTCGTTTATCAAATTACTGCCCAGCTATGGAGCAGGCGCACTCGCGTTCTGCTGGATAAAGGTCACCCAAAGGGTGAACAGGTCAGGTTGGAGACGGCGCTCAAGGGGGTTGGCGTACCATTGCACAATGGGGCCGCCCGATACTATCGCGAGGCCGGTGTGCTAAAGCAATGACGTAACGTTGCAACATTGCTCGAAGCTTCCCTATCGGCCCGTTCACAAAAAATACGATGACCACCGGCATCAGGAAACAGGCTTCACAACTACGGATGGTCGTGCTGATCGTGGCAGTTGTCTGCGCCTGCCTCGCTGTCATCGCCTACGTTCAGGTTACTGTTCGCCAAGTGGAAGAAGAACTTCCACTTCGAGTTATGGGCGAGAAGCGGGCGATGGAGAGAGTCGCTCGAAATTTCTATGAGTTCCTTGCGGTAACAGAAGCAGCGCGCATTCACCAAACATCCGGCAACTTGGAAAGTATTCGTGAGCATCTGCGCGTGGTCCAAAATGATCTTCGCACAATGCGCGAGCGCTATTCTTTTGACACCCTGATCGGGGCATCGGCGCTCCATGCAGTCATGGAGCCGGCGGTCGAGGACATTCAGTTGTGGTTGCACAAAGGCTTTGGTGATCTTCCGCCGACCTCTCCTGTCGTGTTGCAACTCATTGCAACACGAGCGCGGGACACGCTGAGCAAAATCTTCGACAAGACGACTGAAGCCGACCGGCTGGCTCATGAGATCCTCGAACGCCAGACCAACACGCTTCGCCGGCTGCGCAGTCAGTTGATCGTCCCGCTAGCTGCATTGGGCGTTCTGGCGGCAGGCATAATCTGGCTGGCGATCGGGCAGCAGCGTGTTCTCAAGCTGCAATCGGAAGCGGAAGCCGAAGCCCAACGAGCACAGGCACAATTGCGGGCAGCCATTGACAACATTAGCGAAGGCTTTGCGCTTTACGACGACACGGATGCATTGGTCATTTCCAACGTTCGCTATCGGGAACTGCTTCATGGCAATGACACCAGCATTATGAGGCCTGGCACAAAGTTCGAGATGGTTGTAAGGCAGGCTGCAGAGGGCGGCTTGATAGCCGATGCGCAAGACAATCTGGAATCTTGGCTCAAAGAACGAGTTCGGCGCCACAAGAATCCCGGACAACCACATGTGCAAAGGTACAGCTCAGGTCGCTGGATACAGGTCAGCGAGCGCAAGACCAGCGATGGCGGTACCGTTGCCGTCTACACCGACATTTCGC
>JBPCWA010000457.1:0-10676 GCA_051009975.1 Hyphomicrobiaceae bacterium
GCCCTGTTCGGACCCAATCTCTGCCAATTTGAAGCGATAGTTTCGTTCAGCAGCGATTTCCTCGACGACGTCGCGTACGAGAGTTAGTTGGGCAGCACTTCCGCCTCCCCCCGTCGATCCAATGATCATCGGAATGTCCAAATCGAGTGCACCTTCAAGCATCAAACCAATATCTCGTTTGATTGCCATGCGAGTAACGAATGGCACCCCCTTACCTAGGTAGTAGGGCCCGGGGTCCATCGATCCTCCGTCAGCCGCTATGAAATCCAACCCCATCCTAAGACCATGGCGAAAGGCTGATTCGCTGAATCCGTAACCAAGGAGCCCCGTGGTGGCCATCATCCGCAGCGGTTCACTCATGACCAAGTCCCATCTCGGCATCGCCCATCAAATCTGCAACGCCAAATCGTTCACCCAATGCGGCTAGCTTGCCCCAGGTCTCATCATCAACGGGGATACCCTCTGCTACTCTCTGGCGTTCCTTTCGCAATTCAATTTCACCGGGATAGAAAACCTCGTCAAACCCTGCTGCGGGCTGTGTCTCTTTGAGATACTTTGCAAAGTCGGCAACCTCTTGTTTGAAAGTTTCAAGGTCGCGAAACGCGGCGGTGTTGAAAACCGCGAGGAAACAGCCGTCATTGTGTCGACCACTAGGCTCAACACCAAATCCGAGCCCCGGCAGGATAGCCGACAGAATCTCAATCATGACCGACAGGCCATATCCTTTGAAACCCTCAGCCCCTCCAAGCGGCAATAGCACCGCACCTTTGCCGTAACTGAAAGGATCAGTAGTCTCACGACCATCGACATCTAGCATCCATCCGTGCGGAATTGTAACACCTTCCGCCTGGGCCAATTTCACCTTGCCTGCAGCTACGGCAGATGTCGCCATATCCACGATGAGTGGGCTTTCCAACGCTGCAGGAACTGCAATACAAATTGGATTTGTTCCCAGTCGAGCCTCACGCCCCCCAAACGGGGCCACAGCCTTAGGGCCGCGACCAGAGTCGGCGGTCATCAACGCTATCATCCCTTCGCGTGCCGCCATGTGGGGATAGGCCGCGACGCGTCCAATGTGACTTTGACGAACGATAGTGGTCGCGGCGACGTTGGTCACCTTGGCTTTGTCAATAGTCAGTTGCATGGCCCGCTCTGCCACCACATAACCAAAGCCCCAGTTTCCGTCGACGACAGTAGTCGTCGCCGACTCTTGTTTGATCTCGAATGCCGCGCCTGGCACAATGTGCCCTCTTTCAATTCTGTCGACGTAGACAGGGATTTGAATGACGCCATGGGAATCATGTCCAGCCAGATTCGCTGCAACTGAATGACGGGCGACGATCTCCGCCTCGTCGTCCCGCGCACCCGCACAAACCATGAGCGTTTCGACCATTCGGCGCAGTCTATCGGATTGCACCAAGGGCATCTCTAAACCTCCCTAACTCCCGCAAAAAACTGCTCTGCCTCTCCATTATATTTGGATCTCCAGACTTTCAGATTTGAGGTTCATGGCTTGAGGCATCGGGAGTGATTTCATCGTTCGGCCGCAAATTCTATTGACGCCGCACCCTCCAATCACCTGTCCGGGGCACAGCAAGACCAAGATTGTCTCTCAACGTGGGACCAGTGTATTCGCTGTGGTGCAATCCGCGACGCTGCAACTCAGGCACAACAATTCGCACGAAATCTTCGTAAGTACCCGGCACAGATGATGCGCTAATGACAAATCCGTCGCAGGCCGGCGCCGCAAAAAACTCTTCCATATAGTCGGCGACCTCCCTCGGTCCCCCTACCACTGGTGAGCGCAATTTTCCTCTTTGCGTAACATTGATAAAGTCTCGGATCGAAGGATTGGACTTCCCGCTGCCTTGAATTGCACGATCCCTGTAGGTTTGCAGACCCGACATGCTTTCCAGCTCGGCATCAGTGAATGGCTCGTCAATCGGTTTGCTACCGAAATCGAAATTGAGCACTTCCGACAGTAGCATTAGCGAATCTTGCTCGACGGGCAGACTGTCGAGTAATGCCCGCTTATCTTCCGCTTCCGATTTCGTCTCACCGATCACCGGCGCAATAAGATGTGCAATACGCATCGCCGCAGGGTCACGCCCGGCCGCCTCCGACAGGTCTTTCAGTTTCTTGTAGGCCACGCGACCGCTTTCGAGATCCGGATAGACGACGAATACAAGCTCAGCCCATTCCGAAGCAAAGCGTTGACCGCGTCCGCTTTGTCCCGCCTGTATAAGCACCGGATGCCCTTGTGCCGAACGCGGTACGGTAAACGGCCCGCGCGATGCGAAAAACTCTCCTTTATGATTAAGTCGCTTCACTTTGGCTGGATCCGCAAACACGTTCTGGGATCTATCTAGAACCAACGCATCTTCGTGCCAGGTATCCCAATGACCAAGAACGACTTTCATAAACTCGTCCGCCCGATCGTACCTCAAATCGTGTTCAATGACGGTCTCGCGCCCCATATTCTGCGCTTCCGTATCGTTCAATGATGTCACTACGTTCCAAGCAGCGCGCCCCTGTGTCATCAGATCGAGGGTCGCAAACAATCGAGCGATGTGAAACGGCTGATAGTAGGATGTCGACATAGTTGCCCCAAGGCCAAGCCTTGTCGTCGCCATGGCCATCGGCATCAGGGTGGCCAACGGATCCATCTTTACGCAGCGAATACCATATCGAACGGCGTCTTCGTATTTGCCACCATGGTACTCTGGCATTCCCAAACGGTCGTCAAAGAACGCAAGATGGAACTTACCGTCTTCTAACACTCGGCCAATATGAGCGTAAAACTCTGGAGATGTGAAATCCAGACGCGACTCTGGGTGACGCCATGATCCAGCAAAATTGGAGCAATTCTGAGCCTGCAAAAAACCAATCAGAGCCATCTGCCGCATACGGTTGTCCCAACGTCAATGCCAAGGGTGAACCAACTATGACTCCTTACCCCCACTGACGGGACCGTATTCGACTTATTGGGCATCAATATTTTGAGTGTGATCTGACACATTCGCAGATCAAACTTACACATGCTAAAGCAAATTGCCTCACTCAACCGGCTTGCGGTCACACGTTACGCTTCCGATCAATCCTCAAATGGATCCCTCATCAATATCGTATCGTCTCGCTGCGGACTGGTCGAAAGCAGTGTGACGGGACACTCAATCAGCTCTTCAATGTGGCGAACGTACTTGACGGCTTGGGCAGGCAGCGCCCCCCAAGTCCGTGCGCCATACGTGGATTCGGACCAACCCTCGTGCGTTTCGTAGATCGGCTTGACCCTTTGTTGAGCATTGTGTCCAGCCGGCAATCTATCCAGTCGTTCGCCATCGAGCGTATAGCCAACACATACATTTATCTCACCCAAACCATCCAATACATCAAGTTTGGTGAGCGCGATTCCGGTAATTCCTGACACCTTGATGACCTGGCGAAGCAACGTTGCATCAAACCATCCACATCTCCGTGCGCGTCCAGTCACGACACCGAATTCTTTGCCGCGCTCTCCCAGTCGCTGACCTATTTCATTGGTTAGTTCAGTTGGAAATGGCCCCGATCCCACTCGAGTTGTGTACGCCTTGGCTATGCCGAGCACGTTACCTAACGCGCTTGGCCCTACTCCTGACCCGATGGCTGCCTGAGCCGCTACCGTGTTAGAGGATGTCACGAACGGGTACGTCCCGTGATCGATATCCAATAGAGCGCCCTGCGCCCCTTCGAACAGAATTCGCTTACCCGCTCGTCGCTGCTGATCCAGCAATTCCCACGTCACATCCATATACGGAAGGATTTTCGGCGCTATCTCGGCAAGTTCTGCTACAAGAGTTTCCCCGCTAGTCAAAGGCTTTCCGAGCCCTCGCCTCAGCGCGTTGTGATGTACGAGAATTCGATCGACTTTCGCTTCCAAAGTCGATGGATTTTTCAGATCCTGCACTCGGATTGCTCGACGACCGACCTTGTCCTCGTACGCTGGACCAATTCCCCGCCCTGTCGTCCCGATCTTGCCCTTCCCCGCCGCCTCTTCGCGCATCTGGTCCAGTTCTCGGTGCAGTGGCAAAATGAGTGTCGCATTCTCAGCAATCCTGAGATTATCTCGTGTAACGCGAACCCCTTGCGAACTAAGTTTGTCGATTTCAGCACATAAGGCCCACGGATCCACCACCACACCATTGCCGATGACAGCCAATTTGTCTGGACGAACAACGCCAGAAGGCAGAAGCGACAGCTTGTAGACTTCGTTTCCAATGACAAGCGTATGGCCCGCATTGTGCCCACCCTGGAAACGTACCACGACGTCGGCGCGTTCCGAGAGCCAGTCCACAATCTTTCCTTTACCTTCGTCGCCCCATTGGGCACCCATTACGACAACGTTTGCCATCCCGCTATCCCAGTTACGTCATTCCAAAAAAGAAAAACCCCGGAAAACCGGGGTCTCTTCTTATATCGCAAACCGGTGAATTGATACAGGGGTCAATCGCCCTACTGTGTACGCTTTCGCGCCCGTCTTTGACGGTTGTATTGCACCTGTTTTCCCGCTGGCCAGGACACGATATATCCGAAATCAATTGTTTTTTCTTCGCTGACTTCAAGTTTCCCTTGCCAGGCCACAACCCCTGGACGGTCTTTCACATTCACTCGAGTGGGCTGTGATCGGCCTATCAAACTCACTTTTATATTTTCGTTGAGTGGCTCTGGTTGCCGATCCAATACTGCATAGTTGATCGCGCGATCGTGCGCATTTTTAATCCTTATCTTGAATTTTCGCTGATCCGTACGCGATGACGAAATTATGCCAGTCTCGCCTCGTTCTTCAGCAACTTGGTTGTGGCGTACCCGCACAGCATCATCCGGACCAAAACCGAGCTCGTGACGGTCCCCCCCTGCCAATTGTGGCAACTGCCCCTTCCCAATAAACGTTTGATCACGAAAGAGCATCACCTGCCCCTTCAAGAGCGGCGCCTTGTCATTGGGCAAGTGGAAGATCGCGTACAGATAGGCCCGCGGATCGATCATCGGGACTGCCCGGACCAGCAACGTGGGCTTCAGAGCAATCGAACCGATCTTCACGTGCTTGATCACATTGGTGCTGTCAATGGTGACACGACCTGGTACTTTGAACGTCGTGTGAAATCCTGTTTTCTCGACATCCGCAACACTCTCGCCGGCGACATTTGGCAGAGACATTACTCCCACATTGTTAGGGATCTGAGATCTCGCCACTTTCTTTACTTGTCGCGCTGGACTGTCGGCACCGACGGGAGGTATTGGCCTGGGCGGCGGGATTTCTCGAATAAAATCAACTGTTATTGGATATAGGTCAGGGGCCGCGTTGCGACCCGCAGGCCGCGACGTCGAGAGTGCTATAGCTACGTCCGACCAGTTCTCCCCAGTCCGTTGCGATATTGAAGCTCGTCGCGTGAGATCAAGCTTCGCTGGCGCTGTCTGAGTACCGGTTTCTAGTCTCGCATCATAGATTGGCTGCCAGCGCGCAGCCCGCACTTGGTAACGCACAATGAATTTTGCCGCAGCCGCATCTTCAGCAACAACATTAAATCGCACCTCAGTACGTCCCATTTGCTTTGGTGCCAATTCACTCAGCTTGTTCTTTAGATCCGCCAATCGACGTTCTGCATCCCGCGCTCTTTTCCGTTCGGCCAGGATCTTGCTATGCACCCTTGCCAAATTCACACCAATGAGATCAAAGATCTGAGTCCAATCCGTCTCACCGGTCGCCGCCCCTGTGCTCGTTCGCGGCCGTGATGTAGGCAATCCGGCCAAATTTTCCACAAAGCGCTTTTGGATTTCGCCGGTTTCTATCGCTGCCTGAATTTCTGCAATTTTGTCCGCTGCATGTTCTATTTCTTCCTCCAAACGTCGACGCTCAGTCGATCGGCCCTCATCATCACCGTGCGGGACTTTCAAGCGACGGGTGTCGATCGTACCAATCTCGAGTTTACCGTTGGATTGCCCTTCAATGCGTACATTGCTCGCATCGACACGATCCGGAAAGTCACTTATGATCAGCACGTTAGGCCCCTTTTCAAGCTGAGCCTGCACGATCCGAACAACCTCAGCTCCACGAGGAAAAACGGTCACCGCGTCAATTTTTGAATCTGGACGGATCTCCGCACCCGCCGAAGGTTGTGTCGCCCCCAGAGTCAAAACCAGGACGGCCAGGGCCATAAACATTTACGTCTCCAATCAGTTGCTACTCCGACTATGGTTTTTGGAAGTGCCAACTGTTCGTGACGGACCTGCCGCCATATCATTAAGAACAGTGCCGGCTTTGCCTCCCAGCACAATCTCACTCTGATCGCGGCTTACGCTTCATACCCGTCGCCTCGACGATCTGGGTAATCGGGCCACAAATCTCACTAAACATCTAATCAAACACAACTGAAATCCAGTCGCCCAGTCCAGTGCGTGCCTCATGGTTTGAGCAGTCCAAGCTTGTGGAAAGCACCTCAAGACATTTGTGCTTCCCACATCGTGGTCTCCTCAAGAACTGTCGACAACCCTCACGGTCTTACGGTCTTACGGTCTTACCGTCTTACGGCCTCACAGCCTCAGGGCCCACGCAGCTGCTCGCGATCCTCCACATAGTGCTGAGCTGGAGCGCCGCGCTCCCGTTTCAAAATGAGCTTATTCAGCGCACCAATATAGGCCTTGGCGGACGCCACCAGGGTGTCCGGATCGGCGGATTTCGATGTCGATGTCCGACCGTCTTCCACGAGACGGACTGATACTTCTGCCTGAGCGTCAGTACCCTCCGTGACAGCATGCACCTGATAGAGTTCCAGTTTGGCTGAGTGCGGAATAAGCGCATGAATTGCATTGAAAGTCGCATCCACGGGCCCGTTACCTGTCGACTGCACTGTCTTGTGCTCACCATCGACATCCAAGGTCAAAGTCGCCGACTGTGGTCCCGAGGTACCTGCAATCACCGTCAGCGACACCACCTTGACTCGGTCAGAACCCGTCGCGATCTCTTCGTCAACCAGCGCCTCTATGTCTTCGTCGTAGATGACCTTCTTGCGGTCGGCCAGCGATTTCATGCGAAGAAAAGCATCCTCTAGCGCATTGTCGCCCAATTCATAGCCGAGTTCCTGCAACTTGTTGCGAAACGCATTGCGACCAGAATGCTTGCCCATCACGAGCGAAGATTTCGTAACCCCAACTGACTCGGGTGTCATAATCTCATAGGTCTGGGTATGCTTGAGCATGCCGTCCTGATGTATGCCACTCTCGTGAGCGAATGCATTCCGCCCGACAATCGCTTTGTTGTACTGCACTGGAAACGACGTCGCAGCCGAAACCAGCTTTGATGCCCTCACTAGCATTTCAGAATTGATGTTGACATCGTAAGGTAGCACGTCCCCGCGAGTCTTAATCGCCATGACGATCTCCTCCAGCGCAGCATTTCCTGCGCGTTCGCCGATGCCATTTATTGTGCATTCGATTTGGCGAGCCCCCGCGCGAACTCCTGCCAGTGAATTGGCAACCGCCATACCCAAATCATTGTGACAATGCACCGAGAACACGGCCTTGTCGGAGTTCGCAACATTCTCCCGCAAGCGTGTGAATAATTCGAAATGCTCCTCAGGAGTTGTGTAGCCCACCGTATCCGGAATATTGACTGTCGTTGCACCGGCATCAATCGCGGCATCAATGCAGCGACAAAGATAGTCAAACTCCGTACGTGTGCCATCTTCGGCAGACCATTCTACATCATCGGTCCATTGCCGCGCTCGATGTACCGAATCCGTAACCATTTGCAGAACCTCTCCAGGTTCCTTCTGAAGTTTGTATTTAATGTGAATGGGCGACGTGGAAAGAAAAGTGTGCACTCTCGGGCGGCGAGCGTTCTTTACCGCCGCACCACATCGATCGATGTCCTTGAATCCCGCGCGGCAAAGACCTGCAACACTCGCATTTTTCGTTCGGCGCGCGATCTCTGACACAGCTTCAAAATCGCCGTCCGATGCATAGGGAAATCCCGCCTCAATGATATCAACGCCCATGTCATCGAGAAGCTCAGCGACTTCCAGTTTCTCTTCGAACGTCATGGTCGCGCCCGGGCACTGCTCACCGTCGCGCAGTGTCGTATCAAAAATTAACACGCGATCTCGAGCATTCGTCGTCTGCTTTTCAACTACTGGAGGATTATGGTCTGGCATTCCATATATTCCCACGTTTTTTCGGCACTTATCGGCCGGTGACATTGTCATTCCGCTGCATCAAGATATCCCCCTGAGAACCCGTCTCGGTAAGGTCCGAGACCGTCAGTGCTCAGGGGCTAATAAGGAGGAGGTTGAGGTTATCCGCACGCTCGCGAACCACGACCAGCGCGATATTTCGGCCGATGTTCCAGGTCATGGGCTTGTGGGTGCCAACTAGCACGGCGGACTTTCCAAGCGCGGAAAAAAAAGAATGGTCTCTTACATAGTCCAGACGAACAAGTGCTGGCAAGTCCTGATTTTGAGATCTAGATCCAGCACATGCATTCCCGAAAGCAGGACAACCGAACTAAATTTCAATTTCTCCTTTTGTTACACGCACAGCGTGGCCGCCGATACGCACTGTCGCCAGGCCGTCATCTTTGATGTCGAGTGATAGCGAAATAAAGCTTGGTCGACCCATTTCAATTCCCTGTTCGATCTGCCGCTTGTGGAGCCCAAATCCTGGTTGATCAAAGCGTGCAATAACACCTGCAAATGCTGCCGCTGCGGAGCCAGTGGCAGGATCTTCCAAAATCCCGTGGCTGGGCGCAAACATGCGCGCATGATAGTGCGATTTTCCGTGAGTGGTCTGATGCGTATAGAGAAATGCGCCCACGGTTGAATCGTCTACAAAAATACGTCCCCAATGCGTTACATTCGCGACGGCCTTACCGATGGAGTCGAGTGACGTTACTGGTATGAACGTAAAATCAGCACCTGCAGAAAAGCGGGTCGGTTGATGGTTTGCATAACCTATTTCCCCGGATAGCAAGCCCACGGCAGATGCCAACTCGTCACGACTCGGCACTACGCCCACTTCAATCGGCAGCTTTGGTGCGTCGAATTCCGCAAATGTCGGTGCGTTGCCGGCCATACGGGCTCCAACGCGGACAACTCCGATATTCTCCTCCAGCGCGATCAGTGCAGTACTACCGCTGCCGACTTCCAAAGATCGCAATTCCGCAAGAAGAGCAGCAGTTCCAATGGTCGGATGCCCCGCAAACGGGATCTCGGCAGCAGGAGTGAAGATTCTGACTCTTGCCGAGTGTTTTTCGTCCTCCGGCTTCATGACGAAAACTGTTTCGGAGAGATTGAATTCGCGCGCCACGCGTTGCATCTGCGCTGCATCCAGTTGATCAGCCCCCAGCACCACGGCCAGTGGATTTCCTGCAAATCGCTCGTCGGTAAAGACATCCAATGTATGGAATTCCAGCTTCATTCTGTTCTCCTTGCCGGTGCAAAGTACTTCAAATTGCTCTGGGCTGCTGTCTAGCCCCGGAGCGTGAAATTTACTTAGGCGCGTCCATTGACCTAAGCAGACCGTAATTCACCCCAGCACTTTTTCAGTTGACCCAACTGAACTCACGGGTTTGAGGGCTTCTCTTCTCTGCCACCCCGACCCGAAACGACTCCTTTGAGGAGGAGCGCGAGAAATCGTGGCAATCGGCTGTTTTGAAGTGCCCTTGCAGGAGGGATCCAATATGGGTTCGAGAGCTCCGGCAGCGCCTGTTGAGAACAATGATCCTGTACCATCTGCAGTACGTCCTTGTCCGGTTCAACCAATCGGCAAACTAATCCAATGGCGATCAACGGTCCATCACACGCCACCCATGCCTCACGATCCATTGTCACTCTCGGCCACTCCAGACCAGTTTCCTCGTGCAGTTCGCGCATGCCGGCTGCAACAGGGTCAATGTGACCGGTCGGTGAAATGTCACTTGGATCGATGAAGCCCCCGGGGACGACATCAAAGCCCGCATTGAGCGTATGCTGCGCCGCGCTGGCCATTAGGATTTGGTCATCATGGGCCCTCACGATGACGACGACGAAGCCGTCACACGTCATTTCCAACGCAGCAGCGCCTCCAGGCCTCTTGCGAGCCTGCAAGACAGTGTCGCGCCAATAAATGTAGCTGGCAAAATCTGTACGGCAATATCGACCAGAAAAGATGGTCGAATCGATGTAATGAGAGACGAGAACGTGGATGATCCCGTTGAAGATATTGGGATTGGTCCGTTTTCTTTGCTCCCAATGACGTGCGATTTCAGCGGCGTTCTCTCTCGCGAATGACCACGAACCGGGGCTTACCCTTAGATCGAAAGCTGTGATCGCACGCCAACTGCCGTCTCCCAAACACATCCTTGGCATCCTCACCTCCACCAGATGCTTTTCGCTTCGCCAGGCGCCTCACTCTCCACTGGGCCCGCTACGCTCATGTAGCCCTTCTCAAGCAGCCCTTGCTCTGAGGCCTTCGCTCTCCATCACGAATGCCACAATTAACAGATCATCCGCGCAAGCGCGCATTCCGGCTTCGGACGGAACAACGCTCGGGGACGTGGAAGGCCACGCTGATCTGGGTCGACATCCCAAATGGCCTACCATTTGATTAAATTGCGCACATGTAGACGGCCGCACAAGCGTCGTGAGAGAGCCACGTCCCCTTCACAT
>JBPCWA010000458.1:0-2682 GCA_051009975.1 Hyphomicrobiaceae bacterium
AACGGCTCACTATCATTGGCGTCAGTAGGTCGTGGTGCTGCAGAACCCATTGCGCGCCAGTCGCGAGGGCGGAAAATCCAACCCAAACCGCGAGGTAGGCGGCGGCGAAATACAATGTTCTGAAACGTGGGCGCTCAGCTGCCGAGTTGCGACGTTCGATAGTGTCAAACATCAGCAGCGTCGGCGCGGCTGAAGGCAGCATCATCGCAATCATCATAACCGCCCACATCACGAATACGGCGCCAACAGTCGGCCACGACCATGACGCATCAATTGGCATCATCATCATGACGACGGGATGAGACATGTCGAGAGTCATCCAGGCGACGAATGCCCAACTCGCGGCAAGCGCCAACGCCATCCCCGTAACGATTTCAGCATGTACTAATAGCCGGTGTGGAAACGCTTGCATGACAAGAGACAATTCAATCGTGCTTTTAGATCGAACAATACTATCAGTGATGCCCGAGTTTGTCCCTCTACTTGAAAACCATCAGCCGCCGGCGGCAACTGCTGGAGTTGATATTGCAGAGCGCCATTCTCACGAAGCAAGCCATCTGTCATTGATCGGATGCCGTCGATTTCATCCTTTGCTCTATCCAGCAATTGTTTGGTTGGATCGGCTTACTCAACCCAATCGAATCAAGAGAGCCTGGGAGGACTTCAAGAAACAGACGAAGTGTCAATCGTACGTTGGTCTGAACAAACTTCCGTATCCTCCGGGAGGAGTGATGATACCTTCTGAGGGGCATCAATAGGAATGCTGCATTCATGCGGCGATTAAGCACTTCGGGATCGAGGAACATAAGTCTTGAGGAGAGCTGTATCCGCACGCGGAACGAAATGTCGAAAGCCCCTCACGTCAGGCATAGTCGTCTTCGCAATCCCGATAGAATGCATTGTTGGCGCGAATGCTGGATGTTGCCCAATTGCTGGATCCCTAACCAATTTTTGGATATGCGCACCTCGCTCTTCAGCAAAACTGGTGTCGCACTCGACAGTCAATCAGCGACACAGTCGTGTTGCGAGCGACACAGGTGTCCGCAAATCCTGGCTCTCATGTGGCTGTTCCCCCAGTTTATTCTTCCCTCTAGCTAACGATTCAGGAAATACTTGGGACGCGGCGCAGGAGACCAGCATCTTGATCGAATCGATGACCGCACTCGATTGCGTCGTGGGCTAGATGATTCCCGCGTTCCGACGCTCTCTTGATCGGATCTCCAATCGGCATGGCAGCCTAACTCGTTCCACTTATCGACGCACGACTGCGTGCCAGAGAAATCGGACCACGTGAGACACCATGCGGGAAAGTAGATTGAATAAGGCAACTACAGAGGGGATGTTCCATGCGCGTGTTAGCCGCTATTTTGATAGTGCCGATCCTTTTCGCTAGTTTCCCCGCGTCTTCCAAAGTTGTGAATGGCGGCACGCCGGAACTCTTCCTGCGCTGCTCGAAGCTGCATCATCGCGCCGACATCCTGAAGGCCGAATTAAGGGACCTGCAGCGTCATCCCGCCATAACAAAGGACCAGCAACTTACTTCAGAGCTGCGCCGACACGGGAAAGAAGCCAGGCGACTTGAAAAGATCGCCAACATAATGCGCAGCAGCGATAAGGTGCAGACAAAATACGGGCGGGCTGTGCGCCGATACAAGCAGGCTTACAGTCGCTACAAGGAGCATCGGGAGATTGTCGACAGAATGTCGAGGCGATACAAGCGGCGCAGAGATGCGCTGCAGTCTACCGCCCGCCGCGTCAAATCCGAATGCAAAGGGAATTGGAATAACTCCATCCTTAATCGCTTTTGCTCAAGCGGCAGCGCCAAACACAACAGCTTCTGCTCCAATTTCAGTAACTTCAGGGCCACGCTGAAAAAAAAGAACGTTTCCTCTCTCGCGGTCACCGACCGGTACAGCGATTGCAATCAATCAAAGAACGCGGATCTCCAGATCCGCGGCTGCACCGAGATCATCAATCAAAAAAGCCGCAAGGATCTATCCATCGCCTACAACAGTCGCGGCGTCGCCTATCTCAAAAAGGGCCAATACGACCGCGCCATTGCGGATTATAGCAAGGCTATTAATCTCAATCCGAGATATGCCCACGCCTACTACAACCGAGGCAATGCTTATCGCTACAAGGGCCAATACGGCCAAAGCATCGCGGACCAGACCAAAGCTATTCAGATCAATCCAAAATACCCGTTCGCCTACGTTGCCCGCGGATGGGCGTATGAGAAAGAAAAGCTACGCCACAAAGCAATTGCCGACTACAAGCGCGCCCTTGGGCTCAACCCAAAATTAGAATGGACGCGCAAGGCACTCAAGCGCCTCGGTGTCAAGTCGTAACCATCGGCCGCGAACGCCGTGATTTCTCGCAGCTGCCCAGCAGTCGCTGTGAGCGTCGTAGCGAATTTGCAGCATCTCTGTGCTAAGTCGATCTTTTGCTGCGGGTCTCGAAAGCCGCCTTTACGATCGAAGACTGGCTGCGCCTCCTGCGACCTCGCTCCACGCGTATTTCACCAGCATGGCGTAAGCCAGCTTGGCGCCGAGACGCGAGCGGTTTCCTGCCGCAATTCTTGATAAAAAAAAGAGACCGCGCATTGCGAAGGGAGAGAGGGGGGGGCAACGTTGCGCGGCCACAGTTCGTGATCCAGCAATTATGACCCCTGGGGGGGGGGTA
>JBPCWA010000459.1:0-4115 GCA_051009975.1 Hyphomicrobiaceae bacterium
GGCCCATCTCGGACGCAATCTGCTGCACCTGCTTACGTCCCCTTCCGGGGGCAAAGCAGACGTAGATTGCTGCGCCTGCTCACTTCCGAGAATAACCCGGGACGGTCTTGAACGCCTATTTGGCTCCTAAGTTGAACGGGGGCTGTGGTGATGCTCGACTAATGTCACCAGTGCAGGTGCACGCATGCCATACAATTTGCCGACAATCGATAGTGCAACCAAAGGCGTGAGTTGCTAGTCTCGTCGCCGAGGAGAAGCCTCGCCCTACCAAAATCTCTTGATCCGTCAAAAATTGGAGGCCTGAATGAGTGTTCTGCGTCCCGTTGGCGCTAGTCGCGTTCTGTCGATCTTGCTCGCAACTGCCGTCGTCGGCATCGTATATTTCGCTGGTTATCTTGCTGGCAAAGATGGCTCGGGATCCGGGCTCGTTGAGCGATCAATAGCCGCTGAGCTAAAGTCATCAGGCGGACCTGAGGAATGGTCCAAGGTCAAGCCTTACCCCAATCAGACCGTGTACTACCCCGGGACGGAAACACTGGCTCCGGACGAGATGCGCGTGATTGCCTGCGGCACAGGCATGCCGCAGCCGCGTCTCAAACAGGCCGCAGCTTGTTTTCTCGTTGAGTTAGGGAATGGTGACAAATTCATATTCGATATGGGGGAAGGTTCGTACGAGAGGATCATGGCTCTAGGAATTCCTCTCGACCAACTCGACAAGGTCTTTCTGGGTCATCTGCATCTGGACCATGCCGGTGACTTCCCAGCGTTCTATTTTACAGGTCCTGTCAATAACCGGCTCACACCATTGCGTGTCTGGGGCGTAAGCGGTGTCAAACCTGAATGGGGCACGAAATCGTGGATCCATCATCTTAAAAAGGCTTGGGCATGGGAGGCTGCATCTCGCGGAAGTGCTGTTGATCCGCGTGGTCTGCAACTAGAGGTCAATGAATTCGACTGGAAGGCCGTCAACAACGTCATCTATAAGGAGAACGGCGTCACCGTCCGTACTATCCCTGCGATTCATCTCGATCAATCCGTAAGCTTTATCCTGGAATGGAATGGGCTCAAGTTCGCATTCTCTAGTGACACGCTTCCAAACAAGTGGTGGCTGGAGCATACGAAGGGCGCCGATCTATCGATCCATGAGTGCTTCATCCCTCCCGAATTCATGGTCAAACGTTACGGGATGACACCTGCCGAAGCGGTTTATGTCGGCACCCAGGGTCATACGGCAGCGCAAGCCTTCGGCAAGATCATGTCATTGACCAAGCCCCGACACGCTGTCTGCTATCATTTTCAGAATGATCACGACACCGCCCCTGTTGTGACGGCAGCAATTCGACAGACGTACGATGGTCCACTCGACCTCGCCCTGGATTTCATGGTTTGGAATGTCACCAAGGATGGCATTCGCACTAGGATGGCCGTGCCCAATCATGAGTCTTATCCAGCGCCGCCGCAGCGCACCAAAGAGGCCGCCAAGGCGCAAAAGGGCTATCGAATGACCGACTTCAGCTTTTCTGGGGTCGAACCGGAATCGGCAAAAGTTACCAACGAACTGATCGAGGCATTCAATAAGAAGTTGGGAACAAATATACAGCCCGCAGTGACGAAATTGCCGTAGAATCACTTGGCCGCCCTGAAGGTCGGGGCGGCTTTCTCTTGCAATCTAGTGTCCGCAACCTGCGACTGCGCTTCCTTTGTGAAATGCGCCATCGTCCAGAGCAGTAACGACCGGTTATGGCCCATCTCGGACGTGTCGTGCTGCACCTGCTCATGTCCGCTTCCAGGTGCAAAGCGGACCTCGGTCCGCTTGTGACCCATCTCGACCGTTTAGCCTCGATTAACTATTCTGAACTGCATGACCGCTCCTGAAGAATGCGGAATCCCTCTTGCGCTGCCGTTGCTGGCCTGCTGGTGAAGCGACACGCAAACTGTCTGGCCAGCCAATAAGCCAGCCAAGATCAAGGAGGCGACTGTTTGTGTTTTGTGGATACTCGAATATTTGGCTGCTATTCAGGTAACCCCGCCAATCGAAGTGTCTCAGCAATATTCGATATTGTCGTGTTGTCGCTGTAAGGAAGGTTGTCTGTATAGGTGGATATCCGAAACTCCGGATCTAGCTCCATAATCTGACTTGACACCCGATAGGCGTCTTCGTTGCAGCCGGCTAGCACATAATCGGTACATAAAGTTACAAATGCATCTGCATGTTGGGGGTCGAGACGAGCCGCTTCGCGAGCAGCAGGTATTGACAAATCGATGCTGCCACTATCCCGGTAGGCAACAGCTAGAACATTGATCAGGGGCGGTAAATATATCATTCTCACCGACAAAGCGTCACGTGCTGTCTTGACTGCTCCGTGGGCGTCGCCGCAGTGAAGTTGAGCGTCTGCGAGTTGACCAAGCGAGAACGGACAATTCGCTCGAAGCGCAACGCCCTTCCTGCACAGCGCCAAAGCGTCATCATGCTGACCATCGCGCAGCCGGATCGATCCCAGCACAACATAGCCCAAGCCATTGTTTTCAGTTGCAGGCTCGATCGATGCCTCGGCCCAATCGCGGGCCAAGCCCAGTGAGGCAATCGACGAATCGCTCCAGCCTCTCACAGCGTCAAACCAGTGTGTCACAGCAATATATGCAGGACCGATCGTCTTTTCGGGTAGCAATTCATGGATCTTCTCGAACATTGCCCTGGCAGCGGCATTATCGTGCTTGGTAAGTTTATAAAAATGACTGACCCCGCGTAGAAAATATTCCCAAGCACCTCTGCCTTTCAGCCCCCGAGTCCAAACACGATCGAGAGTGGTGCCTAATAATTCACCGCCGAGAGCCGAGGTGACTTCGCGTGTTACGTCATCTTGCAGTAAAAACACATCCTCCAAGTTGCGCTCATATCTTCCAGCCCAGATTACACTGTCGTTCTGGAGATCCGTCAGTTGTGTCGTCACCTTCACCTGAGCACCAATCTGCTCGACAGTACCTTCCAGTACATATCGGATTGGCAAGTCCCTCACCGCATCAGCAGCATTTACAGTTCCGTCCTTGTATCCCTGATGAGCACTGGCGTTGATCAAGAACAATCCTGAGAGTTGTACGAGTAGGGTTTGGATTCCCAGTCCGATCGCGTTGGGGATGTAGTCATTTTCTACGTTACCGTTCATGTTTCGGAACGGCATGATCGCGACAGACGGTCGTTCGGGCAATCGTATGCCGCTGTCTGTCAGGCTGGACGTTGGTTCATTGGCCGCTTTCGGCGTTTCGGTTTTGCGCTGACCTACAACGCGATAGCTGCGAATTGGTTCCTCAATGTTTTTCAGCGCCGTGTTGCCCAGCTCTTCGACGTCAAGCGCTAATCTTTGCTTTACTTGATCTAGAACCACTTGCGAAATGCAAATGCCTCCGGCATCCGCCAAGGCCTCCAATCGAGCGGCAATGTTCACCCCATCGCCAAATACATCGTCGCCATCAACAATGACGTCACCAAGGTTTACGCCAATCCGAAATTGCATGCGGCGTTCAGGAGGGATGTCCTTGTTTCGCACCAGCATCGCACATTGCACGACAAGGCAGAACCTCACAGCATTGATGATGCTGGAAAATTCAAGAAGCAACCCATCGCCAGTCGTTTTTACGATCCGGCCCGAGTACTGGACAATTTGGGGATCCAACAATTCGCGACGATGTTCTTGAAGCGCGGCGAGTGTACCTTGATCGTCAATACCCATGAGCCGCGAGTAACCGGCAACGTCTGCCGCAACTATTGCCGCGAGCCTGCGAGTTGTGCTCCTCGCCATCTTGGGCCAACTTTCTGAGGCTAAGTTTCTGACAATCTAGCACAGCGCAGTCTAACCGTACGATAAAAGTCGATTTGGCTCCGACGTTGGCAGCCGCACCCGTGCGCCAGAAAATGGCAAGTCGGCACCAATTCCGTTGAGATCGAAACTCGGAAGTTCCAAATTGCACTGAAAGACTGTGCAGTACTCAAACAGCAGGTCAGCCTCCGGCCTTCTTCCGACCTTGAAATGCTCGTCTGGTCTTTTTTGACATTGAGCAGGAAGAAGCTTCGAACTGCTACCTGAATTCGTCGAAAGAGGTATCTGACTGCCGACCGA
>JBPCWA010000460.1:0-17257 GCA_051009975.1 Hyphomicrobiaceae bacterium
CGACCAGCGGTACGGAAGGACTGAGCACTGTGGCAGAGGCCAAAACTTCGGCCATGGAATTGGCGGCGGGCCGCATGAGTGAGCAATGAAACGGTGCACTGACCGGAAGTGGCAAGGCGCGTCGAACACCATAGCTCTTGGCGGTGGCAAGAACGCGATCAATCGCCGCCTTCGAGCCCGATAATACAACCTGACCGGGATCGTTGTCGTTCGCGATATCGCAAACGTCCCCTTGCGCAGCATCCGCCGCAACAGCTCGCGCGACGTCCATGCCGACGCCAAGAAGAGCAGCCATCGCCCCGTGCCCGACAGGCACCGCTTGCTGCATCGCTCGTCCGCGCGCTCGCAACAATTGCGCCGCATCTGTGACGGAAAATGCACCTGCAGCGCAAAGTGCAGAATACTCACCCAATGAGTGACCTGCCACATAATCCACACGGTCACTGAGCTTCAAGCCGTATTCGTCATGCAAGGTTCGAATAATCGCCATCGAAACTGCCATAAGAGCCGGTTGAGCGTTTTCTGTTAAAGTCAAGGTCTCACTCGGCCCCTCCCACATAATCGTCGACAGGTTCTCTCCCAGCGCATCATCCACTTCTGCAAAGACAGCCCGAGCTGCCGGATATGCATCGGCAAGCGCTTTGCCCATGCCCACGCTCTGACTCCCCTGGCCAGGAAAAACGAATGCTTTCGCCATTATCCAATCGTCCTTTGATGCTCACCATCTGAGAGGTCGTTTGCTGGCGGTACGCGCGGGGCGCAACCCGCGGCTCTCGGATGAGCCCGCCGAGCCCTAATACTCCCTACCGCAGAACGCTCACAATTTTAAACCGCGGAGTACGCATCCGACAAAAGCGCCTGTCAAGCCACTTGGTCGCTACGATTACGCGAATGGGCGACTGCCGCTCATAATTGTCACTGATTGTGCTTGCTCTGAAGCCCAAATGGCGTATAACACCGCTTTGCACCCGGTTGGAGGCTGAACAGGGTGTGGCATCGGCGTGCAATGCTGGCAAGGGGCTCAAATCGATGGCCCAATGACCAAAATCCTCGTCAATGCTGCCGGGCTCGAAGTCCCTTAACTCTCGTGTCTCCACTCTTCTGAGTTGTCTTTTGGGCCTTTCCAGCCGCGATAGCGGTTCACTCGGCTCAAAAGAGGCTATGCGCCGGGCGCTCATTGGTTGGAATTGGAAAGGCAATACCATGCCACTGTATGAGCATGTATTCTTGGCACGGCAGGACGTGTCGCAGCAACAGGTCGATGCGCTAACGACAGAGTTCAAGAGTCTTATTCAGGAAGGCGGCGGCACGGTCGGCAAGGTCGAATACTGGGGCGTAAAGTCGCTGACCTACAAAATTAAGAAAAACCGCAAGGCCCACTTCACCCTCATAAATATTGACGCTCCCGCGCCAGCCGTGGCGGAAATGGAGCGGCGTATGGGGCTTTCTACGGATGTTATTCGCTTTTTAACAATTAAGGTGGAGAACCACGACACTGAACCCTCGGTGCAAATGCGCAAGGGTGATCGTGATGATCGGCGCGGAGGGTTCCGCGGGGATCGCGAACGCGGTGGTCCACGTGGCGATCGCGGACCGCCGCGTGGGGGTGGAGGTGATCGAGATGGATCCACCTTCCGCGCCAGACCACAACGCGACGCCACGACAGAGCGGGAGGGTTCATAATATGGCAGGACCAGCAGGTGGCGCTCGCAGACCGTTCCACAGGCGGCGAAAGACATGCCCGTTCTCCGGCGACAATGCACCCAAAATAGACTACAAGGACGTGCGTCTTTTGGGGCGATACGTTTCAGAACGAGGTAAAATTGTCCCTAGTCGGATTACCGCTGTCTCGGCGAGGAAGCAACGGGAGTTGTCTAAGGCAATTAAACGCGCGCGATTTCTCGGACTGCTTCCTTACATCATCAAGTAGGGCAACCACCATCCGACAGCCCAAATAAACCAATACCGACACTTGGCACGAACGTCGCTTAGATTGGGTTAAAAAATCAAGGTTGAGGTGGGCGATGGGCTGGCACTGGCATTGGGCCCTGGTGCACAATGCTGGCACGCCGACCTCTAACCGCATTATGCGGGACAGCTAGACATGTTGAGCAGACTCGCAGTCGGTAGTGGTACTGGCATCGTATCCGCCGTAGTTATGATCGCCTCTATAACGAGTGCCTCGGCGTTTATGGGGGCACTTCTACCAGTTCTTGTGCCATTGCCAATCGTGATCGCAGGTCTGGGCTGGGGCTGGCTCGCCAGCTCCACGGCGGCAGTCGTGGCTGCTGGCTTGGTGTCCGTGACAATCGCCCCCAAAGCCGGAATATTGCACCTGTGCGCTGTGGGCTTACCCATGGCGTCCTTTGCCTATTTGTTACTGCTCAATAGACAACACACCCCGCCGGCAACTCCGAATCAGCCGGCCATCGAATGGTACCCTGTAGGACGCGTTCTCGCGTACGCAACATTACTGGCAGGTGCGCTCACAACAGCGATGCTTTACGCGCTTGCAGGAGATGCAACGGCTCTAGAAGCCGAAATCCGCAAGACCATCGATCTTTGGGCCGACGGCAATCTCCCCTTTCCTAAAATTGAGTTCCGCGGCGATCAGGAGGCCGAGCGCGCAATATTGGCACGTACTATGGTCGTGCTATTTCCTATATCCGTTGCACTATCCTGGATGATGTTCGCCACACTCAATCTCTGGCTCGGCGCTCGCATAGTTCACGCGTCGGGTCTTTTGGCACGCCCATGGCCCGATCTCACGCTCACAGCCATGCCGAAAGAAATGACGGCTGTCTTCGTGGCACTCGTTATCGGGTTCATGGTGTTGACGGACTACTATAGGTTGATATGTATCGCATTTTTGTCGGCGACCGCGTTTGCTTACGTCCTCGTCGGCCTCGCAATTGTTCACAACGTTACACGCGGCTGGGCGTCCCGCTCCCTTATTCTGTCGCTCCTCTATCTCTGTCTCATCATTCCTTACCTGTCCATTATAGTCTGGTTCATGGCATTGCCACTAATTGGTCTCATCGAACCATTGTCTCCAATACAACGACGGCCAGGATTATCATCCCGGCATATCAAGAAAGACTGACGTCAATAGTCACATGTAACACGCACCAACCATGGAGCTGTCCAGATGCAAGTTATCCTACTCGAACGAATTGGCTCACTCGGCCAGATGGGAGACATCGTCAAAGTCAAAGACGGTTATGCGAGAAATTTTCTGTTGCCGCAGGGTAAAGCCTTGCGGGCCACTGAGCGCAACAAAGATGAGTTTTCAAAGCAACGTGTTCAACTGGAAGCCCGAAATCTGGAAGCGAAAAGCGAGGCAGAAGCGATAGCTGAAAAACTCGACGGCCAGCATTTCGTCGCTATCCGCCAAGCAGGTGATACAGGACAGCTCTACGGATCCGTTTCGACAAGAGATATAGCGGAAGTTGTAAGTAGCGGTGGCTTTCACATCGACCGCAGACAAATCGCGCTGCAACATCCGATCAAGGCACTGGGCATACATCCTGTCGGAGTTTCTTTGCATCCCGAAGTTACCGTTAGTATCACAATGAACGTCGCACGATCCGAGGACGAAGCCGAGCGCCAAGCACGCGGTGAGGACGTGACGGTCATCCAGGACGATGCTTTCGAACTCGAGACTTTTAATCCGGATGCCGATCCAAATGCAGACTATGAGGACAACATCCGCGCAGGAGATGGCTCGGAAGACTCAGCAGCAGGAGCGTTGCCTACTGAGGACATTTAGCGCCGCTACAATTACGATTCGCGACAACATGCAAACAACATCATTGCACGGGTGTGCATACCGGGCACAAGCCGATACCGTCCCATCTACGATGCAGAATCCAGCTGCGTGAATCACATAGTGTTCTGGAATGAACCAGAATGCGACCCCTCTCTTGCTTTCGGATCAACTGAAGGCGCAGGCAGAATCGGACGACGCGCTCGCGTTCCGACAACCGCCCCACAACGTGGATGCCGAGCAGGCTCTGCTCGGAGCCATTCTTGTCAACAACGAGTCTCTCGATCGTGTGTCCGCGTTTTTGGACGCAGAACATTTTTATGAAGCTATTCATCAGGAAATTTATGACGTTGCAGCCAAGCTTATCCAGGCTGGCAAGCAAGCAACGCCCATTACATTGCGCACGTTTTTTGAGAACGTTGAGCCCATCGCACCTGACCTAACGGTCCCTCAATATCTAGGTCGATTGGCTGCAGGCGCGACGACAATTATCAATGCAATGGATTATGGGCAGACTATCCATGACCTAGCCGTACGCCGCTCTCTCATCACTCTCGGCGAAGATTTGGTCAATACCGCCTACGATTCGCCTGTCGACATGCCTCCCGAAGAACAAATACAATCAGCCGAGGCCGGGCTTTATAAGCTAGCTGAGACAGGGAAGTATGGTCAAGGATTCGTCACCTTTCAGGATGCATTGATTCAATCCGTTGATATGGCAAACAGTGCCTACCAGCGAGATGGCCACCTGTCCGGCATCTCAACTGGATTGAGCGATCTGGACAATCGATTGGGTGGACTGCAGAGCTCCGACCTCATCGTTCTGGCAGGGCGACCGTCAATGGGCAAAACAGCACTGGCAACCAACATTGCATATAATGTCGCTAAGGCCTATCGGACTGAACCCCAATCCGATGGAACCAACACAGTTGTCGACGGTGCTGTGGTCGGCTTTTTTTCTCTTGAGATGTCAGCAGAGCAACTTGCGACACGGGTTCTGTCTGAACAGTCTGAAATTGCATCTGAGAAAATTCGCCGAGGCATGATCACAGAAGACGACTTTAGACGGCTGGTAGAGGTGAGCCAGGTGATGCGCCAAGCCCCACTATTCATTGACCAGACGGGAGGCATTTCGATCGCGCAATTGGCTGCACGCGCACGAAAGTTAAAGCGTCAACACGGACTTGGCCTCATCATTGTAGACTACTTGCAGCTCTTGTCAGGCGGCAAGCGATCAGGAGAAGGTCGCGTCCAAGAAATAACCGAAATCACCACGGGGTTGAAGGCTCTAGCAAAAGAACTTGAGGTCCCCATCATCGCTCTATCGCAGTTATCTCGGCAAGTCGAACAGCGTGAAGATAAGCGGCCGCAGTTGGCCGACCTTCGCGAATCAGGCTCAATTGAACAAGATGCAGATGTCGTCATGTTCGTATTTCGGGAGGAGTATTACGTCGAACGTATGAAGCCAAACGAAGGAACTGCGGAATTCGACGAATGGTTTCAGAAAATGAGCCAAGTAGCGGGCAAGGCCGAAGTGATTGTTGGCAAGCAACGCCATGGACCAGTTGGCACCGTGGAATTGGCATTCGAGCCCAACCTGACACGATTTGGCAACCTTGCTCAAGAGGACCGGATGCCTGAAAGACTGGAGTAAAGGGAGCACGGACAGGAGTAAATTTTTACATGGCCAAATTGAAAAATGGCCTCAAACACGTTCCTCCTGATGCACGCTCTGTTCTCGAGATTGATCTCGGTGCATTGCGTGCGAATTGGAGCAAACTGAGGCGACGAGCAGCCGGTGCAGAGTGTTCGGGTGTTGTCAAAGCTGACGCTTATGGTCTGGGGCTTGAAGAAGTTGCAGGCACCCTAACAAACGAGGGTTGCCGCACATTTTTTGTCGCTACCTTGGATGAGGCCAGGCGTGTCAGAACAGTGAACCCAGGTGCCCAAATTTACGTGCTCGACGGTCTATTACCGGGCGCCGAAGCCTACTATGCCGGTTTCAATCTCGCACCCGTGCTATCAAGCGTCGATGAAATCAAAGAATGGGCTGCCTATTGTCGCGCAACCAATTTCCGACTCTCGGCGGCAATCCACGTCGATACCGGCATGCACAGACTTGGTCTGCCGGCTCAAGAATTTTACAGCCTCGCCACACTAGACGACGGGCCACTCAATCACTTCTCTATCACTCTCCTCATGAGTCATTTGTCCTGCGCAGACACGCCGCATCATCCAATGAACGTCCAACAAAAAACAGCCTTCGATCAGATACGCGCCCTGCGGCCCAATGTGCGCGCAAGCTTAGCCAACTCCGGAGGGACATTTCTTGGTCGCGATTTTTTGTACGATTTGGTTCGACCCGGCATCGCACTATATGGCGGCCGCGCCTTCGAGACCGAGTCAAATCCCATGAGACCCGTTGTAAAGCTTTCCGCCAGAATCCTTCAGGTTCAACCTGCATTGCCCGGTGATCGTGTCGGGTACGGAGGGAGCTACACAGTGACGCGTCCGTCTCGCGTCGCGACCATTGCATGCGGTTACGCCGACGGATTTTTGCGGGCTTTGGGCGGTGACGACGTACGCCCGGGACCGGCCGGTTATATTGGCGACTACCAAGTTCGAGTGATTGGGCGAGTATCAATGGACCTCATTACGCTCGACGTGACGGATGTCCCGGAAGATCTCGCAGTACGCGGGGCCTGGGTAGAAGTTATCGGCGACCGCGTTACGGTCGACGACCTCACAGATCGAGCGGGCACAATTGGTTATGAATTGTTGTCGCGGCTGAGTCGACGAGTTCACCGCATCTATCACGATCAAAACACGGCTTGAGCATGGCTAAAACGACAAAAGCAGTCTATGTCTGTGACGCTTGCGGTGCGACAACTGGTCGATGGGCTGGCAAGTGCCCCGACTGTGGCGAGTGGAATTCACTCGTTGAGAAAAGTAATGTCGGCCCCCCCCCTGGAAGCGGTCTCGGTAGATCGCCCAAGTCCAGTCCGATAGCAAAACTCGAAGATTTGGCGACGCCGGAACGCCCCATCAAGCGAATTTCCACTGGCCTGGACGAACTGAACCGCGTGACGGGCGGAGGCATCGTTCCCGGCAGCGCGATACTAGTTGGTGGCGAACCAGGTGTCGGCAAATCAACACTACTCCTTCAGGTCGCTGCGACTCTGGGCCAAGCTGGGCAGCGCGTCATGTATTTTTGCGGTGAAGAAGCACCCGAGCAGGTCCGAATGCGCGCCAACCGATTGGCCCTCAATGATGCTCCAGTCCTGCTGGCCGCCGAGACAAATCTTGGAAGCATAATTGCAACACTCAGCCAAACAGGTACCGCCGACCTCGTAATCATCGATTCAATCCAGACACTCTGGTCAGAGGCCTTCGAAGCAGCTCCAGGAACTCTCAGTCAGGTGCGTGCAGCCTCACAGAGCCTAGTCCGTTTCGCCAAGCAGGCAGGCAGCGCAATTGTTCTCGTAGGCCACATTACAAAGGAAGGTCAGATCGCTGGTCCGAAGGTAATCGAACACCTAGTAGATACAGTTTTGTATTTTGAAGGCGACCGTGGTCACAGCTATCGACTATTGCGATCTTTCAAAAACCGTTTCGGTGCCACAGATGAGATCGGCGTATTCGAAATGACGGAAGCTGGACTCTCCGAAGTGCGAAATCCGTCTGAACTTTTCCTAGGCAACCGCAATGGCCGCGCACCGGGAGCAGCGGTTTATGCAGGGGTCGAGGGAACCCGGCCGATTCTGGTCGAATTCCAAGCGCTTGTGGCACCATCACCGCTTGGTACTCCTCGAAGAGCTGCGGTCGGCTGGGAAAACAACCGACTAGCTATGCTCCTAGCTGTTCTCGACGCGCGCTGCGGGATATCTTTCGCTAAACACGATGTCTATCTGAATGTTGCAGGGGGCTTGAAGATAACCGATCCGGCAGCTGATTTGGCCGCAGCTGCTGCGTTGATATCTTCGTTTTCCAATCAGCCTTTGCCTCATCAACAAGTTCATTTCGGTGAAATCAGTTTGTCCGGCGCCGTGCGACCAACAAGCCACATTTCTCATCGCCTCAAAGAAGCGCACAAACTTGGTTTTCAATCCGCGGTTTTGCCCGCGGCGGGGGAAATCGACGTCGATTCGCACCACCTACAGCTAACTCGCGTTGAACATCTGAAAGATCTTGCGATTGATACGCCATCGTGCCAGTGAAGCTTATTCTCTCGCAATTCAAGATGGTCTAGGGGCAGGTGTATAAGGGATGATTGGACCGCTCACGTATCTCGACGCAGGACTGCTGGCCATTGCTCTATTGTCCGGATTGTTGGCTATGTACCGGGGCTTAACCCGAGAGATCCTGTCCATTCTATCGTGGCTTGCAGCCGGCGCTGCGGTCCTATATTTCGTGTTTTTTCAGAAGGGTATCGCCGAAGATCTTGCCAGCACAATTGGAACCAAGACAGCCATAGCGCAAATTGCAGCGGGCGGACTTATTTTCTTGGTTGTCCTCGTCGTCGTCCACTTAATTACTTCGCGGGTATCTGATTCGATACTGGACAGTCGCGTGGGCATGATCGACCGAATACTCGGTCTCGTGTTTGGCGTATTCCGTGGATTTTTGCTCGTGGTGATTCCTTATATGTTCTTCTTCGGCTTTTTATATCCAAACTATGCGGAGAACGAACCCTGGGTACGCGATTCGGTATCAAAACCTTATATCGAGAGCTCGGGGAACGCGTTGAGGGGATTTATCGAACGCGTCATCCCGGAAAACATTGACGATCTTCGCTCCGGTGGAGATCAGCAGGAGAGTTAATTCTTGCGACCTGCGACACAGATAGTTGAACCAAAAGACACCAAAAAGCGCGCAATAGTTTTACAACCATGCAAATCGCTTCATAGCCTTAGCCGTGCCAGCGCTGCGGCAAATCCGATGTACATTCGCGCTGATTATAGTAGCCAGTGGCGCCGAATTACATATAAGTGTCGCCTGACTGTTCAGTGACGTTAGAGGCCATGCAAATTGATAGCTGGTTTGTGATTGAGTTGAGGCAGACACAAACGTGACACACGCGGGGTGAACGTCCACCAAATGACCTGAGATTCGTAGGATATTTGGTCTACGTTTTACCAATGGCGCAAGATGACGGAACGCTAAGATGACGCAATATGGCGAAACGCGGGCCCGAAGCGACATCTCCCGTCACCAACCCACAGCAATCGACACTCTCTTGGGCGACGATCGTCTGCGAGAGGAATGTGGCGTTTTTGGCGCGTTCGGTGTGAGTGATGCTGCAGCAATTACAGCCCTGGGCCTTCACGCGCTTCAGCATCGGGGCCAGGAAGCCTGCGGGATTGTTACTTTCGACGGGAAAAAATTCAATTCCGAGCGACGTCTTGGCCTAGTGGGCGATGGCTTTAATAAGCAGAGCGTCATTGATCAGCTAACAGGCAATATGTCGGTCGGACATGTGCGATACTCAACGACCGGCGAAACAATCCTTCGCAATGTTCAACCGCTCTTCGCGGACCTTCACAGTGGCGGCTTCGCGGTCGCCCACAATGGCAACATCACCAATGCGTTGTCTTTACGCGAGAACTTAATCAAATCCGGTGCTATTTGCCAATCGACCTCCGACACGGAGGTTCTCCTGCATCTCCTGGCCAGATCGCGCCGTCAGCGGACAATTGAGCGCTTCATAGAAGCACTGCGACAGCTTGAAGGGGCATATGCTCTCGTTTGTCTTACAAATGGCATGCTTATCGGTGCGCGTGATCCCATAGGTATCCGCCCATTGGTCGTTGGAAAGCTGGGTGATGGTTATGTACTCGCATCCGAAACGTGCGCCCTCGACATCGTCGGTGCGACATTCGTTCGCGAAGTCGAAAACGGCGAGGTTGTTGCAATCACGCCAGAAGGCATAACAAGTCACCGCCCGTTTCCAGTGCGCCCGGCTAGGCCCTGCATCTTTGAGTATATATATTTTGCTCGCCCAGACTCAATTGTCGATGGCCGCAACGTCTATCAAGTTCGGAAACGCATGGGCCGCGAGCTTGCTGCAGAGTCCCCTGCTGACGTCGATCTCGTTGTCCCTATACCAGATTCAAGCGTACCAGCCGCAATAGGGTTTTCTCAAGCGTCTATTCTTCCATTCGAATTTGGCATTATTCGAAATCATTATGTCGGTCGAACTTTTATCGAGCCTGAACAACGTATTCGGCAACTGGGCGTCAAACTCAAGCACTCGGCGAACGCCGATGTCATACGCGATCAACGCATCGTCCTTATCGATGATAGTGTCGTACGTGGAACCACATCGATCAAGCTTGTCGCGATGATGCGAGAGGCCGGCGCTCGGGAAGTTCACATGCGCATCGCGTGTCCTGCCATCAAGTACGGCGACTATTACGGCATCGATACGCCTAAGCGAGCCGAGTTGTTGGCCGCCTCGTTGGAAGTCGATGAGATGTGTGAGGTCATGGGCGCTGACAGCTTAGCTTTCCTCAGTGTTGATGGCTTGTATCGCGCCATGGGATTTGAATGCCGCGACTCAGCCGCACCTCAGTTCACCGATCACTGTTTCACCGGCGATTATCCGACCCCTCTCACTGATCTGACCGGACGCCAATATCCGGAACAGCTCTCATTCCTGGCGGAGGTCAGTTAGATCGGTTCCCCGCATTGACCGACGCCGCAGTCCTCAAATGGGCTCATATCGGTGTCTCAATACGGCCGACGCAACTGAGTGCATTGTGGCTCATATGCAAAAAACACAATTGAGTGTGGCAGTTGGGACCAGCACAAAACTATGACGAGGCATACACCGGATGGAAAAATACCGATTGGCCGGCCGCTTGGCTCTAGTTACCGGCGCCTCCCGAGGAATCGGTCGCGCTGCCTCATTAGCGTTGGCGCAAGCAGGTGCGCATGTGATTATTGCCGCGCGTCGGGTGAGGGCCCTGGAGGCTTTGGACGACGAAATTCGTGCGTTAGGGGGGGCGGCAACACTGGTGCAACTAGATTTGACTGCTGGTGAGAAGTTGGATGTCCTCGGACCGACTATCTATGATCGATGGGGTAAGTTGGACATTTTTGTCGCTTGCGCAGCTATCCTTGGTCCATTGAGCCCGCTTCCACATATTTCCGCCGACGCCTGGTCAACGGTGTTGTCCACGAACATTGATGCAAATTGGCGGCTCATCCGAAGCCTCGATCCGCTGCTCCGCAAGTCAGATGCGGGTCGCGCAATATTTGTCACTTGCGGTGCTGCGCGTCAGCAACGCGCTTACTGGGGAGCTTACGCCGTTTCCAAGGCGGCACTAGAGGCACTGGCCAGGACCTATGCCGCTGAAGTCGTCAATACGAGCGTAAAGGTCAATCTTCTTGATCCGGGCCCGACTGCCACTGAACTTCGCGCACAAGCATATCCTGGCGAAACTCCCACGGCGCTTACTCAACCAGTAGACATTCAGCCACTATTTCTCAAACTTGCCGATACAGAATTGGTCGAACATGGCGAGCTATTCGCATACGAATCACCGATTTCCAACGAGCGCGTATAACTCGATACAGCCAGGCATTACTGTCTCAGCCACTCCGGCAGACGTGCCATTCTCTGGAGCGCTTCCGGTGCAGGCACATCTGACATGGCATACACCCTTTCAAAAAGCGCATTCATTAGCGATTTGCGATCACCCGCATTGCTCAGATCATCGCTTGTCAAAACATCACCCACATGTACGCGGAGCGGTTGACCAACCCGTCTACGAAACTCTCTGATCATGAGAGACATGCGCACCGTTGGACTAAACTTGCTCATGAAGTGGAAGAGGGGAGAACATTGACCCTCAAAGAACAGTGGCAACACCTGCGCACGTGACGCCATGATCATCCTAGCCGTGAATGTCTTCCAGGGCAGATCTACAGCGCGGCCGAACATCGTCGGCGAAGTTGCGACGCCTCCCCCCGGAAACACGATGATTGTTGTTCCGGCTTGTAGTAGGCTAAGAGCGGCCTTGCGTGTTGAAATATTGAGCGTGCGAGCCTCTCGCGTTTCTGAAAAATCGATTGGCAGCCCATAAGGACCTATTTCCGGAACTCTCATAAGATCCTTATGTATGAGCGCACGGAATGGTCGGCCGAGATCTTCCGCCAACGCGAGCGCACCGAAACCATCCATGATTCCATACGGGTGATTGGAAACGATCACGACTGGTGCATCTGGGTTCAACTTTGGCGGCCAATGACCAGCTGCAATTTCGAGCTCGACGCGAATTAAATCCAGTACCGGTAGCATGACCGGTCCGCCTTCAGCCACGTAATCCCGCCGCCAAATCTCATAAAGAGGTACGAAATAGTCCCGTCCTGCCCACCTCTCAATCGACTTGATGAACCAACGCTTCAGTCGTGGATCTGTGTCAGCCGCGTACGATAACTCCGGAAATTTCATTCTAGGCAATCGCAGTCAATTTGTTCTCGATAACTTCTTTGCGTCTAACATCGGGTGGGACGGCCTCAGATGCAAGCGCTACACACGCTTCATCTAACGACATGACGCTCTGCTGTTTCTGTCCCAACCGTCGAATCGAGACTGACTGCTCCTCAGCTTCTCGCTTACCCACCACCACCAATACGGGAACCTTCGACAAAGAATGCTCCCTGACTTTGTAGTTTATTTTTTCATTCCGCACATCAATTTCACTTCTCAGACCAGCTGCTATCAAACGCCTATGCACCATCTGCGCATAAGCATCAGCCTCTGACACGATGGTACAAACTTTCGCCTGCACCGGAGCCAACCAGAGCGGAAAATGGCCAGCATAGCTCTCGATGAGCACGCCTAGAAACCGCTCCATAGAACCAAGTATGGCACGGTGTAACATAACCGGTCGCTTCTTCTCACCGTCTGCGTCGATATAGAACGCGTCGAAGCGTTCCGGCAAATTGAAATCGACTTGGTTCGTACCACATTGCCATTCTCGACCAATGGCATCACGCAGAATATACTCAAACTTGGGGCCATAGAAAGCGCCCTCACCAGGATTGATCGAAGTCTTCAGCATTCCGTCTGACTCCGCAGCGATCCGCTCAAGCACGTTCGCCATAACGGACTCGGCTCTGTCCCATTGCGCATCAGAGCCGACTCGTTTTTCAGGCCGCGTCGATAATTTCACGACAAATTCATTGAACCCAAAATCCCGATATACCGAAAGTATCAGTTCGTTTATCGCCAGACACTCGTCCTCAAGCTGCGCCTCCGTGCAGAACACATGTGCGTCATCTTGCGTAAAACCACGCACACGCATAAGTCCGTGCAGAGCACCTGAGGGCTCGTAGCGATGAACGCAACCAAACTCGCTTACACGATATGGCAGCTCTCGATAAGACCGCAGTCCATGCTTGAAAATTTGAACATGCCCCGGGCAGTTCATTGGCTTGATCGCGAATTGACGGTCATCCTCCGTGACGGTAGTGAACATGTTTTCTCGATACCAGTCCCAATGTCCCGATGCTTCCCACAACGCTCGGTCTAAGATCTGAGGAGCATTGACTTCCAGGTAGCCAGCGTCGTTCTGACGGCGACGCATGTAATTCGTCAAACGCTGAAATAGCTCCCAACCATTAGGATGCCAGAATACCACTCCTGGCCCTTCTTCCTGGAAGTGGAACAAGTCCATTTCACGCCCAAGTTTGCGGTGATCGCGCTTCTCAGCCTCCTCCAGCTGATTCAAATAAAATTTGAGATCTTTATCTCTTGCCCAAGCCGTACCGTAGATCCGCTGCAACATGTCGTTTCTGGCATCGCCCCGCCAATAGGCTCCAGCCAGCTTTGTCAATTTGAATGCCGTCCCTACCTGGCCGGTAGAGGTCATGTGCGGACCGCGACAAAGGTCCAACCACTTGCCCTGACGATACACTTTGACATCTTCACATTCTGGTATCGCCTCCACCAACTCGACCTTGTAGGTCTCATTGCGCTCAGCAAAATACGCTTTCGCCTGGTCGCGAGACCAAACCTCTTTGGTAAACGGATTATCGCGCTTGATGATCTCTCGCATGCGCGCCTCGATCATTACCAAATCGTCGGGATGGAACGGTTCGTCACGCGCAAAGTCATAATAGAAACCATTCTCAATAACTGGCCCGATCGTTACTTGCGTATCGGGAAACAATTCCTGCACGGCTTCAGCAAGAACATGCGCGCAATCATGTCGGATCAACTCGAGCGCTTCATCGTCTGTTCGTACAATAAATCTCACCGACGCGTCGTTTTCGATCTGATCGCTCAGATCAACCACATCACCATCTATCTCTAAAGCAACGGCCTTCTTTGCTAGAGCCCCCGAAAGCTCAGAAGCCAGATCCGCACCGGTGCGACCTGCCGCAATCTCCCGGACCGCACCATCTGGTAAAGTGACTTTGATCTTCTGCATATTTTCCTCTCACTCTCTGCCAACCAAGCAGGTAAGATTATTCTGTGCACACCGGCGCCGGCCGCAACCCACGCCTGAGCTCGCCTCCGTCAGCGAAGCAATGAACACAAACTGACGGCCGCTAACTAGGCCAACTGCCGATCCGGCGCAAGTTACGATCCACACGACAGGCAAGTCGCTCGGCAACGTCATCGATTTTGCACGCAATCCATCTATAGAAGAAAACACAGAGTCACCGCACAACCGCGCATGTTTGCAACCGAGAAGGCGCCATACGGGTGCCCAAGATCTTGCCTGCTAACGCCCCTTTTGCTCTCTGAAGCTAATCTGCACTGATCACACCACCGCATTGAAGGATTGTTTGCCACGTGTGCAGCGGGTCGGCGACGACTTTTCCAAAACATATTGCTATTTGGGAGCCATTATAAGTTGTTGCAGAGATGAAGTACCATTGTATTTATCATAAACCGTCGACACGCCGACGGACTATTGACGCCACGATGAGATGTTGACGCCACGATGGGATGCTGAGTCCACAATGGGCCTTTGAGACCGTATGAAATGTCGTATTCATCGCAGCAGCAGCTATCGATTTGATAAGATTTCGCCCAACTTGGGATTGGCTCGAAGGGCACCCAAACATGACGTTCACCATGAACACAAGTCCGCACGCTGGCATCCCCCGTCCCATTTTGTCGTCACGGAGGGACGGCCAACAGTTCTCATCCACCAACTAAGAATAGAGGACCGGAACACCCTCTCCGGCAAACCGAACAGATGTTAGCAAGGAGCTCGACAATAGTCATGCTGACACTGGCAGGCCTCTATCGCGCGCTAGCCCTTAGCGCACGCCCTTGCCGGCGACCGATGCGCGATCACCTCGAACCAGTATCTTTTCGGGACCAACAGCAATGCCGCAATTGACAACCCACTATGCTCCGGAGCAAGCAGGCAATCGCATTAGACATTTCCACTATTCCTGCGTTCTCTACACCTCATGTGTGGTATTGATCGCCGCCTTACTGGCCATCTTTCCAAGTGCATCTACTGTCGCACAACAACTTAAGATCATAATAGCCAATCCGATTAAGGTTCGTCCGTCCGAGCTAACACCACTAGCAATCGAACTTTCGCCGCCAGGGGCCTTGCCCGACTCCTCGTTTTTGCGACTCCGCGGATTACCAAGCGGCACAAAACTCACGCAGGGTTATCGCGTATCGGACACGACTTGGGCGGTTCCAATCACCGGTCTCCCGAACTTGAGCCTGCAATTGCCACCGACCGCCCGCGGCAGTCAAAACGTGGACGTCCAAGTGGTGGGCGTCGATGGCGCCGTTCACGCTCAGCAGAAGATCAGTATTGTTGCCGGCTCTGCGCAAATTCCTTTGTCGCGCGCCGCCCAACCAAACGCACTACCGACGGACCAAGCCCAACGCACCCAATCCAAGCCCATTGATGCAAGCACTCCTGCAGCAAACGGTTCACAAGATCCACAAATACAGACAATCAGACGAACCCAGAGATTGATGGCTCCTACGCTCGGTAGCAACTCCCAAATCAACGAGACACAGAATGAGAAGAGCCAAACCGGTCGATCCACTAAGCCGTCGTCCACATCCAGCGTATCTGAGGACGCCGACTTTCGTGCAGAACGAATGTTCAAACGAGGCAACACATTCTTGCTGGACGGCAATTTGAATACAGCTCGTCAACATTACCGTCGATCCGCAGATCTTGGCCTAGCCTCTGCAGCAATCGCACTGGCCTCGACTTATGATCCCACTGAATTAGAAAAACTTGGAATTCGTGATATACCGCCAGAGCCGGAAAAAGCACGGCGGTGGTATAAACGCGCCATCGCCCTCGGTGCCACCGAGATCCAACAACGGCTAGAGAGATTGCCACCCCCTTAGATTTCACCGGATTGACCGTCCTGATTGGTCACGCAACGCAACTGAGCATCCGAGACATGCACCAATTATGTCTCGGTCCAGCGCGAAACAATGCCCCGGCCCGACCACCGCCCATATTTCCAAGGGCACCAACGAAAGAACTCACCCCGTATATCTGGTACGGGCTCATGGCCCGCGGTTCCCCAAGGCTGGCAACGCGAAAGACGTGCGATAACGAGCCAAAACCCGCGCCAGGCACCATTGAGCTCAATGGCCTCCAACGCATAGTCAGAGCATGTTGGCACATGTCTGCAGTGCCATCCGAACCACGGCCGCACCGTCCAGCGATACGCGTAGATCGGAAATTTCAGGCACCATCTTGCAAAACGCGAGCATCCGTAGTGCATGTTTTGCCGACCTTTCGACCGTACCTTTACAGTCATTCCGACAACGACTGACAACGAACACTTTCGAATATTCTGTCAATTAAATCGCAGACGCAGCACGAGTCGAGTTGGCATTTGACACCATATCGATCGCTCGCTCAACCGCGTCGAATACCAATAGGGTCGAGGCATGACGTGCCTTATACGGGCGAACGGGTTCCAACAATCCAAGGTCTGACCACCGTCCTTCCGGTGGAGGACCATTGGCTTTCAACATGTCACGCATCTGCGACGCAACTTTACGAAATTCGTCAAATGTTGTCCCGATCAATTCGCGCCCAACAATTGCTGCTGCAGCTTGCCCCAGAAGACACGCTTTGACAGTTTGCCCGAAACTGACGACCCGATCACCATCGTGGCAGAGTTCCACTTTCACGGTAGAACCGCACAACTTTGAGTGAGCCGAAGCAACGGCATCAGGTGCAGACAATGGTACGGAATTCGGGATATCTGCCGCCAAATCCAAAAGGCGTGAACTATATATGTCATTAAGATCCGCCATAGTCTGTCGCCTTACCAATTCTGCGAAGTAGCCCTATTCTGGTTCTGCATCGCTTTGTATTCTATAACTGTCATGCTCTATATAGAACTTCCGCTCTTTATATAGCGTATCGCCTGTTAACTTGCATCAACTCGAAGCTTCGCTCGTCCCATGGCGATAGCGCAAAATAACCATCGCCGCAGTCAAAGCATCAATATGACACAATCTCGACC
>JBPCWA010000461.1:0-3585 GCA_051009975.1 Hyphomicrobiaceae bacterium
GTCCTCGACCACGTCGTCATAGCGGTGCAAGTGTCGGCCTACCACGATGACTTGGTCGGCGATCGCACGCGCAATCCTGTAGGCATCGCGGTACTTGGGCTTACTCATGCCTCCGTAGTCAGACAAATCGCCGAAAATGATTCTTTTGTATGGGAAGTCGCAGGCCTCGAATGCGGAGAATGCTATTGGCAGAGTACCGACTGGTGATTTGACGGTATCGAGTATAAAAGTTGGCCCAGAAGTCTCGAGGGGTTGAAATCGACACGGTGTTCCCTCGAACTTTGCTATTCTGTTCCGAATTACATCGTACGGTACCCCGAGTTCCATCGCTGATGCGATCGCCGCAACACACGAGAGCCAGAATTGATCCCCAGCAAATTGGGTCTCAAACCGGAACGTCTTGCCTCGGCAATCAACGACTAGCTCAAGACACTTGGGGTAGGCAGCCGTAGCGGAGACAACGTGATAATCGGAAGATGTTTCACGTCCAAATGTCACGATGTTGGCTTTGGTGCGGCGCGCCATCGACATGACATGGTCATCATCGGCGTTCAGAATGGCAAAGCCGCCGGGACTGACCGCCTCGACAAGTTCTCCCTTCTCTGCTGCGACGGCGTCCTTGCTGCGAAATGCGCTGTAGTGTTCGAGGCCAACCATTGTCACGATCGCGACGTCTGGCCGTATTAGTCGAGCCATGGGCTTCATTTGCCCCTTGCCGCCGACGCCTGCTTCGAATACGGCATAGGCAGCGGAACGGGAACTTCGGCGAAGTTTTTTTCCAATGTCGACCTGTGCATTCCCGTAGACTTGACTGATAACAGGGCCATGCGCCTCAAGAATGAAAGCCAGCAATTCCGCACATGTTGTTTTGCCCGAGCTACCGGTGACAGCGAGGAATCTTGCTCGGCTGCGTTGCCTGCTCCATTGGTTGCGTAGCTCTCTAACTTGTCCACGAAGTCCGAGTTGGCTGCTCATTGTCCCCCAATTTCCTCAGTATGAGCGAGTGACGCTGATCGCGCGTTGAGCCTGGTGAAACTGACCGGTAAAAACACATCTGCCGATTGCCAACGGGCCGCGAGCTCGATGTCGAGTTGTAACAATCGCACGTCCCTCAACATTCCAACTCCCCATGCAGACTTATGAGGCTTGAAGCTCCCAATTGTAATTTTCCTTGAATCTAACAGGCCCTCTAGTCTGCTCATTTCGAGCTGTTTGGCTCAAATGTTGTGCAACATTGCATTGTTCTCTGCCGCGTGCGGCCTCATGGAGAGTTTGTAACAATAGGCCAAACCCTGTCTTGATGCTGCGCGTTTATTGTGGAGCCCCGCTACTAGCGCCTTTCAGGCCAAGCATGCCTTCAGTGCTAGCTTGACCTTTGTCCAAGGTGATAGTTGCGGCTGTTGCCACCAGTGCCCCATCATGATGTCGATGTTCCGCTCGGGATAGGTAGCTCTCTTCGAATTTTCTAGGAAATAAATACTGTGGCCGGAAGCGTCATAGTGTGTGAGTTCACCGAAATAAATGACGCCGTCAACATTGTATAGATCAACTCTGACAAAATCTATGTTTTTGCCTAATTGCTCTGCAATCTTTAGCATCTTGTTTAAAGATGGTGGAGGTTCCATTGATTCGATCGTCGGAGCAAATCGCGAATCACCTTTCTTTTTTCCTCGCCAGAAAGTGTAAGGTAATCGTCCCCAGTCGGGATCAAAACACGTATGGTGCCACACGCCACCTCGCTCGACCGTGGTTTTGATAAACTGAATCTTTCCATTGAAAACATAGAAACGATAATCGATCGGTGGACTATTTGCTGTCGGTCCCGGCAATAATTCTTCGACGATAATTTGTCTCGGCACATGAGAATAGGCCCACTCACCGTGCGAGCGTCCGTAACTACGGCGCAGCCACTTGGCACAGCTGCGACGGGCCGCTTTAATGTTCAAGTCTTCGTGGGTTCTAACGATGTAGGTCTTCCCGCTCATGTGCGTCGGTTTGATAATATAGGGTGGTTTTAATTGATCGAAGGGAATGAGATTCGCGTCCGTGCCCTTCCAAAGTAATTTGGGTGCGCGGAGTTCCGGACATCGGGCGATAGCGAACTCGGCAGCCGCCAGCTTGTCGCAGTGAACTGTGAATATGGAATTTCTATCGAATATTTTTCGAGTTTGAATTTTCTCTGAGAATGACTCCGGATTGATATAGTTGATTATTCCTCCGGTGCTTTGGCGGTAGGCAGATGTCAGACGCCAATTCAGACAGCCGATGATTAAGTTTGCGAAACGATCAGAATAATTTCCAGGTATGCGATAGCACATAACAGGTGCGAATAACATCTTTTGCCCCACCGATGTTTACTACATTTGCCCCTTTGCGCTCGTCCCCGCGAAGCGCGCTACGCAAACTCAACTTTTTGTTCTTCACTGACAGTTGCACGACGGGTCCGGCCACTCCAGCTATATTTGCCACCGTACGAGCGTCCGATCTTGATCGTAAACTGACCGATGCGCTGATTTGCCAGAGTTTTCTTCAGCTGTGTTTCCGTTCCCAAGAAATCTAATCCGCGAACGCCTTTGCAAAATGCATATCGCATTTGCATCATCGTCGTTGATTTGCCGACACTCAGTCTTTGGGATTGAAAGACCTGGGTCGACATCAAGCCAGTCATGATGCTCCGATCCAATAGGCAGAGATCCATTGCAACTGGGTTGTTATCCAGGGTAACGACCATCAAATTGGCCTTACCTGTTCGCTGTCCAACACGAACATATTCGCGCAATGCGCCCAAGTGATCGCTGTCACTGAGCCACGAATAGGGCTTAACACCGGACGCCCTAGCCCAGTCAAGTTTCTGAGCAATGAGCCAGTCGAAATAGGCGTCTGTTTCCTCATCTGTTTGAGGCGTCTTGACTGCGACGGTCCCTAGGTCGCAGAGTTTTCGGAACGTTGAGCGCTCGGCATAGAGCGCCTTTTTGCTGACGCTTCGAATATAATCGTCAAAGCTTGCGAATTGAGCAAACGAGCCGAAGAAGGCATCGGAACCATCTTCTCGCTCGACGTCGATTCCGTCGTCCTCAGTGATGCTCGCAAGGTTGCTGTTTTCGCGAACGAAAAGCCGCAGCTTGCCCTTGCATGCCCCGAGCATGAGCCTTAGGACTTCATGGATCGATCCCTTATCTTGCAAGGATTGGTGGACCAAGGCGTCGTGCGAATGGCTCGACATTGTCAAATACTTGTAGGTCACCTTGGGATAGAAGGGGATTTTGCGCTTCTCAACTTTGACGAGAGGCAGCACGGCGATCATTCGGTTGTCTGCGCTTGTGCGTACCTCGATGATATGAAGCACGCCCTTGCGGCTGGGTGAGTGGTGCTTCCACGCCAACGCACACCATTCGTAACTCTGGTAAAAGCGGGGCGCCGCGGAACTGTTCCAGAGCTCGCGCCAATCATGCTCAACCTCGGAGAGCTCGGCGGAAGAACCGATAACGCGGAGCTTATAGCGAGCCGCGAGAGAGTTTGCTGGTATTCGTGATGGCATTTCCGACGCAACCTCACAAAGTCACATGGGCGGAGAACGACTGAGCG
>JBPCWA010000462.1:0-12136 GCA_051009975.1 Hyphomicrobiaceae bacterium
TTGGTGGCGTTGCCGAAGCTCAAAGACGCAGGCGCGCCCGGCGTCAGCAGCGCAAAAGAGATTATGTGAAAGCTTATTGGCGCTACTACCGAATTGACCATTCCATCCGCTCTGGCCAAGGAGACTGCAACCAGGTCCGGTCACGCATCGTGCCATTTTCACGTTCCAGCAACTCAAAATGAGCTTGAGACCCATTGGAGGGGACCGGGCAGCACCAAATCTGAAGTTGCTCGACGCCGATTGCCATGGTGATGATCAATTATCATGATCACGCAAGGCTCAAAAACACTCCCGTGACTCGTCATGCTAATCGAGTGCGAAGATCGCTGCAGTCTCCATTGCCTATCCAACTACGCACCTGGACTACACTGTGAGGCGCGTGGCGATTGTGTTAGCGAGTCATGCCTAGGCGCGCTAAGAGCAATAACACCTTCCCCGAACGTGAGCCGCCAGAGAGCATTCTATGCCGGCGGCCGCTGTGCGCATTGATTGGCGCAACTAGAATTCCGCCCGTCCACGTACCGTGAAGAGTGTGAGTTCGTCTTCTGTCAAATTAACGGGAGGATCCCTAATATAAGTGATGCCCGGCGAGACCGAAAGTTCTTTCGTCAGATGAAAGCGATAGAAGGCCTCGACTGATGTTTGATTGGTAACAAACAAGTTCCTGTTTGCGGGCACGCCCCACGCGACACCAATACCAATGACATCTTTGGCTCGGCCAAAGGGCTGCTTGAGCCCTACACCACCAGCAAAGAAATGCTCAACCGCCGCGGCTTGTCCATCTTGGTAGGAGTAACGGATGAACGGCAAGATATTGTAGAAGTCTTGTTCAGCCGCAACGGTCACTCCGTAGGAGCTTGGCGTGCCAGCTGATTGACGAGCATCGGTGTGCCAGTACATGGCGTGGATATTGCCCTTGCCGAAACTAAAATCAGTATTGTAGCCGGCGTCGACAGCTACAAAATATTCGCGCTCAGTGAAGAACGTTTCCACACCGCGACGTGGTCCACCATTGGTGTCGTGAATGCCAGCATTAATATAGGTTTCGGGGGTTGGTTTGAGAAATACTGTTGCCCCCATACCCCAAGTCGACCAGGCGATGGCGGGATTGACCGTAAGAGCTAAATCATTGAACGCAGCTTTGGGGTTCTTGAGGCTGAAGTAATCATAGACGGCAAACGGCAGGTATTTGCCGACCTGTATTCCTAACCTGCCGCCGAACATCATTTGCTTATAGTACAAGGTCAGCAGGGCGGTATCAAATTGGCCGAAGGCAGTCGCGGTCGGCCAGAAGGCACCGTTATCAAGAAAGAGCGATTGAGGATTTAGTGTCGTTTCTATGCGGTGCCGATTCTCAAGATCGAAACCGATAAAACCTTCATTGGCCGTGCCGCGGTGAACGAAGGCCCACTTTCCTGAAAACTCGAAAATTCCCCCTGCGGCTTCATCCTGGAGCCCTCCGGCAGGTGGCACGAGACTCAGATAGTCGTAGAGGAGGATAAGCGCTTGTCGCGCTGCATCGTTTTCAGCTGCAGTTGCGCTTGATGACTGATAAAGAGCCGAGTAAGCGAGCGTGAAGCTTATGCCTGTGTCACGCTCGAAACCTGCTTTGTCCTCGTGCCAAAAAGCGAGGAGTGCACGTGGCTCCCGAGCTAGATGGATTTCACCCGCATACTCATCGCCGGCATACTCATCGCTGTAGTCCTCGTCAGCATGTTCGCCGCGCGAATAGCCGAGCAACATGCGGGAGGGCAGGAACCAGTTTTCGCCTGTCTCAACAAATGTCGGGAAATCCGAGGACCGAGCAGCTTCAGTGTGCAATAGCGCAAATAAGATTAGCAGAAAAATGGGGCGCAAGCCTCGCAAAGATTCGCGTCCAATCATACTCTTCACTCCCAATGAAGATGATTAAACGCAGAACCGAGCAAGCTTCTTCATAGCATATAAGCAATATCCTTGGTTGTCTCCTATAAGGGGAGTACTCACTTTTTCTAATTTCCAGTTGCGCTCCGGCCACATTCCGACAATAAACTTTTATGATTTGAGTCTTTGTTGGTAGTAACTAAATAACAAGACGGATTGACGACTGGCTTGAAAACTCCAAAGAACTTGCGGGACATGACAATCTCGGTTTGTTGATTCGAGTGAGCGACATGGGCGACATTGGAAATAGGCCCCGTCGTTGAAGTCAATCTGAAGTTGAGCACCCGGCTTTACTGAGAGAGCCAGCGTCTTTTGGCTACATCTGCCATGCATATTCGATTGTATTCTCCGGCAGATACGGGCTGCCGCCCCTGCTCCCGAAGACATCTTAATTCATGCCCGATTGGCGGACCATCAATGTAACACGAGCCCACAGACGCGAGGAAATCAGGGTTTCGTATACCGCCCCTATTGTTATGGCTGGCGCATTGAAGTGCTCGAGTCAGCCGAATTTAAGAGCTTGTGCGCAACCAGCATGTCATCCGGACGTGACAACCGAAATGCGCTGCGCTCTACTGATCCCATGGAAAACGAGGACAACTTTGTCCTCACCAACACTTGGAGCTCGTGATGACTTTGATTTTCTACGAACGAGTGGGCCATGAAGGACGACGGCCGAGCCCATTCTCCTGGCGAATCAGGTTTGCACTCGCCCACAAAGACGCCGCATTCGAAGTTCGACCCGTGCGATTTTCTGATGTCGAGACCATTCGCAGCTTGAGCGGACAGCGCTTCACCCCAGTAATAAGCGACGGCGACCACGTCGTGCACGAGACCTGGGATATTGCCAATTACCTCGAGAACCGATTTCCTGACCAGCCCTCCTTGTTTGGCGGCAATGTTGGTCGTGGCGCGACCCGTCTCATCAACAATTGGTCTGACACGCAGCTCAACCCGCCATTGCGAGCCGTGGTGTACGCTGACTTTCTGGCCGTGCTCGATGCCGGCGATCGCGCGTATTTTCGAGAATCTCGAGAAACCGATCTGGGCATGACACTCGAAGACCTGTGCGCGGCCCCAGAGGACAAACTAAAAAAGTTTCAGCATGCGTGTACGCCACTCGAGCGGACGTTGACCACACAGCCCTACATATGTGGCGAGAGGCCTGCCTACGCTGACTACGTTGTGTTCTCTGTCTTCCAGATGGCACGTCTGGGCAGCCGAAAAGAAATCGTCGTGCCACGCTCGGCGATTGCAGAATGGCGCCAGAATATGATTGAGCTA
Organism: Hyphomicrobiaceae bacterium; assembly: GCA_051009975.1. GTDB lineage: Bacteria > Pseudomonadota > Alphaproteobacteria > Rhizobiales > Hyphomicrobiaceae > Tectiglobus. The sequence goes on from JBPCWA010000462.1 coordinate 3,208, forward strand.
TTCGACAATCTCGCCGACAAATTTCCTGGCTATCCTACAATCGACAGGTGACCTTAGATTTTCCAGGTCTGACTGAGACCGGCAAGAAAGGCATTCTCCAAAGACGCTGAAACACGGTTACCAACCGTCCACACTTGCCCTCTGACGCATTCCTCCTTTTGGACGTCGTGCATTGGCGCACACCGGAATTGACTGTCACCCAATCTTCCCAACTCGCCATGGTCGTCACTTGTCTGGCGACCATTGAGGTGCTTATGTTCTCGGATGCCCGAGATGCCATTTTACAAGAACCACTGGGTCAACATCGAAGCGGAGCGCCTTGAGCGTTATCAATCGATGTTTAGTTGGACTCCCGCATCCAAGCCTCTCTACGCCCTGGCGGACATTCAAGAAGGTCAAGTGGTGGCGGACTTCGGTTGCGGGCCAGGCTGCACCGCCATTGAAATTGCACGCTGGGTTGGCGAGAGCGGGCACGTCCATGCCCTCGACATAAACGAGCATTTTGTCAATCAGTGTCAACAACATGCGCGAGATGCGGGTTTCCAGGAGATGATTACCCCTCATCTCTCCGACGGCACCTCAATACCGTTACCAGGTGGATCAGTTGACCGAATTTCAACACGCAACACGCTCATCTATGTCGACGACCCGGTCGCGACGGTGATCGAATTCCAACGCGTTGTCCGAGATGGCGGTAAAGTCCACGCCATAGAAGGGGATTGGCCAATGATGGTGGCGGAACCCATTTCCTCAAAGCGTTGGACCGCTTTGGTAGAGGCAGCATCCTACGCATGCCGGACACCTGACATTGGTCGCAGGCTACCGGGTCTTTTGTCACATGTCGGGTTCACCAACATCGAACTGGAAGTTGTCACGCGGCCCGATCTGGATGGTCGCCTCATGCCGATGATCCGGAATTTGGCCAGATATGCCCGTACCAGCGCAGAAATGGATGTCGCAGAAATCGACGATATCGTTCAAACACTTGAGCGAGCATTGACAGACGGGACTTATTTGGTTCTAGCACCCCAGTTTGTTGTCGCCGCAACGAAGTGATGCATTCACGTGGGCTCCTCTCATTGCCCCGTGCTCCTCGTACGGTGCACCGTCGGAGTAAAAAATCGTGATAGACGTTGTTGGTATCGGGACCGTCGCTGGAGCGTTCTTTGTTGCCGCCGCCTCGCCAGGCCCTGCCACGATCGCAGTAGCAACCGTCTCAATGCGCACCGGACGCAGCAACGGCATTCGGTTTGCGGTGGGCCTATCCGTGGGTTTGTCTTTCTGGGGCTTGATCGCCGCAACTGGTCTTGGTGCGGTGCTCCAGGCGTCCAGTTCCGCGCTGTCAGTCCTCAAATTCCTCGGCGGTATCTATCTGCTGTGGCTTGCCTACGGAGCTGCCCAATCCGCACGTACAAAACCAGATGTCGCAACTACGTTGACAAGACAAGGAAGCGATTTCGCGCGCGGCCTCCTCTTAAACCTCTCAAACCCGAAGGCTGTTCTGGCATGGATGGCAACCCTAGCGCTCGGGCTCGGCAACAATAGCGGCACTTGGCAGTTCATCTCAGCGACTGGTCTTTGCATTACCCTTGGTTTCGCGATTTACGCTTTCTACGCAGTCCTCTTCTCAACCCCAAGGGCAATGGAGGCGTACAAGAAATCGCAACGATGGATTGATGGAGCAGTAGCCGGGCTATTTACACTCACAGGTTTCAGCCTCATCCGCAGTGCTTTCATTCGGCACCCGTAGCCGCATCGGCGATACCAATTCGCAAGGGACAACGACGATGGCGTCAACACGCGCTACCCTGCCCGACTAATCTGTCAGTTGAGCACTCGTCAACAACTCAGTTGTATAAGCACGCGTCATCAAGGGCCGATGGATCATCAAGCAGACTTGTCGACTCTTTTAACGGGGGGAACCGTTCAACTCCTTTTTGATCGTATATGATGGGGTCATTCGCTCCAATTGCTTGCAAAAGCTAATCTTGCAGCACAAGGTTGGAGAAGTCATCGCCTCGCGAGAATTGGCTTCAATGCCACCAGCGCAACCGCCGACGCACAACACAAAAAAGTCAAATACCAGACAAAAGCAAGTTGGTTCGCAAATTGACTGTTCAACCATAAGGCCATCATCGGTGCCGTGCCACCAACTGCCCCATATGCAATATTGAAAGCGAGAGACACATTGGTGGCACGCATAGATTGCTCGTAGAGATTGAACGTTAAACCGGCAATGCTCGTAATGTAGGCTGCAAGCAAAACTGCCAATAAGGAGATCATGAGCAATCCGAAGAATGCTTCCACACCAGATAGGTGTGTAAACACTGGATAGATCGAAATCGCTAGCGCAATTGCTCCGGCCACTGCCACATTGCGGTTTCCCAACCAATCAGCCAGGAGGCCACACGCCGGCAATGAAACAATGATAAGGAGCGCCAAGAATAATGTCATGACGTGCGTCTCGGATGCCGTCACGCCAAGCGCGTGGACTGCCCAGTGTGGTACGAAAAAGAACAGTGCAAAGAAGCATCCAGCGATCCCGGCCAGAGCAGTGACATTGAGCACTAACGTCAATCCTTGCCCCGCCAGCAACGATGGAGCAACCCGGCGCGACCTACTTCTGACGTCACCAACGTCACCAACCTCGATAGTTTTGCGAATGAGGAATCCGACTAACGCAACAAGAACACCCAATCCAAACGCGATGCGCCAGCCATAGGCCTGAAACTGTTCATCACTCAGGATCACATGTAAAATTGCCACGACCCCCGCGCCCAAGAGTATCCCGATCATCGGCCCCATACCGACCGAGCTCATGGCAAGCGCACGTCGGTCCGGCGAAACATTCTCGCCAATGTAGACATAGGAAACACCCAGTTCTCCGCCGACAGCCAAGCCCTGTGCAATCCGCAGTCCGACCAGCAGCACGGGAGCCGATAAGCCGATGACTGCAAAGGTTGGCAAAATGGCCAAAAGAGCGCAGCTGGTGGCCATAAGTGCGATCGAAGCAAGAAGGGCAACCCGTCGATGAAATCTGTCTGCAATCCAGCCAAAAACTGCACCGCCAACAATTCGAGCGACCAAGCCAACTGCAAATGCGGCGAATGAGGCAATGAGCGACGCAATGACATTGTCAGATGGAAAGAATAGTTGAGCCAATGTCGGAGCCATCATGCCATAAATCGTCAAATCATAGAACTCCAATCCCGTTCCGATTGCCCCTGCTACGAGTAGTCTTGGTTGCGTAGGTTTTGGAGCTGACCCTTGCTGACGTGCAGACGGCATTTGTAACGACTTCTGTGGAATTATTTATTTCAAGCGACGGCACAGGCAAGCTTGAATTCCGCTACACAATTGTCAACACCTTTGGGCTCTTGATCGCGCATGACTTCCCCTGAAAGCGGAGGTAAAATAACGAGCATGAAAAATCTGAACGAGACGCACGACCCCAACCGCAAGAGCTGGGTGGCAGCCGCCAACGAGCCACAGACGGACTTCCCTATCCAGAATTTGCCTTGGGGGGTGTTTTCCGAGAAGAATGGTGAGCAGCGCGTCGGCGTCGCAATTGGGGATCATATTTTCGATGTGACCGAGGCCGAGCGAGTGGGACTCATCTCTCCCGGCCGCTCGGCGAAAGTGTTTAACCAGGGTGTTCTCAATCCCTTCATGGCTCTTCCTCAAGCCATTTGGTCCAAGACGCGAGCGATAGTTGCCGACCTTCTCGACGCTTCTAATGGACCGCGCACTGACGTGCACCTTGTCTCACAGTCGGATGCAGATATGCATCTGCCGATCTTTGTCCGCAGCTATACTGACTTTTATGCTTCCATAGAGCACGCAACAAACGTCGGTACGATGTTTCGTGGTTCCGAAAACGCACTGCCGCCCAACTGGCTACACATCCCGATCGGCTACAATGGACGGGCATCAAGCGTCGTTGTGTCAGGTACACAAATTCATCGTCCATGGGGGCAGATTAAAGGGCCGAACGACGAACTGCCAAGATTTGCTCCCAGCGAGCGCTTTGATTGCGAGCTTGAACTCGGTGCCATTGTGGGTCAGCCAAGCGAACTGGGCCAGCCCGTGACGAGCGCCGAAGCCTCCGATATGATCTTCGGATACGTTTTACTCAACGATTGGTCGGCGCGCGACATTCAAGCCTGGGAATATCAGCCTCTTGGGCCGTTCCAATCAAAGGCAACCGCGACAACGATAAGCCCTTGGATCGTAACACGTGAAGCGCTGGAGCCGTTCCGCACACAAACACCCAAACGACACAGTGAGCTATTGCCCTACTTGCAAGAAGAAATGCCCAACAACTTCAACATTGCACTCGAAGTCGAGCTCACGCCGGACGATGGTCCGCCGAACGTCATCAGTCGAACGAATTGCGCGAACATGTACTATTCGAGCGCGCAACAGCTCGCACACCACTCCTCGTCAGGATGTGCAATGTGCACTGGTGACCTGATTGGATCAGGGACGATCTCCGGCGAAAGCCATGACAGCTACGGCTCCTTGCTCGAATTGTCATGGGGCGGGAAAGAGCCGATCACCTTAAAGGGCGGAACAACGCGCACATTCATTGAAGACGGCGACACGCTCGTCCTGAGGGGGCACTGTCGAGGCGAAAACTATCGCCTTGGTTTTGGTGAATGTGTCGGGCAAGTTCTATCGGCAATACGGTATCCTGGGCTAACCCCGTAGACTGTTTAGAGGCAGACCGGTGAAACCGATCTGCAGAGTGGGTGGCCAAGGCTTGAGACACTCGGCTCAGTCGCGATCAAGGATCGCGCTGTAGTCAGTATCATCGCTATGGTCAACCAAGATCTCCCGAGTGACCTGTTCACCCGGGCTATGGAACCAGATAACCAAAGCGACCAGGATCGCGGTTCCGACGAACATCGCGATTACGAAGAAATTGAACTCAATGACGTGAAACCGCTTGCTGCCGCAGAACCAGAGCAGGCCGGTTGCGGCAATGATCATCACCCAGTGCCACGGCTTACCGAGAAAAATTCGGCCCATCATCTCGCATCTCCATCCACAGCAGTAGGAATTGGTGTCTGCGCTCCAACCCCCGTATTCGCGCCCGCGGCACCACCACGGAACCTCGCAAACAAGCGAGGTCCAAGAACGAGCGCGCTAATTCCGAGTCCCACCGCCCACCAAACATAGCCCAGCAATCCGCCAATCGTCTCATTCGGAGGAAGCAACAGTAGCGTTGCAGCGACGATCGCTGCGAAGCGATGCGCGACCGTCAAACGGCCTCGATACCACCCCTCCAGACCCGTCGAGAGGACATAGAGACCAACCAGAGCCGCGATCGTCGAAATTGCTGACAGCCATGTCGGTCCGACTAGAAGCAAGGACGGATTGTAGGCGAATGCCAGTGGCACCAGATATTTGGCTATTCCAACTCGCGTCGATTCGACAGCCGTGGCCATCGGCCCCGTCTTGGCGATCGCAGCCGCGGCAAACGCAGCTAGGGCCACAGGCGGCGTAATGCTTGAGACCACTCCGAAGTAGAATGCGAACATGTGCGCAGCAATCGGCTCGATACCGGCCTTGACCAATGCTGGCACAATTAGGGCTGCAACCGTTATGTAGACCGCGGTCGTCGTAATGCCCATTCCTAGAATGATCGCCGAAATGCCTGTGAGGGAAAGCAAAATCAGGAGATTGCCACCGGAAATGTTGATTACTTCCTGGGTGAACTTGAGCCCAAGCCCGGAAACAAAAACCGAACCGATGATTAGGCCGGCGCAGGCGCACGCGACAGTAACCGGCACAGTCGCGCGCACACCGGACTCCAGCGCTGCCATGAAGTCTACAGGACTCATGCGCGTTTCCGGGCGAATAAAACTTAACGCACAGAGCGATACGATGCCCCAAAACGCTGACTTCATTGGTGTGTAGCCATAGAGGAGGAAAGCAATAAGAACTGCAAGTGCAATCAGGAGATGCCAACCGCGTTTCAAAACCTCGCCGGTCTGCGGCAGAAGTCGACGCTCAATCTGGCCTATCCCATTCTTTTCAGCCTCCAAGTGCACCATGAAGTAAACGGTCGCAAAGTACAGGAAGGCCGGGATGATGGCGGCTAAAATGATATTGATGTAACTCGTTTCGAGAAACTCAGCCATGATGAACGCAGCCGCCCCCATGATTGGCGGCGTAATCTGTCCACCCGACGATGCGCAGGCTTCGACGGCTGCTGCGAATTTCGGCCGGTAACCTACTTTGCGCATCAAGGGAATCGTGAAGGCGCCGGTGGTGACGACGTTCGCGACGGCCGAACCCGAGACAGTTCCCATAAAGCCGCTGGCGACTGCAGATGCCTTGGCTGGCCCGCCAATGCGGTGGCCAGTGAGCGAAACGGCAAGATCGATGAAGAAACGCCCTGCACCAGAACGGATCAACAGTGCTCCAAAGATGATGAATAGCACGATGTAGGTCGCGCAAACGTGCAGAGGAATCCCAAAGATGCCATCACTCGACATAAAGAGAGTATCTATGAACTTCTCAAATCGAACGGGGGGACCATAGAAGAACCCTGCGAAGTAATTTGCGTAGAGAGCATGGAAAATAAAGAAGGCGGTAATAATCACCATTGCCCAGCCGACTGCGCGCCGCGTCACTTCAAGAATGAGGATGATCAACAAGCCACCAACAATCAGATCGAGCGTTTCCTTCTCACCGTAACGCAGATGAAACGCGGTGATATCGTAGATCGTCCAAATCTGCACGAAGATGACATAGCAGATCAAAACCAGATCAATTGAGAATCCCGCCCAGCGCAGCATGTCGCCGGAATTTCCTTGGCCCACAGGCTCCCACGCCGAACGCCTGAAGAGAGGAAACAAGCAGATCGCAAGGATCAGCATTGCACTTAAATGCACGGTCCGGAAAGAACGCCCTTCCGGCGTGCCAAAGGCCGCAACGTAGAGATGAAAAATCGCCAAGCTGATGGCGACCACGGCACAGAAAAAATAGATTGCGTTAGCCAGTGTCAGGCGGCGTTCAAGCAGCAAGCGCTCGAGAAAACCGTTTTCGTGAGCTTCCTCGTATAGAATCTTGGTGTTGTCACTGCTCATATTGGTTGCGCCACCATAAGAATGCTTTGCCGGCAATCTGATCGTGGGTCGGACAGCACTTGGAAAACGCGAGTTGCCCGACCCGAACGGCTTGGCTCCAGTCCAGTCACGGAGCCCAAAAACTTAGCTCTTCTGGACGCCTAGTTCGTCATAGCACTTTTGCGCGCCGGGATGCACTGGAATGGCAACGCCCTTGAGCGCATCCTCCTGCTTAACGCGTTTCCAAACGCTCTTCACCTCGACGAATTTTGCGTGGTTCGCCCACAGGACTTTGCACATATTGTAGACGAGATCCTCCGGCAGATCCTTGTGGACGACCATGTTTACCGTAATACCGAGAGTGTTGAGGTCACGATCTAGGCTCTTGTAAACTCCCTTCGGCATGACACCAGGAACAAAGCCGGGATTGTTATTTAGGATCTGATCGTGTTTGGCCTTGTCATCGATGCCGATAAAGCGAATGCCAGGGCTCTGCTCCAACTCGAGGAACGAGGCCTGCGGCATGTTCGTGGCAGCCATGAACACATCGATATGACCATCCTTCATGAGTGCAACGGACTCGGTGTAACTGACGTAGTGAACGGTACCGCCGTTCTCTCGAATGCTGTCAAAAGTGATTCCGTGCTCCTTGAGAATTGCTTCAGCAAACGCTGTGCCTGTCCACTTTGCCTTACCTGGTGAAATATTCGCTGCCTTCATATCATCAAAAGAATTGATCTTGCTGTCCTTGCGGACCGCAACTTGGAACATCGAACCATAAAGGGTCGCAAGGTGGCGAACGTTCTTTTGCGCTTTGTTAAATTTGCCTCTCGCATTCAGTCCATTTGCAGCCGTATGCGCGTAAGAGAATCCGACCTCTGCATCACCGCCATTGACGGAAAGGATATTGGATATGCCACCACCGGAGGTGTTAGAAGTTGTAATGCCATCAATTTTCTCATCCATAACCTGCATGATTTTGGCACCGAGCGGATACCATGATCCGCCGGACGGACCCGATACCATGCGAACGAACTGATCAGCTTGAGCTCCAGCTACGGTGAGTGGCAGCAAGGCCGCAGTAAGCGCCAACGGTCTCCAGAATTTCATAAGCTTTTCCTCCACTTATCGGCATTTTTCGGCTTCGACGCGTGGCATAGTAGCGGCCTGTCTTGCCAAGTCAATTGTCCGGGCGAAGCATTGCCGATCCGCATCGTTATTCATTTTCAACCGTTAACGAAGGCAGATGTGCGTGGAATCGGATTTGCAATCACGCAGCAATGGATCCATCAATGTGCTGCAGCATCAATTTCAATCTGCGTGCCAGGATGAAACACGAGATTCGTCGGATACATGCCAATGACTGGCAAGAGTTGCGATCACTGCGTCTTAGCGCGTTGGCGGAAACACCAACCGCTTACGGTTCGAGTCTTGCCCGGGAACTAGAGTTTACAAATAACGTTTGGCGAGAGAGAGCTCACGGCGCTGCGTCAGGATGCACGCGTGCAACGTTCATCGCGGAAGATAAACGAGGCTGGATCGGCATCGCGACCGGCCTATCGGAGGTATTTTCTGAGGAGGAGGTTGTGCCGCTTCTCGTTTCAATGCATGTTGCCCCTTCGGCCCGGAGAAAAGGAATTGGCATGGCTTTGATTGGGGCCGTCACTTCCTGGGCACGTAGTTGTGGTGCCGGGCGAATTGCGCTCTGGGTTACGTCAGACAACCAATCCGCGATTACACTTTATCGGCGTTGCGCTTTCTGCTTTACCGGCAAAGTAAGAACGCATTCGCGCTGCACTGATCTTGTCGAGGAAGAAATGGTTCAGAAGTTCCGATAATTGGTGTCATGAGTG
>JBPCWA010000463.1:0-4298 GCA_051009975.1 Hyphomicrobiaceae bacterium
AACTTGGGCTGGGACGGTTGCCTGGGGATATCCTCATCGAGAACGAGAATTTCCGCCTCTATCTCCCGCTGGCCAGTTCCCTCGCTGTGAGTGTCGCGCTGTCCCCGCTGCTCTGGCTCTTAAATTGGTGAAGCCTGTTTTACGCAACCAAGATGGCAGGTCCCATGCAAGTACCACTTCAGATCTCATTTCAAAACGTTGAACACTCGCAAGCAATCGAAGATCGAATTCAGGCTGAGGCAGAAAAGCTGGAATCGTTTTACGACCGCATCACTTCAGCAAGTATTGTCGTTTCACGCCCGCAGCGACGCCACCACAAGGGTGACGTGTACGAGATTCGGATGCGGCTTACGGTTCCGGGTGCAGCGGACATTGTGGTTAGCCGCGAGCCCGGAGATAGGCACGCGCATACGGACATTTATATCTCGATTCGCGACGCGTTCGGCGCAGCGCGGCGCCAACTCCAAAATCTAGCGCGCATCCGGCAGAACAATGTGAAGACCCATCAGGAACCACCGCATGGGCACATTGCTTCCCTGCGCTCAGAAGCGAACCATGGGTTCATTGCGACGACCGACGGACGTGAAATCTATTTCCACCGCAATAGTGTAGCAAACGAATGCTTCGATGATCTTAGCATTGGTTTAAGCGTGCGATTTGCTGAGGGGCGTGGAGACAAGGGGCCGCAAGCGACGTACGTTCAGCCGATTGGCAAACGCTCTACCGATTAATTGCCTCGCGATGCAGCCTAATGAATCGGCGAACGCTGGACTTGCGCGCAAACTCCGCGAGATGGCCGGCGTTCTCACCGAACAGAATGCCGATGGCTTTCGCATTGCAGCGTACCGTCGGGCGGCCGATACAGTTGAGAATCTCGCCAAACCAGTGAGCGAAATAGTTGCTGAGGCTGGTCCGTCGGCGCTGATCGCACTTCCGGCGATTGGTCGCTCTATCGCGTCTTCGCTGGTTGAATTGGTCGAAACAGGGCGCTGGTCAGCGCTCGACCGATTGACCGGCGCATTGGAGCCGGAGCGACTCTTTCAAACGGTTCCGGGGATCGGGCCAGAGCTTGCACACAGCATCCACGAGAGACTGCATGTCGATATACTAGAAGCCTTGGAGGTAGCCGCCAATAACGGCAACCTCACTGAGGTGCCTGGAATTGGACCGAGACGCTGCAGTGCAATCAGGGCTCTATTGAAAGAGCGGTTGGATCGCGGACAATTTCGTAGCAAAGCAGACGGTGATTCGCCGTCGAGTGCGGATTTATTGTCCGTTGATGCCGAATATCGGCACAAGGCGGGCAAGGGTGATTTGAAGATGATTGCACCCAGACGGTTCAATCCAGAGGGGCGCGCATGGCTGCCCGTGCTGCATGCCGAACGTGGGCCATGGTCGTTTACCGCCCTTCATTCCAATACACATCGCGCCCACCAGCTTGACCGTACGCAGGACTGGGTTGTCGTCTTTGCGCATCAGTCTGACGGTGCTGAAAAACAGTTCACGGTGGTGACCGAACATCGTGGTCCATTGGCTGGCAAGCGGGTTATCCGCGGACGCGAAAGTGAATGCATCGCACACTATTCACGATAGCCGATGGTCGAGCCGGACAACTATTGTATGCCACAATCGGGGCAGATTGACGTGCATCAACGCCACAGCCGTTGGCTCAGTCAATCAATGTTCAGAAACGGCGAAACGGTGCTTGCCAATGAAACTACCATAGAGGGCTTATGCGCGAACCTGTCAGGCGCTCTTGTGCGGCAATACTCAGGTGGTTGAAAGGCACCCGAACGAGGGGACTTTCATAACTCGCTGTCTTGGAGGTACTTAGTGGCGCAATTGCAAACTGCGCGGCGCATCGTCATTTTGGGTGCTGCGGGGCGTGACTTTCACAACTTCAATGTTGCGTTCCGAAATGATCCGGCACAGCTGGTCGTTGCGTTCACCGCCGCGCAGATCCCCGGGATCAGCGGGCGCATGTATCCGGCGGTGCTGGCCGGCGAAGGATACCCCGATGGCATCGAAATTATCGGGGAAGAGACACTCGGCCTATTTATTCGAGAGCACGAAATTGATGACGTTGTCTTTGCATATAGTGACGTTCCTCATCGTGAGGTAATGCGTCTCGCCTCAGTCGTTCTGGCAGCCGGTGCCGATTTCCGTCTCCAGGGTCCGAAAGCTACAATGTTGTCTGCGGATCTTCCTGTCATCGCAGTTTCTGCGGTGCGAACAGGGGTTGGCAAATCTCAGACCACAAGATGGCTTGCCCAACTGGTCCGACAAACGGGGCTCAGGCCCGTGATCATTCGCCATCCTATGCCTTACGGAAACCTCCGCTTGCAGGAGGTGCAAAGGTTTGAAGATTTAGACGACCTGGACGCCGCTGAATGCACGATCGAGGAGCGCGAGGAATATGAGCCTCATATCCGTGCTGGCAATGTGGTGTTCGCCGGCGTCGACTACGAGAAAATCATCGCGCAGGCCTCTCTGGAGGCGCACATCTTACTTTGGGACGGAGGCAACAATGACTTTCCTTTTGTTCGGCCCGATCTCCACATTGTGCTTGTGGACCCGCTCCGACCCGGTCACGAGACTACGCATCATCCCGGAGAAGCGGTCCTTCGTATGGCCGATATTGTCGTGGTGGCAAAATGCAATTCAGCCGCCGAGGCAGATGTACGTTCGGTGACGGAAAAGGTGTCAGCCATCGTTCCTGATGCGCAGATCGTGAAAGCAGGGTCGAAGGTCTACCTACAAGACGAGAGCGCTATTCGCGAAAAAAGTGTCATCGTGATTGACGACGGCCCGACACTGACCCACGGCGGTATGGCCTATGGTGCCGGCTACATCGCAGCAGTTCGGGCTGGAGCCAAAGAGATAATCGACCCTAGACAGTCCGCGACCGGGGAGATCAGGGACGTTTTCGCGCGCTTTCCTCATGTCGGCAAGGTCCTGCCCGCCATGGGGTATTCGCAATCGGAACGTGAAGACCTGGCAGCAACAATCAATGCCTCTGGCGCCGATCTGGTCGTTACAGGCACGCCGAGTGATCTTGAAAGTCTTCTTGAACTGAACATACCAGTGGTCCGCGCTCTCTACGACTTCGAAGATATCAGTGAGCCGGGCCTTGGTGCGCTTATCAAAGGTTTTCTGGTCAGCAGCGGCCTCGTCGACAAAGGTGAGTTGGTATCGTGAATGGCCGAGGTCCTATGGTGGGCGCGTCTTCCGCTCCAACCGGAACGCCAATGGTAGACGCGTATTTGAGGTGAAGGATGCCAGTCCATTTAAGGGGACGAAGTCTGCTTTCAATCGATGATCTGGATGCCAGAGAGATTCGATTGCTTTTGCGACTTGCCCAAGATCTGAAAGCTGCCAAGTATGCAGGCACTGAGCGGCCCCAGCTTGAGCGCAAGAATATTGCATTGATCTTCGAGAAGGACTCTACCAGGACGCGAAGTAGCTTCGAGGTTGCGGCCTATGATCAAGGCGCCCGTGTGACCTACCTCGGTCCCAGCGGCAACCAGTTAGGGCACAAGGAGACAATGAAGGACACAGCGCGCGTCCTTGGCCGGCTTTACGACGCCATCGAGTATCGCGGTTTTGAACAGAATGCGGCACGTGAATTGGCCGAGCATTCTGGCGTTCCTGTTTATAATGGCTTGACCGATGAAGCCCATCCTACGCAGGCCCTTGCCGATTGCTTGACGATGAGCGAATTCACGCACAAGCACCTATCGGACCTTTCGGTCGTTTTTGTCGGAGATGTTGGGAACAACGTTGCGCATTCGCTGGCGCTTTGCGGCCTCAAGCTTGGGGTCGACGTGCGGCTTTGCGGGCCGCGCTCGTGCTGGCCGAATACAAAACGGCTCGATCATTTGGAGCAGGTTGCCCGGGACCGTCGTACATTTCTTAGGCTGAGCGATAAGCCTGAGGAAGTGGTTCCCGAAGCCGATTTCGTCTACACCGATGTCTGGCTTTCTATGGGGGAGGATAAGGATCTTTGGGAGGAACGCATTGCCGCTCTGAGGCCTTATCGCGTTGATAAAGAACTGATGGCTCTGACCGGTACCTACCACGCAAAGTTCATGCATTGCCTCCCCGCGTTTCATAATGCCGATACGACGTTGGGTGCTTCTATCGCCACAGAGTTCGGAATCGACTGCTTGGAAGTGACCGACGATGTCTTCGAAAGCGAGGCGTCGATCGTTTTTGATCAGGCAGAAAATCGCATGCATATTATCAAGGCGCTGCTTGTTGCAACACTCGGAGGCTAGGCATGCGGATCGTGGCGGCTC
>JBPCWA010000464.1:0-4803 GCA_051009975.1 Hyphomicrobiaceae bacterium
TTGTCGGGACGGGAGGCCAAGTGCGGTATTCTATTTGGACGCGAGAGAAATGGTTTGAATTCCGACGAAATAGCATTGGCGGATGCTGCTGTGATGATTCCCGTCAATAGCCAGTTTGCATCATTGAATCTGGCACAATCAGTGTTGCTCCTTGGTTACGAGTGGCTTCGCGCAACGGGGACTGGGAGCATCGGACGCGTAAGCCGCAATGAAAAGTCGATCCAGCCCGGCGTGCCGCTGGGAGAAAGTCGATTGGCTTCTAAACAAGAACTCTTTGATTTATTTCATCATTTAGAGAGTGAGTTGGCTCTGCGTGGGTTTTTCAATCCTAGTCATCGACGCTCCGTGGTTTCACGCAATATCCGAACTATGCTCGCGCGTATGGAACCCACCGATCAAGAAGTGCGAACATTGCGTGGTATTGTTGCAACTCTTACCAAGAGGAAAGCGGGGGACAACGATGCCAGCCGATGACACGCCATTATTATGCCCACTTTGAATCGGAACCACGTTGCTACACATGTTGTGTGCGCGGGAGCCGCGCCGCCGTCAGGTTCGCCTAGAGCGGGCGACCAGATTTGCAGATAGGGACAATATAACGATGCGGAAACGCTTTGGGTCGTCTTTGGGTGCTGTGGGTATTGGGGCCATCGCCTTCACGATGATCACCGCCGCGGCGGTCGCGCAAGAATTAAGCGAGCGTTCAGTCAAAACAATCATGAACTACGCTTGGGCTTACACACCCGAAAACTTCACCCCGCCGAACGGTAAGACTGTCCGGATCGATAAATCGCAACGAGCCGAGATGACGGTGTCGGTCGCTAAAGGTCGTGAGGTGATACAGGTTGCGCGGTTAACAGCTCACGCCCAAATTTGCGATCTGCGTGAAGATCAGATCAATAATTACCGTTCTCTGATGACACGCGAGCAACAGTCCAAAAAATGGACGCCCCAACAGTTGGTTTACATCAATCAACTCCACCTCACGACACTCATGATGCTGGTCGGAAAACTGCAGATTGTCGAGCATAAGGACGGAAAACGGGTCGTTGTGAAAGAGGGCAAGTCAACAGCCAAGACGTGCACTGCGGAACAGCGCAAACAGGTCAAAGCGTTGATTGCGCGCTATGTTGCGAGCGGACCAAAGATCGCAGCGGCACAGTCGCGAACGAAAAAAGAGTAACGGAACTTGATAAGAGCGTCTGTTTGCATTGACTGCATTCAGTCTGGGCAGTATACGAGCAGCGACGGGCCGCGGAAGTGGCCCGCGTCTGTTTCACGCGCACCCGCGGTTTGACCACGAGGTCAATCCTGTCGGCCCAGATAGGGCAAAGGAGGGGGCGCTCCAGCAGACACCACTATACCCGCATGGAGTGCCATTATGACAAAGCGCATTCGCGCCAAACATAAAATTGATCGCCGTCTTGGTGAGAACATCTGGGGACGGCCAAAGAGCCCGATCAACAAAAGAGAGAGCCGACCTGGTCAGCACGGTGATCGCCGCGGCGGCAAATTGTCTGATTTCGGTCAACAATTGCGCGCCAAGCAAAAGCTCAGGGGCTATTATGGCAATATCGGAGAGCGGCATTTCCGACGGCTTTATGCAGAGGCTGTTCGTCTTAAGGGCTCAACATCCGAACATCTTGTCGGCTTGCTTGAACGCCGGTTAGATACCATCGTGTACCGCGCCAAATTCGTACCGACGGTTTTTGCGGCCCGTCAGTTCATTTCCCACGGTCATATCCGGGTCAATGGTCGTCGAGTGAATGTTGCTAGTTATCGCTGCCGCATTGGCGACGTCATAGAAGTTCGTGAGAAATCGCGCGAGATAGCTATGGTTCTCGAGGCGAACAAAAGCCCGGAACGCGATGTGCCGGACTATTTGGAAGTTGATCACGGCAAGATGAGAGCAAGCTTTCAAAGGATACCAGCCCTGGCAGATGTCCCGTTCCCAGTCATCATGGAACCAAATCTCGTGGTTGAGTTTTATTCACGATAGTATCAGTACCAGTCACGTGGTCCCGACCACGTGATTTACGATCGGTGGCCGTGCCCGATACATCTTGCCCCCTAGAACCAGACCGTTCCCGCTTTAGACTGGTTCTCTATAGACGCTTCAAAAACCATCCTAACCGTAGCAGTCCTTCAGGCCATGGTCCGTGGCCTGATGACGCATCAATTTGACCTGCGTCACCGGCATCAACCAAGTGTGAGCCCCAGGCCAAAGCCATGTCGCTCGCTTTCTCGAAACTACAGCGAGGATCGGTTCTGGAGGCCACCAGCAAAGAGGGAAACGGCAAGGGCGCATCGCTCAATTCACCGTCTGCTCCAGGACCTGCTCTGATATCAAAGTCTGCAGGAGCCACCAAAAACGCGCCTTTAACTGATGTCGCGGGCAACGCTTGCGCTGAACGCACTATAGCTGCGACGCCCAGGTGATATCCAATGAGTATGATCGGACGTCTGCACTCCTTGACTGCAGCGAGGATTGGGTTCGGATATGCGGAAAATGTCCCGACATTGGACTGTTTCTGGATATCCACCAACTTGCCGGTCTTAAGTTTCTGAGACCACCGCCATAGCCAGTGTTTGTGATCGATAGTGCGTCCTTCGATGCACATCAACAGCTCTGCATCTGCGGTTTTCATGGTTGGTCCTCGTATCAACCGTAAGATCACTATTAGGAGAAAGAGCGCCATCAGGTAAGCGGACGGAACCGTCGCATGTTACTCGTGGGTAAGGACGCGCGAGAATATGGTCTCAACATGCTGGGT
The DNA here is from genome assembly GCA_051009975.1 of Hyphomicrobiaceae bacterium. Classification (GTDB taxonomy): domain Bacteria; phylum Pseudomonadota; class Alphaproteobacteria; order Rhizobiales; family Hyphomicrobiaceae; genus Tectiglobus. The sequence continues at coordinate 2,775 of JBPCWA010000464.1, forward strand.
GTGTTGCGTAATATCGAAAAGCGCCTCGATATCCTTTTGAGTTAGATATTGCGCAATCTCGTCGTCTGATTTGAGTTCGGATAAAAAATCCTTGCCCTCCTGCCAAACCTTCATCGCGTTTCGTTGGACCAATCTGTAAGCGATTTCTCGCTCCACGCCGGCCTGAGTCAACGCGAGCAAAACAGCTTGCGAGTTGTGGAGTCCCCCGAGTGCATCGAGGTTTTGCTTCATGCGCTTGGGGTAGACAACCAGTTTCTCAATCACGCCGGCAAGGCGGGAGAGAGCGAAATCAAGAAGGGCCGTCGCGTCGGGACCGATCATACGTTCGACTGAGGAATGTGAAATATCTCGCTCGTGCCATAATGCGACATTTTCCATTGCTGGCAGGGCGTAAGATCTGACCATACGAGCCAATCCGGTCAAATTTTCAGTGAGAACTGGATTGCGCTTGTGCGGCATAGCAGACGACCCTTTCTGACCGGGTGAGAAATACTCCTCTACTTCCCGGACCTCGGTTCTCTGCAAATGTCGAATTTCTGTGGCAATCCGCTCAACCGACGAAGCGACTACTGCGAGTGTCGAGAAATACATAGCATGGCGATCCCGGGGAACCACTTGGGTCGAAATCGGTTCAGGAACAAGTCGCAATTTTTCGGCAACATAGGCCTCAACGCGTGGATCAACATTTGCAAATGTACCAACAGCACCTGAAAGGGCACACGTGGCAATCTCTCGTCGTGAAAATTCCAATCGTTCCCGAGCACGCGTAAACTCCGCATAGGCCGAAGCCATTTTTAGTCCAAAGGTCGTCGGTTCGGCATGGATGCCGTGGCTACGACCGATTGTAACCGTAAACTTGTGGGCAATTGCCTGGGTTTCCAAAGCTGCAAGAAGGCGATCTACGTCGGCGATAATGATGTCGGTTGCACGGACGAGTTGCACATTAAAGCAGGTGTCCAATACGTCAGATGAGGTCAGTCCTTGGTGAACAAATCGTGCGTCGGGGCCAATATGCTCGGCAAGATGGGTCAGGAAAGCAATCACGTCATGCTTTACCTCGGCTTCAATCTGTTCGATACGGTCAACATCAAACTCGACGTCTTGACCCCGTCGCCAAATCTCTTGTGCCGCTTGCTGTGGAATGACACCCAGTTCGGCCATAGCCGTTGCAGCATGAGCTTCGATCTCGAACCAGATTCGGAAACGGGACTGGGGGCTCCAGATGGCCGCCATTTCCGGTCGTGTGTAGCGCGGTATCATCGGGTTATCCTTGGGGTTCTGTGTGCAAAAAAACAGTCGCCGTCCTTGCTCTCCGGAAAGCAACTATAAAATCTGTCTTGCCACGATCATAAAGCCCGCGCTAGCGACTGTCACTTGGCGGCGTCCAACGATCCATGGAACTCATATCTTGAATTTTCGATGGCCCATTAGACTGCGGACAGGCTCATGAGATTTGACTGCTTAGTGCTAGGTGCTGGAATCGTCGGGATATCGACGGCGCTACATCTGCAACGTCGCAATCTGTCTGTTGCTCTGATTGATCGTGATCGTCCTGTCCAAGAAACATCGTATGGCAATGCTGGGATAATACAGCGTGAGGGGGTCGTGCCTTACGCATTTCCACGCGATGCCGGCAGTATCTTTAAGTATGCGCTCAATCTTAACCCCAGCGTACATGTTCATTGGCTTGCTATGCCAAGCATGGCGAGTAGGCTCTATCAGTATTGGCGATATGGATCGCAGCGCCATATCGCTCTTACCGCACAAGCCAACGTTCCGCTTATCGAACACTGCCTGTCAGCACATGAACTCCTAATGTCGGAGGCAAGCATTGATAGTTTGCTGCGAAGAACAGGTTATATTGCAGTCTATCGCGATACTATGGCGCTGCAGGCGGCGATCGCTAGTGAGAGCCGCGCTAACGAGAAGTACGGAGTCAACTTCAAAGCCCTCACGGCACGTGAGGTGCAGGAAACTGAGCCGCATCTTACCGAGGATTTTGCAGGAGGCATCTTAATGACCGACCCTG